>JAUMUE010000011.1 GCA_030530845.1 Limosilactobacillus sp.
CCTCCATTTTGGAGGTAGCTATAACTCTTCACCAATACGATTTGACAAAGAGCCAAAATTTTACGGAGAGTTTGTTTAATTACAGCTTCTTTTTAACGTCATATGGTTTAGATGCTTCGTGTTCAGCAGGTAAAGCATCTTTAGCGTAGAAGATGGCGTATTCTTCGTCGTTGGGACCCTTGGCGATGATGAGATCATCATTGTGGCGTTCCCGTTTAAAGATTTGACCCTTGCGGACGGCTTCATTGTAGTCGTTGATGTTAGCGACAGAGTCACCTGGGTTGAAGAAAATTCTTGTTTCCATATCTCTCACTCCTTATGCACGACTTGGCAACTTAACTTTTGACTTGGCAAGAATATGACCATGAGCAGACTTCAAGAATTCGTTGAGCCAGTAACCTGGTTGCAGGTCCAATTCACTATCGAGTGCGTAGACAGTCAAAGTATAGTCGTGATCCTTGTCAGGTGGTTGGGGACCGACATAGCCTTGTGTGATCCGTGAATCACCATTGACGAACCGTCCGGCATTGCTGTTGTTACCCTGAATGAATCGATCGGCGAGCTCACGGCTGGCGTTGGCGGGGATGTCCGTCATGTCAGCGGGGATGTTGGCAGCCAACCAGTGGATCCATGTAAAACCACAGACTGGCGTGGAGTCGAAGTCGATAAAGACGAGCGCAAAAGACTTGGTGCCTTCGGGTGCGTCGGTAATTTTGATTGGAAATGACTTAACTGGGTGGTCAGCGAGCATTGCATCACTTGGAGCGTACTTGCCGTATTCGTCAGCCAGTCGGCCATTTTCCAGTGGAACAGTAATTTGCATTAGCGATTCCTCCTTCTCTTAATTATAACCTTAAATGAAACAGAGTTAAAAGTTTCACGTGAAACATCACTTTGTTAAACGTCCCTTTAAGTGGTTGATTAAATGATTGGCCGCTTGTTCTGAACCGTCTTCGTCTGGATGAACCCGGTCCGTGAATGAGGTACACCAGTCAGTAGTATCGACAAATTCCAGCATGTGTTGGGTTGCGACTTGTTCAATCTCCGCAGAAAATTGTTGGCTAAACGGAGATAAGACGATGATCTCGGCGTCAGGGAAGGTCGCAACAACTTCATTGATGAAATTGCTGTATGCAGTGAGAAATTCGTCGTCTTCAAACTTGCGGTCGTTTTCACCGATGTTCACGATCACGTAATCGGGCTTGTTAACTTTCCAGTGTGTATGGTCATCGATCTTAGTCAAAAATTCTCTAGCGACGGGTACACCACCAGTTCCGGGACGCAAAACACCCGCGGCAGAATATGCAATCCGGACACTATCGAGGCCCAAATAGTCGCAGGCCAAAGCAGAGTAGGTGTCTTGAGCGCCATAAGAAACTGAGGCTGCTTTTCCGCGGATCCAGCAGCCCGCCGTGATGGAGTCGCCAATGAAATTAAACAGCTTCCGTGGCTGGGCAGCCTTGATTTCACCACCGTCCGTCGTCACCTTGGTCAGCGCAAATCCTTCGCCACCGGACCAGACATCATCAAAGTCGGTGTTTCCGGCCGTGATGACTTCGACCAGGTGCTCGTCACTGTCAGGGAGTTCGATATGGGCAAGTCCTTCTTTGGCGTAGAATTCGTGCCAGATGTCAGAGTCGACACGGTAGGCGTATTTTTGATCCGGCCACTTCGGATTTCCGTTGCTTATGACGTAGACGTTGACGCAATCGCTACCTGAACACACCATCCGGATCAGGCTCCCGAGGTTGGTCGTGTATAGTGTCGGTTGGTCTTGTACTTGTGTAACCGTCCACCGACCAGTACGTGCGGCGAATGGCAATAAATCTTTCGGTAAATATTCAGTCATGTTTCTCCTCCAACTTTGAAGCTATTTTAACACTTTGACGCCAATAGGGCCGCTTAACTGTTTTTGTCTCATTTACCATAAAGTGCGGTATAATAGGAATGAAAGCGCTTATTGACAAATTAAGTAAACAGTACTACATTATATTTAGTAAAAGTTTACTCTAAAAACCTGAGATGGAGGTTATGATGATGGATAAGCAACAATTTCTTGATGAATACAAGGCCGTTTTCAACGAAGAAGCCAAGGATGTGTTCTTCTCACCAGGTCGGATCAATGTCATTGGTGAACACACTGACTACAACGGTGGACACGTCTTCCCTTGTGCAATCAGCGTTGGTACTTACGGCGTATATGGCCCTCGTGAAGACACCACGGTAGCGATCTACTCTGCTAATTCTGCAAAGGAAGAAAACAGTAAGATCATCACCTTCGATATCAACGACGACCAACCTCAAACGGCAAAGGATGAGAAGTGGGTCAACTACTTCAAAGGGATGCTGGTGTACTTGAAGCAACGGGGATTTGAAATTAACCACGGATTCAACTTCTACATCCATGGGTACCTGCCCTATGGTTCCGGACTTTCATCATCAGCCTCAATTGAAATGCTGATGGGGGACATTCTCAAGGAAGAATTCAACCTCGACATCGACCAAATCGAGTTGGTCAAGTTGGGCCAAAAGACCGAAAATGATTTTGTCGGACTCAACTCCGGGATCATGGACCAATTCGCTGTAGGGATGGGGAAGAAGGACAACGCGATCTTCCTCGACTGCAACACCCTGGAATACAAGTACTTGCCACTGGCGCTCGGTGATTACGAAATTCTGATCATGAGCACTAACAAGACGCACTCGCTGGCGGGATCAAAGTACAACGAACGGGTTCAAGAATGTACCGAAGCCGTTAACCGCCTCAACAAGAAACTAGACATCAAGAAGTTGGGTGAAATCGACTCGAAGACTTTCGACCAATACACTTATCTGATCAACGATGACACCATCATACGTCGTGCACGTCACGCGGTTAGTGAAAACGAACGGACGAAGCGGGCGATTGACGCTATGGAAGCCGGTAATTTGGAAGAACTGGGTCGCCTGATCAATGCTTCCCATGTTTCACTTAAGTACGATTACGAGGTCACGGGGAAGGAACTCGATACCTTAGCCGAAACCGCTTGGGAACAATCAGGATGCCTGGGAGCACGGATGGTCGGTGGTGGATTTGCCGGCAGTGCGATTGCTATCGTCAAGAAGTCCGCAGCCGAAGAATTCAAGGCTAACGTCGGCAAGATATACAAAGAAAAGATCGGCTATGACGCTAGTTTCTATGATGCCGAAATCGTGGATGGCCCCCACAAGCTGTAATTGAGTCACAAGAGGAGAATGAGAATATGCAAATAATCGAACAATACGCGGACAAGGTCATCGCAAGCGGTGCCTTTGATCCGCTTGACCGCACCTATGTGATGAATAAAATCCGTGCTTTTGTCGGGGATGAAGATGTCGAAGCAAACGACGACCAACCACTTGTGGCACAACTGGTGGACTTGGCGGTACAACGGGGCAAGATTGAAGACGGCGTAACGGAACGTGAAATCTTAAATGATCAACTTTACGACCTGATGACACCACGCCCATCCGTCGTCAACCACCTCTTCTGGGAGAAGTACCAACAATCACCAAGCACAGCCACAGACTGGTTCTACAAGCTCTGTACCGACAACGATTACGTCAAGGTTGCTGCGATCAAGAAGAACGTGGTGTTTGACAAGGCCACTAAGTACGGAAACTTAGAAATCACGATCAACCTCTCCAAGCCGGAAAAGGATCCAAAGGCCATCGCCGCAGCTGCTCACGATACGCAAAAGAAGTATCCTCAGTGCGCGCTGTGTATGGAAAATGAAGGATACCGGGGACGCCTCGGCCAAGCTGCCCGCAGCAACCACCGGATTATCCGGATGATGATTGGCGGCCGTGAATGGGGATTCCAGTACTCACCATACGCATATTTCAACGAACACTGCATCTTCCTGCTCGGCAAGCACGAACCAATGGAGATCAACCGTCAGACGCTGGTCAACCTGGTCGAAATTGAAAACCAACTGCCAGCTTACTTCGTTGGTAGCAACGCCGACCTGCCAATCGTGGGTGGGTCCATGCTGGCACACGAACACTACCAAGGTGGCCGTCACACATTCCCAATGATGAAGGCAGAAATCAAGAAGCCACTGCACTTCGACCAATACCCAGCCGTAGAAGCAGGTGTGGTTAACTGGCCAATGAGTGACATCCGCTTGAAGAGTACCGACTCTGCCCAATTGATTGACCTCGGTACCCACATTATCGACGTCTGGAACCACTACAGCGACGAAAGCCTCGACATCAAGGCATTTGACGGCGACACTCGCCACCACACTGTGACGCCGATCATGCACAGGGACAGGGATGCATACGTGCTCGACCTGGTGCTCCGTGACAACAACACCAACGACCAGTACCCACTCGGTATTTTCCACCCCCACGAAAAGCTGTGGCACATTAAGAAGGAAAACATCGGTCTGATCGAAGTGATGGGGCGTGCGATCTTGCCAGCACGGCTCAAGGACGAACTGAATGAGGTTAAGAAGTTTTGGCTCGGTCAAGACAACCAGATCGCCGAAAGCCACCTCGAATGGGCCAAGGAAGTCCAAGCAGCCCGTGACATTACAGATGATAATGTTGACTCGGTAATGCAAGAAGAACTCGCCAATGTCTTTGCGCAAGTCCTGGAAAATGCCGGTGTCTTCAAGAATGATGATGCTGGTCAAGCAGGTTGGGAACGGTTCATAAGCCAACTTTAATTCAGAAGGGAGGGTTTGAAGATGGCTGTTACCTTACGAGATATTGCTAAGAAGGCGGGAGTGTCAATCGCTACGGTATCGCGGATTCTCAACAACGACACGACGCTCTCAGTCAATGTCAATACGCGGGAACGTGTCCTGCAAATCGCCGAAAGTCTCAACTATACTAAGCACAAGCGGACGCAGAATAACCAACCGGAAAAGATCGCCGTCGTTCAGTGGTATTCATTAAGCCAAGAGCTGGATGACCTCTACTACATGGCGATTCGGATGGAAATCGAACGTTCAGTTCAGGAGCGGGGACTGGTGACGGTGCCAATTTACGAAAACTCAATGGAAGAAATTCCGGGCGACGTGACTGGGATCATTGCGATTGGAAAATTCTCTGATTCCCAAGTCGAGCAATTCCGCCACGTAACGAAAAATATCGTCTTCGTGGACTACGACAGTCTGGCTGCCGGCTATGACTGCCTCGTTCCGGACTTCGAAAACGCGGTTCGGTCAGTCATCAACGAATTCCTTTCTGAGGGTATCAAGGATATCGGTATGCTGGCGGGGACGGAAAAGACGACAGATAACGAGATTGTTCCGGACCTGCGTCGCTACTACTTTGAAAACTATCTTCGTCAGCACGACATCTACCGTCCTGAGTACATGTTCGTCGGAGACTACACGTCGATGTCCGGCTACCGTGCGATGAAGGAAGCAATCGAACGGCTCGGCGACAAGCTGCCACACGCTATTTTCATCGCCAACGATCCAATGGCAGTCGGTGCGCTCAAGGCCGTCCAGGAAGCTAAGATCAAAGTTCCAGAACGACTGGCCATGATCAGTTTCAACGACACTGCACTGGTTAAGTACGTCTACCCAAGCATGACTTCTGTTCATGTGGCAACTGACGAAATGGCCCGTTCTGCGGTTGAATTGATGGTCAAGCGACTCGCCAACCCAGAATCCGACGCACGCAAGACGGTTGTGGGAACTCATTTGATTAAGCGACAAACTACTAAATAGTAAATACGGTGAAGCGGGATTTTCGCACTTCACCGTATTTTTTGTATAAACTGTTATTTATAAATAGTGAATATTCACTTGCGGATATAATTTTCTCAAAAAATTTTTTGCTCATTTTTACCAGCTAAATCCGACAAACGTCCCAAATAATTTATCCAGACACACCTTGTTACATCAACAAAAACAGAACAAAATAAATCTTGCTAACTTTTTATCCAAGAAAATCCGGAACAAAAGGGCGATTTTGTCGCAGGGGGTGTTATTTATAAATAGTGAAGGTTAGACCGTCTCGAGCACCTTCCGTTCGTTTTTTGCCTTAAAAAGTGATGAAAAAATTTTCACAATGTGCTAATGTATTCAACAGAGAAAATTTCACAGGGAGAAGGATTCTAGTATGAAACGTTTTCGTATTGGCCGCCTGTCTATGGGCTGGCAGATTATGATTGGTTTGGCTTTAGGTATTATCTTCGGGATTGTTTTCTACCAAAATAAGTCCGCAATTACGGTAATGCAAAGCCTTGGGACGATTTTCATTCGGCTGATTCAAATGATTGTTATGCCGATTGTCGTTTCCTGTTTGACGGTAGGTATCGCAAACATGGGGGATATTCACAAGCTCGGGCGGATCGGGGCCAAGACTTTGATCTACTTCGAAATTTTGACCACGATTGCCTTACTGCTGGGGATCGGGATGGCTAACTTAACCCACCCAGGTTCCTTCATCAACATCCACGAGCTCCACGCAACTGACATTTCACAATACATGTCAACTGCAAAGCACGCGGCTCATGATAGTGGTTTCTGGCCACTGATCATCTCCATCATTCCTACAAACATCTTCAAGTCAATGTCTGATGGGGACATGATGCCAGTGATCCTGTTCTCAGTGCTCTTTGGTCTGGGAATCGCCGCTGTTGGTGAAAAGGCCAAGATCCTGATCGACGTATTGAACGGTGTCTCAGAAGTCATGTTCAAGGTTACCAACTGGGTTATGAAGTTCGCTCCAATCGGTGTCTTCGGCCTGATCGGTATGACTATCGCTGAAATGGGGATTAGCGCACTGCTTCCACTGGGTTACTTCATCCTGATTACCTACGTGACGATGCTGATCTTTATCATCGTGGTCCTCGGGATTACCGCACGCCTCTTCCACCTGCATTACTGGAAGACGATGCGCGTGATTTGGGATGAAATTGTCCTGGCCTTCACGACTGCTAGTTCAGAAGTCACGCTGCCACGTCTGATGAAGAAGACACAAGACATGGGGGTTGAAAAGGGAATTACGTCCTTCGTTATCCCAACTGGTTACACATTCAACCTGGATGGTTCCGCAATCTACCAATCACTGGCCGCTATCTTCTTGGCTCAGGCTTACGGATTGCACCTGTCACTCGCTCACCAAATTACCTTGCTGATCGTGCTGATGATCACTAGTAAGGGGATGGCTGGTGTGCCTGGTGCCTCATTCGTTGTCCTCTTAGCCAGTGTTTCCACGATCGGTGTGCCAATGGCCGGTTTGACTTTCATCGCCGGAATTGACCGTTTCGTCGACATGGGACGGACCGCCGTTAACGTTGTTGGTAACTCCATTGCCACTCTGGTTATCGGTGAATCCGAAAAGTCACTCGACCGTGAACAATACATGAAGTACTTAGACAACTATCGTGAACACAAATAAGCAAATCAAAAGGGCTTAGCGAGATTTCTCGCTAAGCCCTTTTCTTATTCTTCGTCACTATCATCATCGAATGAATGATCTAATTGAATTCCACGGTGTTCGACGCTAGTGCTGAAGACGATTTGTGTACTCGTCTTACCGAAGCGTTGTTGCACCTCGTTGATGAAGTCATCTAAATCCTTGGTTGATGGAAATACTACTTCCATGATCTCAGAATAATCGCCGGTTACGCAGTTGCATTCGACGACATTAGGGATGCTTTCAACGTATGGATAAAATTCCTTCTTTTGACGTGGTTCAAGTTGCAATTGAACGAACGCGCGAACGTGGAAACCAAGCTTTTCAAAGTTGATTGAAGAGTGGTAGCCGTTAATAATTCCGGACTTTTCCAACTTCGCGATCCGTGCTGCGATGGCAGGTGAGGAAATGAAACACTCTTTGGAGAGATCTTTCAAAGACGCACGAGCATTTTGTTGCAGCAAATTAATGATTTTGCGGTCGATTTTATCCATGTCAGCCCTCTTTTCTTTCATACCAGTTAGGATGAAATCGTTATCCTAACTATGATTTAATCAATTAACAAGAGTTTAGGATATTTATATACGATTGTCAATTAAGGTCACACAACTTTACTTTTTCTGAAATACTATTTACACATGAGAAATAATGGTACAATAGTTACCATAGAGAAGTTGCATTGGAGGCAAATGATATGGATCAAGAATACCAAAACATCTTAGTGCCTGTTGACGGCTCAAAGGAATCAGAATTAGCTTTGCAACGCGCGATTTTTGTTGCAAAGCGTAACGGTGCACACATTGACGTATTAAACGTGGTTGACACCCGTGCGATGGCATACAACTTTGCTGGTATGTCAGATGGTAGCATTGCTTACCAATTGGTTGATAAGTCCAAGGAATACCTTGATAATTTGCTCAAGAAGTCCAAGGAAGAAGAAGACTTCGACAACATGGACATTCACATCCGTCTTGGTAACCCAAAGACAATTATCTCCTTTGATTTTGTTCAAGACCACCACAACGACCTGATCATGATCGGTGCTAGTGGTTTGTCTCGGATGCAACGTGCGGTGATGGGATCTGTTACCTCATATGTTAAGCGTAACGCCCAAGTAGATGTACTTGTTGTACGTACTGCTGTTGACAAGTAAAATCAAGATTAATAATATAATGAAAATAGACTGGGTTTTGTGATCCAGCCTATTTTTATTGCAGAAGTGGAGTATATAAAATGAGAAAATGGTGGGTAATCTTGACGCTGGTGGTGACGCTGGGGACGAGCCTGACTCCGGGTTCGGTACACGCCGCTACCAAACAACAGGTTGCTAACGTCAAGAAGGTTCTCAAAGATAATAAGGTGAATGGGATTGTGCTGGTGGATGGTACCAACAAAAAGCCCCAGGTGATTTCTAACGTCGAGACCAAGGACAAGAAGCAGGTGGTCAAAGCCGACCGCTTGGTTCCGATCGCGTCGTTCCAGAAGTTGATTACGGGGATGGCGATTATGAAATTAGCCGATAAGCACAAAATTTCATTGGATGACCCAATTTCAAAATACGTATCCAAAATACCGTCCTCTAACGGCGTCACACTGTCGCGTTTGATGACACATACAAGTGGTGTAGTAAATGGTCCGCAAGCCCTGAAAAAGCCTCTGAGGACCGAAAAACAGCAACTCAAATATAATATGCAGGGGATCAAGGGGACTGGCAACTTCAAATGGTCATATACCGACCTCGATTACGTCCTCTTGGCAGCGGTGATCAGTAAGGCGAGTGGACAATCTTACTTCCATTACGTCACCAAGAACCTGCTCGCGCCAGCCGGGGTTAAGGCCAAGCTCTACACCCAGGTCAAGCCAAAACAGGTTACAGAGGCGATGGGTGGCCAATACAACTGGGACGCGATCAAGTACGGACTCTCCCCAGAACTCGGCGCCGGTGACTTCCTGATGACGCCAAATGACTACTGGCGTTTTTACCACCTGGAATTCTTGAAAAACCACAAGTTGATTCAGGAATTCATCGACAAGCAGGACCCAAATAATCAAGAAAAATACTTCGGTGGGACTTACCTCGAACGGCCAAGTCTCCATGCAAATGGCTTTATCGGCGGTTACGCGGCAACGCTGTATTCTAACTATGAAACCCACCAAACTTTAATCTTTTTCTCCAACAACATTTCATATCCAATGCTGCGTCAGCTTAACAGCAAGCTCGTTGCGGCATACTTCATCAAATAACAAAAGGCAACTCAGCATTTACGCATGAGTTGCCTTTTTAGTTTAGTCTTTCTTGGTTACGGTCAATACGTTGTCGCTTGTCGTGACTGTATCGCCGTCGTGGGCTACTTGTTCGATATTGAAGCTTTCACTGTTCGTGACGGTCACAATTACCGTGTCGTCCAGTCCGGCTTCCTTAACTGTTGGTGCCCAGAATTCCATTAATTGTTGACCCTTTTCGATGTGTTGGCCCTTGGTGAAGTAGGTGACAAAACCAGTACCACGTAACTTCACGGTGTCAACACCCACGTGGATCAGAAGTGTGATTCCGTTGTCAGAAACCATCCCAACCGCATGACGAGTAGAGAAGGTGGCGCGGATTGTACCAGAGAATGGAGCAAAGACCTTGCCGTCAGTTGGTTTGATGGCAAAACCTTGTCCCATGTGGCCTTCCGCAAAGGCGGGGTCGCTTACATCTGACAGGTTGACCACAGTACCAGCGACTGGGGCGGGGATATCAGTGACACCAGGTTGTGGGGCAGGAACTTCTTCAACAGGAGTTTCGTCAGCGTTGAATTGCTTACCCCAGGTCTTTTCGAGTTCTTCAACAATCTTTGCGTGTGACTTTTCGTCCAACTTAACCTTGAGTGCGAAGATAATGATACCAACGATGATCAAGGAGATTGGGATCAGGAACATGTAGATCTTGAAGATACTTACGCCATGTGCAGTCACAGTTGCGGCAGTCGCACCACCAGTCATACCAGCGGCCACGGTAGCCATACCTACGACACCGTTAGCCACAGCACCACCGAACTTATCGAGCAGTGGACGGATTGACAGAGTGAGTGATTCGTCCCGGTGACCAAGCTTCAATTGTCCGTATTCCACAGAGTCAGTGATGGTCATCAAAACAACCAGGAAGATGATTGGTTGTGGGATGAAGAACAGTTCGGCACCAAGCAATACGGTTGCAAGTGACTTGCCCGCAAAGGCGAAGACTAAGGCACCGATCACTTCGAGAGTAGCGGCACCGTAGAAGAGCTTGTGACGACCAATCTTTCCAGAGAAGAGTGGGAATGCAAACACGGAAATCACACCGATTACAGTGTTCAGACCACCCAGGATGGAGAAGGCCTTGGAGTCACCGAGTACGTAAGTGAAGTAGTAGAGTTCAAAACTGTTCAAGAGAGTTTGACCAGTCGTGAAGAAGAGGTAAGACATCGCAATCGCAAGCAATTGATCGTTCTTGACCAGGATCTTCATAACGTCCTTGAACTTGGTTTCTTCTTTGTTTTCCCGCAAAAGTGACTTTTGTTCGTGGGTAAACATACCAACACCGATCGCGGTAATTGCGGAGATTGCTGCGATGATTGCTGCGAAGATAAACCAACCACGGTCATCACCGGTACCACCATTTTGCTTCACAGAGAAGAAGAGCACTGTTGGCATGATCACGAAACCGATGATGTTACCACCGATTGTTGAACCAACACGGGCGAAGGTAGCTATCTTGTCCCGTTCGTGTGAGTCAAATGACATCGCAGGAACCATGGACCAGAAACCAACGTCATTGAATGAGTAGAACACGTCCATAATAATGTAGATGATCGCAAAGACAACCAGGTACAGCATTGGGTTGGATGCGTTCAAACCACCCAGCGGAGTAAAGAGGGCAGCGAGCAGAACGGCCGAAATGGCACCACCGCCGACAACCCATGGCTTAAACTTACCCCAGCGAGTATTCGTACGGTCGATCATGTTACCGATTAAGGGGTCAATCAATAATTCGACGATCCGTAAAATCATAATAATTGCAGTTACATATCCGACCATCTTGTTATCGAAAGCCTTATTGCTTGAATCGAACAAGTGACCAGTAACGTACATGATGAAGTACGTAGAGAGAAGTGCGAAGAAAGCGTCGTGACCGAATGCACCCAGCGAGTAGGCCAGGCGTGAACGGACAAGGTGCTTTTCAGAGTTTGTACTATCCATTACAATTCCTCTTTTCTAGTATAATTTCCTATCACTGACTTCAGTTTAAGCGCTTACATTTAAAGAGTCAATAAAGCTTTAGTAAAACTTTACATATTAATTTGTCAGATTTAGTGAATTTTACTAGCATTTATCAATCGCGAATCACTGATATAAAGGGGAGTTTTTGCAAATAGTAAACAGCAAAACTAGTAAAATTTCGGTTTTTTAAACTAAAAAAAGACGCTGGCAAAATGCCAACGTCTGATTCGCTAAACGCGATTAATTATTGTTCTTCGTACCAGCTGTAGTGGTAGTTACCTGGACGGTCAGTACGTTCGTAAGTGTGAGCACCGAAGTAGTCACGTTGTGCTTGGAGCAAGTTTGCAGGAAGCACTTCAGCACGGTATGAGTCGTAGTAGTTGATAGCTGCGCTCAATGATGGTACTGGGATACCAGCCTTGATGGCAAGGGCAACGATGTCACGAATAGCCTTTTGGTACTTCTTAGCGATTTCCTTGAAGTAGTCGTCAAGAAGAAGGTTCTTCAATTCAGGGTTCTTGTCGTAGGCGTCAGTGATGTTTTGAAGGAATTGAGCACGGATAATGCAGCCTTCACGCCAGATTTGGGCTAATTCACCCATCTTAAGATCCCAACCGTAACGTTCTGAGTCGATACGCATTTGGTCGAAACCTTGAGCGTAACTCATAACCTTACCGAAGTAGAGGGCTTGACGTACCTTTTCTACTAATTCAGCCTTGTTGTCGATAGCTGCTTCTTCAACATCTACAGGTAATTGCTTACTTGCGGCAACACGTTCTTCCTTCATCATTGAGATGTAACGAGCGTAAACGGCTTCAGTAATAACTGATTGTGGAGCACCACCATCGAGGGCAGTTTCTGAACTCCACTTACCAGTACCCTTGTTAGCACCACGGTCAAGGATCATGTCAACGATAGGCTTAGTCTTGTCGTCACCAAGGTCATCCTTACGAGTAAGAATGTCGGCAGTGATGTCGATAAGGTAGCTTGATAATTCACCCTTGTTCCATTCAGCGAATGTGTCGGCGATTTCGTCAACAGGCATCTTCAATACGTTACGCATGATGTTGTAACTTTCGTCGATTAATTCTTCATCACCGTATTCGATACCGTTGTGAACCATCTTTACGTAGTGACCTGCACCGTTAGGACCGATGTAGGATACACATGGCTTGCCGTCTTCAGAAGCCTTAGCAGCGATTTGAGTCAAGATTGGAGCAACCAAGTCGTAAGCTTCCTTTTGACCACCTGGCATCAGGGATGGACCGCGGAGGGCACCAAGTTCACCACCGGAAACACCCATACCGATGAAGTTGATACCAGATTCATCCAACTTAGCGTTACGTGCCATAGTGTCGTGGAAGTTAGTGTTACCACCATCGATCAAAATGTCACCCTTGTCAAGCAATGGAAGAAGTTCATCGATAACAGCATCAGTTGGCTTACCAGCCTTAACCATCATCAAGATACGACGAGGCTTTTCAAGAGATGCTACGAAGTCTTCGATAGTGTAGCTTGGAACAAGCTTCTTTTCACTGTGGTCCTTCACCATTTCGTCAGTACGTTGACGTGAACGGTTGTATACACCAACAGTGAAACCGCGACTTTCGATGTTTAAGGCAAGGTTCTTACCCATAACAGCTAAACCAACAACACCGATTTGTGCTTTATTCTCTGACATTAAAGTCACTCTCCTCATAAGAAAAAATACATGTAAAAGTTTTCACAATGTTTATTATAACAGAAATTTCAGGTCATGCAAACGATAAACAGGTAAAGAAAAAAAGGTTTTAAGATGACTTAAAACCTTTTATTTCTTTTTAGTGGTTCAGACGGTAAACCCACTTGCGGCCATCACGAGCTAAGAGTTCGTCTGAGGCAGCTGGGCCCATTGAACCTGGGATGTAGTTAGGGAATTGAGGCTTTTCAATATCCCAAAGCTTACGTACGACGTCAACAAACTTCCAAGCGTAGGCAATTTCAGCCCATGATGCAAAGTTGGTGTGGTTACCTTCAAGAGCATCGTGGAAGAGACGTTCGTATGGTTCTGGTGATTCCTTCTTGTCGGAGTCACTTTGTAAGTATTGTAAGTCAACAGGTTGGGTAGTGAAACCTTGACCTGCGCGCTTGGCGTTCAATTGAAGAGCGAAACCGGAGTTAGGTTCAACAAAGATAGTCAAGACGTTTGAGTTAAGTGATTGATCACTTTCGTTACGTGGGTCAGCGAAGATGTCGATTAATGGCTTCTTGAAGACAATATCGATCCGAGTAAACTTGTCGGCTAACTTCTTACCAGTACGTACGTAGAATGGCACACCTGACCAGCGGTAGTTGTCAAACATCAGCTTGGCAGCTACGAAAGTTTCAGTACCTGATTCTGGGTCAACACCGTCAGCGTTGCGGTATGCTTCAGTGCCTTCACCAGCATCGTATTGGCCACGTACAAAGTTAGCAGCAGCTTCTGATGGGTTGTATACACGAAGACTACGTAAAGCCTTGATCTTTTCTACCCGAACATCGGTGTCAGTGAATGAAACAGGTTGTTCCATAGCAAGTTGAGCAACGATTTGCATGATGTGGTTTTGTACCATATCACGAAGGGCACCTGACTTGTCGTAGTAACCGGCACGTTCTTCGACACCAAGCTTTTCACTAAGAGTAACTTGGATGTTGTCGATGTAGCGGTTGTTCCAGAGTGATTCGATAATGGTGTTACCAAAACGCAGAGCTTGGATGTTTTGAACCATTTCCTTACCCAGGTAGTGGTCAATCCGGAAGATTTGGTTTTCGTCAAAGGTTTCGGACAATTCGTCGTTCAATTGCTTTGCAGATTCAAAGTCACGACCAAATGGCTTTTCGATTACCAGACGGTTGAAACCATTTTCGTCGAGCAGATTTTGCTTCTTCAAGTTCATAGCAATGGTACCGAAGAATTGTGGTGCCATTGACATGTAGAACAGACGGTTGCCTTCACAACCAAATTCTTGGTCTAATTCAGCAATGCGTTCCTTTAAGATAGTGTAGTGTTCAGGCTTAGTAACGTCGTGTGACTTGTAAGCGAAGTGCTTTGAAAAGTCTTCAGCTTCACCTGCACGAGTTTCTTCTACGCTCTTGATTGATTCGCGAACAACTTCTTGGAATTCTTGATCACTGTATTCGTGACGTGAAGTACCGAGAAGTGCGAAGTGGTCCTTTAAGTAGCCCTTTTGGTAGAGCTTGAAAAGGGCAACGTAGAGCTTACGCTTAGCAAGGTCACCGGTTGCACCGAACAATGTAATAACAGCTTTGTTTTCTGTAGCCAAAATGTTCACTCCTTCTGAAATAACAGAATTTTTTCACACGTAACCATTATATACTTTCAAGCACAAGTCTGCACTAGTAAAGCAAGCGGTTTCTTTAAATTGGTCAAATGGAACACTGAATACAAATCCCTTGATGATAGTCTTTGCACGAATAATGAGAAAATTGGTCTAGAGCAAAAGTTTTTTGAGAAATATTTCACATCCTCGGCATTTCCGCATGAAAAAAGGTTTTATTGCATATATTTCGTATTCGGTATATGATACATATCAGTTTCGATATATAGGAGAGGCTAACATGAAATTTTTACTGTTATTATTTACTTTTATCGCCGTGAACCTGGATTTCTTCCTGATCATGATTTTCTTATTACGGAAGTACCGGGTGCGTGACGTCGCAGTTGGATACTTGATCGGAGTCGTATTTTTAATGACCATCAGCTTTTTGGTCGGCAAGGCCCTGGCGCTCTTCTTGCCAGAGTGGGTGCTTGGTGCGCTCGGGATTTTGCCAATCTACATGGCACTCCACGACGATGATGACGAGGCCGAATCACACGACCACCGCTCGCCAATCCTGTCCACGCTGATCACTTATCTAGCGGTCTGTGCGGGATGCAACCTCTCAATTTTCCTGCCGGTTCTGACGGGGTTATCGCTGGTCAACTTTGGCTTGGCGGTGCTATTCATCGGAGTCCTCGCCGTCCTGGTCGTTTTCCTAATTAAACAAGTCGGCTCACTTCCTACAGTCAACTCCTTTCTCGCTAAGTACGGTGAAATCACGATGAAGGTCATCTATATCGGTGTCGGGCTCTACGTCTTTTACGACAGCCACTTGATCGTTCACCTGATTGGATACCTATAGGAGGGCCTGATGAAAATTAGACATGATTTAATCGCTGAAGCTGCTAAGATTTACAAGGTTTTGAGCAATAGCAGCCGGATCGAAATCCTCTACTTTCTCCGTCACACAGATGGTGAGGTGCAGGTATCAACGATTGTGGAGGAGCTTGGGATGTCACAGCCCGTGGTCTCAAAGCAGCTGGGGATTTTGCACCGTTACCAGCTCGTTCGGCGCCGGCGTAAAGGAACCAAGATTTTCTACATCCTCGACGATCCCTGCATTGTCGAATTGACCGAGGATATGCTCAACCACGTTCAACACGAAATTAAGGGCGAACCACACCCTAAAAACCTATACAAATAAGGACCAAAGCCAGAGTGACTTTGGTCCTTTTATTTAGATATGTTCGTGCCGTTCTAACAAAATCCCGAAGATCGTGAAGAGAAGGGCAGATGCAAAAATAACGATTGAGCTTGCGACCCAGTTGTGCGTGTGGGCGTTTAAGTTACCCACGATCACAGGTCCTAATGCCGCAATCAGGTAGCCGACAGATTGCACCATCCCGGACAGGTTCCGCGTATCAGCCACGCTCTTAGTCTTCAAACCAAAGAGGGTCATCGCTAAGACGAAGGTGGTTGTAGAACCGGCACCCATCAGCAGGGCGACGATGCAGAAGTAAACGAATGAGTCGACCGGGAAGAGTAACATCACAGCACCGATCATTGAAGCCACACCCGCAGCGATCAAGATTGGACGGCGGTCGCTCATCTTAGAAGCAATCACCGGTACCGCAAATGCAAATGGCAGGGCGAACAACTGGAGTAGACCAGCGATCAAACTTGATTGGTCGCTATTCAATCCCGCGTCCATTGCCATTGTAGGCAGCCAGGCGACGATACTGTAGAAGACGAAGCATTGGAAGCCGAAGAATAATAGCATCCACCATGCATTGAGCTTCTTCCACATGTTGGTACCCGCGTCCGCAGCACCGTTATCGCTTTCGCCACGGTCGTTGTACTTGAGGTTTGGCAACCAGACAATCGTAGTCACCAGGGCAATCACGGAGATGACAATTACAGCAGTTTGCCAGCTACTTGCGTTGGTAATTGGAGCAATCGCGTAAGCTCCAATCGCAGCAAACAGAGTCATCGCCATGTTGTACAACCCGGTCACACTACCGATCTTTTCTGGATACTTGTCAGAGATGATGGCAGGCAAGAGGACGTTAATACAAGTGATCGCCATACCGACCATCACAGTTCCCACCATCAGCAGAGGGAAGTTGATGATCCGGAGGTAGGATCCGACAAACATCAGTACCATTCCGATCGCAAGGGTCATTTCGTTACCAATCCGTTGTGCGGTTGATGAGACGATAGATGACAGGAGTCCAAAACATAAGAGCGGAATCGTTGTTAAGATCCCCAGACTCGTCGGTGCAACGTGGAATGTCGCAGCGATTTCTTTAATTACTGACGGAATTGAGGTGATCGGCATACGCATGCAGACCCCCAGCAAAACCAATCCAAGCATCAATAATGAACTATGCTTTTTTACGTTTTCCAAAAAATTCAGCCTTTCTAAAAATAAAGTGAGTTCGATAATTATACCATAAAAGCTTTTACCCATGCGGAATAAAAAAGATCCGTGCGCGCACGAATCCTGGTGGTTATTTGTTCATGTGTTCCTTCCAAACGGTCAGGAGCTTGTCATAAATTCGTTCGATATCAACATCTGTACCACGAATTTCGTAGCAGTCGAGGAATGGCGCATCGAATACTTTGGCATACTTGCGCGCCGTCAAACAGAATTGCTCGTTGAAGTTACGGTTACCAGATCCGACGACCCCCATCACCAGATCCTTGTTGCCACCTTCGTCGATGTATTCTCCGAGGGCGTTGGTCATAATTTCGGTGTAGCCGGTGTTGATACCATTCCCACCAGTCAGGTAAGTAGGCACGAAGACGAAGAATGGCTCTGTTTCCTTAGCCGGCAGGTCTTGTGGTCCAACTTCTTTTAAGACCAAGTCAGGGAAACTGTCATTGATCAGCTTGTGTTGAACCGCAAATGATTGCAGGCGTTGAAGGAATGAGCGGGTGTTTCCTTCTAATGAAATATACAAAATGTTAATGTGAGACATCGGGCGTACTTCCTTTTTACATCAGTTTTTCTTTATCCGCTAGCAATTATAGGATAGATTCGCTAAAAAGTGTACCGCAATATCTCAAATTTGGCTAATTTCGCGCTTGAAATATTCGGATAATTTCATCAAATTTTCGAAGATTGTACTTAATGCATGACAAAAAATGATAAAATTAATTCACTATAGTAATTTACGTGGAGGAATTGATTTTGAGTAGCGTGGTTTTGAACAATGTAACGTTTGATGCAAAGAGTGGAGATCACTTGGAAGACGTGTCCATGGAGATCCTTGCTCCTAAGGTAGTTGCGATCTGCAGTGAAGACGATGGTCCGGTTTTGGCATTAGAACAATTACTGCTCAGTGTCGGTAATATCGTGGAAGGTTCTGCCCAAATTAACAGACAGGATACCGCCAACTTTAAGCGTCACCCTGAAAAGTACCTGGCTGTATACAACATGATGCAATTAAAGGGGAAGACCGTTGAAAAGGCGATCACACATGCGATTAAGAAGGTTGAGGGTGCTTTAGATGTTAAGCAAACTCTCCAACTTCTTGTTTCACTTGGTATCAAGTACGACGACCGGATCTCTGACATGACTGTTTCCCAACGCGAAGAACTCAAGATTGTCGCACTCTTGGCAATGCGTCGCCCGGTTGTTTTGTTGGCTGACGCGCTTGACCAATTGACTGATAGCTCACGTGAAGTTATCGCGGGCCTGATAAAAGATTACGCTCAAAAGACTGATTCAGTTGTCTTCTTCTCCAGTCGTGACATCTCAACTATGATGCGATACGCAAACACCATTTACTACTTCAGTGGCAATCACCTGACTTCTGCTCGTGATATCAGCATGAATGACACTATCGATTGCACCGTTACTATCACTGGTACCGGCCTTCCTGTCGACGCCGCTATCAACATGGGTGCCCACATTTTGGAAGAATCCGAAAACCGTACCCGTCTGCTTTTCGCTGGTAACATCCAAGCCTTGTTGCCACTGCTCGAACAAAGCACAATTACCGACGTTCGAATTGAAGACGCAACAGTTGATGATGAATTGATGGCCTACTAGAATAAGGGTAAAAGGAGTGGTCGCATGGGTAGGACAGTGATTGTTAGCCGTCGCCACGACCAACTGAGTCAGATGATTATGAAGCAGATGCCTGACGCAGTTGCGATGACGAGTTTTAAAATCGAATTTCAGCAGGGTGACCAGTTATGTTGGCTGCCATTGCTGAGTGATCCCGTCGACGAACAAGTTCTTGAGCTCGCTAAACTCATCGATCAGTCCATCTTCTTGCCACGCAAAATCGTGATGCTGTCGATGGCTGGGACTGCAGATGATGCCGATGAAGCCAGCCTGAATCAGTGGTATGGCAAGAAGGCACAAGAGTATCTGTGGGCCCACCAATATGCCATCAAGATGGTCGATGAATTTGAACTACCATACACCATCATCCGCGCGCTACCTGCGACTGATAATTCTCACGCCACCATCACCGACGAGGGCCAACCCTTGACTGGTACCGGCGTCAGTGATTCCGCTCTGGCCGACGTGATTACCAAAGTCCTTCAATCCGACCGCTACAATGGCAAGTCGATCGGGGTTTCCACTAAAGAATAGGAGGCTGGATTATGATTACCAACAAGCAATACACTACATGGCACAGCAAGCTATCCGAGATTAAATTCCCGCAATGGAAGGAACTGCCAACTCTTGGCCTGTACATCGACCAAGTAGTCACGATCGTCAATGACCAGCTTCAGGGACTCGGTGTCGAACCGCTCACTAAGTCCATGGTCAATAATTATGTCAAAAAGAAGTTCATCCAAGCACCCGTCAAGAAGCAATACGCTGTCAATCAACTTGTCGACCTGCTTTTGATCAGCTTCTTCAAGACCAGCTTCTCCATCGACCAAATCCGTGCCGGCATCGCCCAAGTCACTGTCGGCGCCTATCCACAACAAAGCTATGACCGCTTCGTTGAAATCATCAACGCCAAGCTGGCCGGGGATGCCATCGAGTCAAAGTCTGAAGACGATGAGTTGGTAGGACTGGCGGTGGAAGCAGTGCTGGCAAAGTTGAAGGTAACGAACTTGGTTAAGGGTATGGATAAAAATGCTACAACCGTTAAGTAAGATAAATCCGTTATTGCAGATTGCGATAGCGGATTTTTCGATGTAAATAGTTGTTAAATGTCAGGCTTTATACTGCTACACAGCATAAACGTGCTTCATGCATAGTAAGGCGCACTTTTTTCAAAATCACCTTATATAAATATTCTCAGGTGTTATAATATTTTCCAACACACGAACTGATGAATTGGGGGATTTTCCTTTTATGAGTAGCGATTTAGACATTTTCAAGCGTGTAGACGGCGCAAATGTGGGGAAGCTGGATAAGCTTTCGAACTTTGAAGTTGCGGCCATCTTTAACCGCTATGCTGCGAAGAATTTGCGAGGCAATGATGTGGTTAACGGTGGGCGTGGTAACCCCAATTGGATTGCGACGACTGCGCGGCTGGCGTTTGCGCGCTTAATGGAATTGGGTGTGGAAGAAGCGGAACGGACATTCTCTGACGAACGGGGGATGGGTGGATACATCGAGTCTGATGGGCTATACGACCGCCTGATGTCGAAGTTAGGTGACTCACGTGCTGATGTATTTCTGCGTGAAGCTATTGAAACAGCGATCGAAAAAATCCACGTTGCGCACAAGGACCTCTTTATCCATGAACTGATCGATGGTGCGGTGGGTGACCACTATCCATTTCCACCACGCTGCCTGCATTACACAGAACGGATCCTGCGAAAATACCTGCAAAAGACCTGCTTCAAGGATGTCGATATGGGCGATGATGTCGATATCTTCCCTACAGAAGGTGGGACGGCTGCCATGGTATACATTTTCCAAGAACTTAATTACGCACACGTCCTGTACCCGGGCGATACAGTGGTGATCAACTCATCTATCTTTACCCCATACCTGCAAATCCCCGAACTGCGTGAATACAACCTCAATATTGAGACGGTCGAAACCAAGCGGGAAAATGACTGGCAGATGACCGATGAGCAGTTCGAGAAGCTTAAGGATCCTAAGGTGAAGGCATTCTTCGCGGTCAACCCAACTAATCCGACCGCCCGTGCTTTCACTCCGGACAAACTTGAGAAGTTCAAGGAAGTCATCGAAGCCAATCCCGACCTCGTCATCATCACCGACGACGTTTACGGAACATTCTCGACCAACTACAAGTCCATTTTCGCCGTTGCACCGCACAACACCATCCTGGTCTACTCATTCTCCAAGCTTTACGGAGCTACCGGCCAGCGTCTCGGTGTGGTCGCAATGCACAGTGAAAATGTCTGCGACCGGATTATTCACGAAAATTCAATGAACCGTCGACTTAAGGAATTGGACGAACGGCGCTACTCCATCGTTGTGCCTGAACCAGAGAAGATGAAGTTTATTGACCGGATGGTGGCAGATAGTCGTGCAATTGGGCTCTACCACACTGCCGGACTTTCTTCTCCGCAACAAATCATGATGGACATGTTCGCTCTGTCTAATATCAAGGACGACGGAGAAAATGATTATGTTAAGCTCTCACGCCAAATCGTTGACGACCGCTACCACGAATTCTGGAACAGTCTCGGCATCAAGCCTGATGAATCCCCGGAAAACACCCGTTACTACACACTCGTCGACATCTACGACCTGATGAAACAGCGTCGTGGCGAAGACTTCAGCGAGTACTTCCGCAATCACTACAACTACCTCGACTTTACCTACCGCCTCGCTATGGAATTCGGTGCCGTACTTATGGATGCCAAAGCGTTCGGCGCTGAAGAAGGTAACGTCCGCGTCTCTTTGGCAAACCTGGAAAAGGATGAGTATAGGAAGTTGGCGGAAGCAATTGTGGACTTAGTGGAGGAATACTACCAAGATTACAAACAAAGTAAGTAAAGTGTCAGTGTAAGTATGTCGCTTTATAAGCTTTAATCGAATATGGTATAGAAAAAAGCTTCCCTGGTGGGGGAAGCTTTTTTCTGTGGAATTAGTTTGAGGTGGCTCGACTGTTACTTTGGTTTATAAATATCAGTTTCACCATCTTAATAAGTGCAAGTTGCACTTTTGGTTCTTTTCTCAAAAGAGCCGAAACGTGTTTGGCGTACCGCAAGGCTAGAGTCTAACTCGAAAAGCTCGCCATCGCTTTCAGCGATAACGACTTTCCATCGTTAGACTAGCCACTTTACATAGAGTGTTTGGAACTTTTTACTGTTATGTTGGTTTTGATAGACGTGCTCCGCGAACTTGAATGCTAGAGCGTAACGACAAAAATCCGCCACCGCTTTCAGCGATAACGAATTTTTCCCAGTTACGCCAGCCGCATTCTATAGGGCGCGTCACACTTTGGCTTCAACCGCCTTGCCAGGGACGCCGCACACTCTATTACAAGTTCTTATCCATCTTGAAGGTAAGACGGGATAACCCCATCCCACTCATAAACAGTTCCGCCATCAGCTTCTTCGTCCGTGCAGTCATTTCCGCAATCATCTTGTGGCTTTCTGCACTGAGGAAGGCGTCAACTTCGGAGTCTGACTTACCTTCGACTTGTGGGGCGATTTCGTTGACCCAGCGGTAGAGGTATTCACGGCCGGCCTTTAAGTAGTCGAGGTCAGGTTGGAGGAATTCAGAGTGGTAGGATTCCACCAGCATGGAGAGTGAACGGTACATCCAGTAGGCGCTCTTCAGGTCCATGTTCATTTCCATTGGAGTTTCGCGGTAGCTAGCTTCGATGTCGCTGGCTTGGGCGAAGAATGGAATGTATGGAGTGAAGGTTGGCACACCGAGGCAGAGCCACATAATAGCAGAGGATGCTTCGGGGAGGTCATTGCGCACTTGCAGGACGTGGGAATTTTGGGTCCGGTTGAGTGAGATTGGACGGAAGAGATGCTTTTCTTCGTCCGTTCCCTTGCCCAGAGGATCGTAGACAGTGCCTTGGTAGTGGCTGGAGAGGACTTCTTCTACGTCTTCTAAGGCCAGCTTGCGGTTACTGCGCATGATGAATGGAAGATCGTAGTCCAGTGGATCCATCTCGATATCGGGGTTCAAGACCTTGTGACCGTACCATTGACGTGGCGTGTTGTAGTGTTGGTCAAAGACGTTGGCGGTACCGAAGATGTGACGGAAATTCCAGCCTTCCTTGTCCGGGTTCAGGTGGTTGTCGGCAACGAATTCTTGGATGCCGTCTGACCACATGAAGTTGGCAGGATCATCGAAGTCCACGTCTTGGATGGCGATCCGGTTACCGGTTACGGCATATGCGTCGTCGGGGATGCGTTGAGCGACCCAGTGGTGACCGGTGACGATTTCCATGTACCAGACGTCATTTTTGTCTGAGAAAATTACACCGTTTCCTTCAGCTGAACCATATTTTTTCACCAATTCACCGAGGTATGACACCCCTTCTTTGGCGCTGTTGATGAATGGCAGCGTGATCGCAACGATTAAGTCTTCGTTAATGCCTGATTCAGTGTTGAGCGGGTCGCAAGCAAGTACTCGTTCGTTAGCGTAGACACTTTCCGTCGCACTCATACCGACATTTTCGGAGTTGAATCCACTTTCGTCGTAGATCCCTTCCTTCTTGTAGTCGACGTTGGGGTTACCTTGGTAGGAGTAGCCATCAGCGGGACGATCAACCACACACTTGTTTAAGTAGGACTTCACTTGGTTAGGGTGGTTGTGGTATGCGGGGTAGACTACCAGTCGGACGGGGTTGATTGGGGCAACCGTATCGTCATTTCTAGCGGCCATGGTAGAACCATCGATCGTAGCGTCTTTACCGACGAGGACAGTGGTACATGCGGATAACTTCTTCTTCATAATTTTTCAGACCCTTTCTCTTGGTGCAATTATAAAAACATATATAGTGTAATTCCTTTTCGCCGTGCGGGTCAATTAAATCCAGAAAAAAGGCTCCACAGTGGGAACCTTTTTCTATCCTTCGTAATTCGCCTGTTGCAGGTCACTGAATTCTGCGTGTACCAACTTGGCGAGATCCTCGGCGTTGAGTTTCACAGAACGGCCAACTTTTCCTGATGAGACATAGATTTCACCCTGTTCGCGGGCGGATTCATCAATGTAGATGGGGTATTGGAACTTCTCATAGATGCCCACTGGAGTATTGGCACCATGGACGTAACCAGTCGTTTTCAGGAGGTCCTTGAGCGGAACCATGTTAACTTTCTTGTTGCCGGAGACCTTGGCGAGCTTCTTTTCGTCCAGGTGGCAGTCGATTGGCAGTACACCGACGACGGGGCCAGTTACGTTACCAGTCAGCACCAGCGTCTTGTAGATTGTGTGTTCGTCGACGCCAGAGTGGTCTACCTTCATTGAGCGGACATCGCCATCTTGGACAGTGAGAAATTCCGCCTGTTGGTAGGGGATGTCATTCTTATCGAGAATCTGTTCTACCTGTGTCTTTTTCAATTTGCTTTTCTTCTTACTCATAATCAAACTCCCTTTTTGCCTAGTGGAACGGACCAATATTTTAGAATAAAGATACCAATTTAAAATAGGTTTGGTATACTAGAAATGTATGTTATTGTGTCGAATATAAATCTGAGGTGCTTACGATATGGCAGACCTAGTATATCGCTCGGTGATGCGCGATATAAAAGAAAAAATCTTAAATAACCAGTACGACGGGATGCGCTTGCCCGATGAGAGAAGCTTATCTGAGGCTTATGCGGTCAGTCGTAGCTCAATCAAGCGGGCACTGGGGATCCTTGCTCAGCAGGGAATCATCTTCAAAAAGCGCGGTTCTGGGACATTTATCAACCCGATCTACCTGAAGAATCAGTCACTCTTCAATTACGAAGGTAGTAATCTTGGTGTGACCGACAGTTTTCAGACGGACGGTAAGAAGCAGAGTATCAAGCTGCTTGATTACCAAGTCGTTCCGGCCGGTGCCGATATCCAAGAAGAACTCTTTCTTAATGATACCGATTTTGTCTACCAAATCAAACGGCTGCGTTTAATAGACGACCAACCATTTATGATCGAGACCGGTTTTATCCCAATTAAGTTAGTGCCAACCCTGACGCCAGAGGTAGTGAACAGCTCAATTTTCAACTACCTCGAAGACAAGATGGGTAAGCGGGTCACTAAGTCCTTCTCCACGATCAGCGTGTCACCTTCTACTCAGGATGACCAGGATCTGTTGAAGTTGACGCCGAATGAGCCGGTGGGACTGATGGACGGGGTCTTCTTTTTAGACGATGGGACACCATTTGAAGTCTCCAGCCTGCGTGTACACTACAAGTACATGCGTTACAGTACATTTATTAACCTTGATCAGGAGGGCTAAAGTCTGCGGGCTTTGGCTCTTTTTTAATTTCTGATGATAAACGATTGCACTAACATTAAAATTACGTTAGAATAAATCTAATATTTTTAAAGAACAGGGAGTGCAACGTATGCAAAAACTTGATAAGGCCAATGCATTGATCAAAGAAGAAAATAAGTACCGAGCTGACTGTACACGGATTGATTATTTTAATCTTGTGATCGACCGTGGGGAAGGCGCAATGCTGTATGACGTAGACGGCAACGAATACATCGACCTCTTGGCTTCTGCGTCCGCTATCAATGTCGGACATTCACCTAAGAAGGTCGTCGATGCCATCACTGAGCAGGCGAAGAAGTTGATTCACTACACTCCTGCCTACTTTCACCACACACCATCAATCGAACTCGCCAAGCGCTTGGCAGAGCTCGCACCAGGAGATTCTGAGAAATTGGTGAGTTTCGGTCTGTCTGGCTCCGATGCCAATGACGCGATCATTAAATTTGCCCGTGGCTATACCGGTCGTCAGTACATCGTGTCATACATGGGTTCCTACCACGGTTCCACATACGGTTCCATGAGTTTGTCCGG
Source organism: Limosilactobacillus sp. (assembly GCA_030530845.1). Classification (GTDB taxonomy): domain Bacteria; phylum Bacillota; class Bacilli; order Lactobacillales; family Lactobacillaceae; genus Limosilactobacillus. Next base: position 25,868 of record JAUMUE010000011.1, read on the forward strand.
GACTAGCCTGAACATGACGCGGAAGATGGGGCCATTGTTGCCAGGTGTCGTCCACGTGCCATTCCCTGATCTGTACCGTCGTTTGCCTGGAGAGAGTGAACACGATGTTGCAGTCCGCTACTTCGAGATGTTTAAGCAACCATTCCAAACATACCTGCCTGCAGATGAAGTCGCCTGTGTATTGATCGAGCCAATTCAAGGGGATGGTGGGATCGTCAAGGCACCGGAAGAGTACATGCAGCTCGTATACAAGTTCTGTAAGGATCACGGCATCTTGTTTGCAGTCGATGAGGTCAACCAGGGTCTCGGCCGAACCGGGAAGATGTGGGGGATCGAGCAGTACAAGGACATCGAGCCAGACATGATCTCTGTCGGTAAGTCTATCGCCGGTGGTATGCCACTTTCTGCTGTGGTTGGAAAAAAGGAAATCATGGAAAGCCTCGAAGCACCGGCTAACGTATTTACGACCGCCGCTAACCCCGTCTGTTGTGCAGCGTCATTGGCTACCCTCGATATGATCGAAGAAGAGGGATTGGTTGAAAAATCTGCACGTGGCGGGGAATACGCCAAACAAAAATTTGAAGAACTCCAAAAGAAGCACCCACGCATTGGTGACATTCGGATGTGGGGGCTAAACGGTGGGATCGAACTCGTCAAGGATCCCGAGACCAAGGAAGCCGATCCAAAGTTTGCTACAGACGTTATCTATTATGCATTCCAACACGGTGTCGTAATGATCACACTGTGTGGTAACATTCTTCGGTTCCAGCCACCATTGGTCATCACACGCGACCAACTCGACAAGGCCTTCGACGTGCTCGATGATGCCTTGACTGCCGCGGAAAAGGGAGAAGTTCAGCTTCCTGAAGATGCCGGTAAAATCGGTTGGTAAATTTCAATACCCAAATAGCATCAGCCATTGTGGTTGGTGCTATTTTTATATAAATTTCCTTGTTTTTAGCGATTTTACTTATCAAGTGATAAATGAAAAGGCACTTTTCGTGAAATCACGAATTTTGCTTATTTTGGAATAATTGCAAAAATATACTGAAAAATGCATATTATCCAATGATTTCCGTATAAATATTAAACTTTTTGAATATTTACAAAAATGGTGAAAATTAACAAGGTTTTTAAAAACTTGAAGTTACATATAAATGTATCAACACTGCGAGTAATGCGCTTACAAAATATGAATTGAACGATAAAAATATAAAATAATAAATATAAACACAATAGGAAATTATAATCTGATTAATAGAAAAACGTGCAAAAAAAACGGCGAGCCTTATTAACGTGGTTTTCCCCTATAATGCTCTTAACAAAAAATTAAAATATTCTTCAAATAAACTTTAAAACATAATAAAATCTTAAGAGATTTAAATTAAAACGCATTACTATGGGAGGTTATTATGCGATATTCCAAGAATAATAAACAGATGCGTGAACGAAAAGAGTGCGATCAAAGACAGCACTTTGGTTTGAGAAAGTTCTCAGTGGGGGTGGCCTCTGTGCTGCTTTCAACTACTTTCTTCATGTCTTCTGGATCTCATCATGTAAAGGCGGACACTTCTGTTACACCGGAAACGGCAAACAGCAGTTCATCCAACTCTGATGATGATTTACAAAAGAAGGCAGTCACTCTATCTTCGAGTTCGACTGACCAAGCCAGTGACAGCTCTTCTGCCACTCAGACCAGTGACGCTACTAGCACCACTGCTTCTGACACCCAAAAGAGCGCAGCCACTAGCGAAACTGCTACTAGCGATGCTCAATCATCAACTAGCAGCACTGACACTACAACTGAATCTAGCCAAAAGAGCGATGCTTCCAGTTCAAGCACCGCTGTTTCTGCTTCTCAAGACACCGATGCACAAAAGCAAACTGCAAAGGTAGCGGACGGGGATGCTGACATCGATGTCAAGGCAGCTAACGCTAATACCGCAGCTACTGAAACCCTCAACACCACCAAGCTAGACGTTCAAAAGTCTGGGGAAAACGCCTTAGCCACTGGTGTGCTGGTTAATTTGGCAGCGACTAACGATTCCTCAAATGTTATGGGTTGGTCATACAGTGTTAACGGCTCAACAGTCACTTTGAATTCATATTCAGGCGACAAGGCTAATGTTGTTATTCCTACTGCTAGTGACTTTAGAAAAGCTGGTGTATCTTCAGCCGCTTCAGTTAACATTTCCGCTTCAGTAATGAAAAGTGTGGTAAGGGCTGGAGCAGTATCAATTTCTATTTCGAATACAACTTCAAGCGAAAAAGTAACAGCAAGTGATGCTGATTGGTCTGATGCTTTATCTACGGGATCAGTCACAGAAGGTAATAATACTTTAAAAACAGTTGATTTAAATAGATTAGATACAAAAAATATAACTTCAATGAGGTATATGTTTAGACGTGATGTTGCCCTGACTACATTAAATATTTCTTCATGGAATACCGCAAACGTGACTAATATGAGATCCATGTTCAGTTTTGCAGGAGTTTATGGAGACTTAAAGAGTATAGATGTATCTGGCTGGAACACAGGAAACGTAACTGATATGTATGGTATGTTTTATGGTGCACGCACATTAACAAACTTGGATGTATCTAGGTGGAATACAAGCAAAGTTACTGATATGTCTTGGATGTTTAATGATAGTTGGTCACTAACAACTCTAGATGTATCTAAGTGGGACACCAGAAATGTAACCGATATGAGTTACATGTTTCAAAATGATAAATTACTAACAACTTTAGATGTATCTAATTGGAACACAAGCAAAGTTACTGATATGACTAGTATGTTTTCTAAAATGTCATCATTGACATCCTTGAATGTATCTGGATGGAACACAGCTAATGTGACTAGCATGTTTAGTATGTTTGGTGGAATGTCATCATTGACGTCCTTGGATGTATCTAAGTGGGACACCAGAAATGTAACTAATATGAGTTACTTGTTTCAAGGTGATAAATTACTAACAACTTTAGATGTATCTAAGTGGAATACTGCCAACGTTACTGATATGTCTAGTATGTTTCAATACTTGTCATCACTGACATCCTTTGATGTATCTAGGTGGGACACCGGCAAGGTTACTGATATGTCTAGTGTGTTTTATGGAATGTCATCATTGACATCCTTGAATGTATCTGGGTGGAACACTAGCAACGTAACTAATATGAGACAGATGTTTTCTAAAATGTCATCATTGACCTCCTTGAATGTATCTGGATGGAACACTAGCAACGTAACCAATATGAGTTCCATGTTTAATGGTGATAAATCACTAACAACTTTAGATGTATCTAAGTGGTACACCGGCAAAGTTGCTGATATGTCTTGGATGTTTGCTGACGCGTCATCATTGACCTCCCTTGATGTATCTGGTTGGAACACTAGCAACGTAACCAATATGAGTCGGGTGTTTTCTGGGATGTCATCATTGACCTCCTTGAATGTATCTGGTTGGAAAACTGGTAATGTTACTAACATGTCAGGTATATTTTTTGGAACAACTTCTTTAAGCGAAATTTCCGTTAAGAATTGGAATACTATTAACGTAACTGATATGTCTTGGATGTTTTCTGGCGCATCCGCTTTAACGACGCTTGATGTTTCCGACTGGTTAGTTAATAACGTAACAAGCATGTATCAGATGTTCGGAGACACAAAGTCATTGAAGTTCTTAGACTTGCGGAGTTGGAACAATAATAAGTTGGGTGATTCCAAACGATACGCTCGAGCCATAACTGGTTCTGGTGTTCAAACGGTTTTTGCAAATGGATCCCAGTTTGATCCAACTATGCTCGGCATGGATGCACCATCACCAGTTTTGATTATTGTTGACAATGATACTCAAAAAGCTGCGATCAGCAGAAGTTTCTATGATGTATCAGCAACTGTTAATGGTGCAAATACAAGCAGAATTACTACTCCACAGATATTAACTACTGCTCAATACACCTCACAAGTAACAACCGATAAGCAAACTGTTTCTGATTATCTTGCAAATAATAAAAACGGTGCTGCATACGACTTGGTGAACGGATACTACACCAGTATGAATTTGGCTTCAGTGCCAACAACTACTGAAGCAACCAACTTGGGCCCAAGTGCTCAGGCTTTACACGTTTTGGCTGGATTGACTAAATTGACTGGTTCTAATGGCAAGCAACTTAATAGCATTACAGCTGCTGGTAATTACACCACGCCATTACAAGTAGTAACCGGTACATACAATGCTCAAGCTGTTGTTATGGACTGGACATTCACTGTAGGTAACGATGGCAACATTACGCTAAACTCTTACGTTGGTTCTGGTATGGATGTCAAGATCCCAACTCTTGATGATTTTAAGAAAGCAAATGTGAATGGGATTAACGATAGTTCTACTGTTTCTATCTCTGCATCTGTAATGAAGAGCCTTGTTACTAATGGCGCAACTTCCATTAAGATTTCTGACACCAATCCTAATCAAAAAGTTGTTGCATCTGGAGATAATTGGAATTTAGCATTGTCTTCATCAAATGAAGTTCCAGTTACATATAATTCAACTCTTAAGTCAGTTAATTTAAGCAGGTTAGACACTTCTAATGTCAAAAGTATGTATAAAATGTTTGCTTATGATAATGCACTGACAGACGTGAATATTAGTGGGTGGGATACTAGCAAAGTAACCGACTTCTCTGGAATGTTTAGATACGATGGTGCGTTAACAAATATTACTGGTATTGAAGACATCAACACTTCTTCCGTAAAGTCTATGATTGGTATGTTTGCGGGAACTAGTTTAACCAGTCTTGATTTGCATAAGTGGAACACGTCTAACGTTACTTTTATGCTGGAAATGTTTGCTGAAATGTCAAACTTGTCTACCCTTAATTTGGCCGGATGGAATTTGAGCAATGTTAGTGCGTTATCATACATGTTCCAACGAGATACATCACTTACAAGTCTTGATCTTTCAAACTGGAACCTCTCAAGCTTGAGTGACGCTAACGGTATGTTCGAAGGCATGACTAATTTAGCTAGCCTTAAGTTGAATGGTTGGGACTTTAGTAACTTGATCAAGGCAAGTAGCAATAGCACACCTGCAGAAACGCTTAACAGTTTCTTCGGCGAAGGTGGTCTTACTAGCTTGACAGACCTTTCGTTATCTGGCGCTAAATTCGGATTAACTTCATACCGAAACCTTTTTGCTCCAGCATTCAGCGGACTTTCCGCATTGAAGAATCTTGACCTTTCTAACTTGAAGGATCAAGTAACAGATCTTCACTATGCCTTCTACAATGAAGGATCTCAAACTGGAATGAAGTTAGATTCTCTTAACGTTTCTGACTGGGATACGACCCAAGTAACTGATGCTGAATATGCGTTTGAAGATTTGGATGTTCCAACAATTGATGTAAGTACCTGGAACATGTCAGGCAACAAAGACTTTAAGGGTATGTTCTTGGGCTCTAAGGCATCTACCATTAACCTTCCTCAAAACGTTAATGGTGATATGTCTGCTATGCTCCAAAACACTTCTAACTTAACCGAACTTGGCGGAGTAAATAATGTACAAAAGCCAACCAGCTTACAAGGAACTTTTGCCGGTACTGGTCTTTCATCACTTGATTTAAGTAGTTGGGATACTAGTGACGTTATTTCAATGACGCAAACTTTCTGGGATACAACAAAGCTTAAGTCCTTGAATATCGCTAACTGGGACACTAGAAAAGTTACTACAATGAATTCTATGTTCCAACACACTGGATTGACTACTATTAATATCTCTGGTCAAAACTTTGTACTGCCAAGTGGTACTGACGCTACAACCGGCATGTTCACAAACACAACACCTGTACTTGTGGTAGTTAAAGATGCTACTGAAAAGGCAAAGATTAGTAGCCAGCTCTCAACGCTGAATGCAAAAGTTAATGACCCTTATAGGGCATTTTCTTTGGATGCTATGAGCACTAATGTTGGAGTTCGAACTCCGCAACTTTTAACTACCGAGGAATATAAGGAACAAGTTGCTAAGGATTTGAAGACTGTTCAGAAGATTATGAACAATCCAAATCAGACGTACAATAGTTTTGCGACTAAGTACTATAACTTGTTTGATTTGGGTACAGTAGTTACTACTCCTGATAACTCTGATTTTGGACCTAAAGCACAAGCATTACGAACTTTGGCTGGACTTTGCAATACTAGATACAGTTATACGGATTCTGATGGCAAGTACTATAAGACTTTTACACCAGATTCTGATTACACAGATATGGGTTCTTTCACCACCGGATCGTTTACTCCAGTATCAGGATCCTTTAATTGGAAATTTTATAGTGATACTAAGGGTAATCCACAACTAATATCATATGTCGGAAGCGATATGAATGTGGTGATTCCAACAGCCACTGATTTTGTAAATGCTGGGATTATTACTGGTTCAATCTATGTAAAGTTTGAAATGGATAATACAAAACCCGTCTACATCGACGCTTCAAGCTTGAGAGAGGCAGTTGGTAAGGGTGCCACTTCTATCACAATTTCTAACACTGACCCTTCACAAACCATTATTGCTAGAGACAGTGATTGGTCTGGTGTATTCGGAACAAAGAATGCATCGACTAAGGATGCAAGTGGTAATGAAAAGTTGGATTACAATCCATCCTTAAAGGTTTTGGATCTGTCAAGATTACAAACTTACAATATCACCGATATGAGATCTATGTTTAGAGGTGCAAACATCGAAAAATTAGATCTTTCTGGTTGGAATACTAAAAAGGTTACTTACTTTAGTAACATGTTTGAATTTGCTCATATTAAAGATATGAACTTGGACAATTTAGTAACCAAAACAGCAACCGAAATGACCTCGATGCTCCGTGGAATGGATCAATTGAAGACTCTTTCTGTTAAAGGTTGGGATCTTACTGGAATTAACTCATTAGCAGGACTTTTCCAAAATGATACAGCCCTTGAATCATTGGATCTTTCCACATGGAACACTTCAAATGCAACTGCCATGAACCACATGTTTGCTAATGACAATTCATTAACTTACCTTAACTTGGGCGGAGCATTTGACACATCTAAGGCCACAAACATGACAGCCATGTTCCAAAACCTCACAAACCTTAAATCGTTGGACCTTTCAAACTTCAACACTAATAAGGTTTCAAACATGACTAACATGTTCTTGGGTTCAAACGCATTGAACACGTTGAACATCTCTGGTGACAATTTCACTATTAATGACGGAACTAATGTAACTAAGATGTTTGGTTACAGAAGTAATGCACCAATTTTGATTGTTACTAAGGATGCTACTGCTAAGACTAAGATCATGAGTGATTCTTATAACAAGAATTCTCTTAACGATCTTACTTTCACTGTTAACGGTACTCAAAAAGGTAACTCACAAATCCTTACAAAGGATGAATACAAAGCCCAAGTTACTAGTGATCTGGAAACTCTTAACAAGACATTAGGTGCAAATGATGATTTGAACAACGGATTTGCCACTACTTACAATGCCGATAACGCATTGACTAGTGTTCCAACAACTCCTGACACTAGTGATTTCGGTCCTAATGCACAAGCACTTCATGCGGTTGCAACTGCACTTAAGGATGTGCCAACTGCAGGAACTAAGGTTGCAAGTGCTCAACCTGCTGCAAATCCATTGCTGATGATGTTTGTTGCTACAAACTCAACACCAAGTCAATCTTACACAGGTGTAGTTGTTCCTGATAAGAATTACAGCCTCAGCGAATTAGCTACGGGTTCATTTACTTACCTGATCACTAACGACCAAACATACAAGTACGGCGATACAGTTTCTGCACCAACTGCAGATATGATCGCTAACTTGCCAACTGGTTATGTTGTGAATGGCTGGACTAGTGATGGCGCACCAACAACTGATTCAGTTACTACTGACTCTAATAGAACTGCATACTTGACTGTTTCTCTTGGAAACCAAACATACAAGGTTCCTGTGTACTACGCAGTTCACTCAACATCTGAAAAGAACACTGTTACAACTACCGACAATGTAATTTACACTGTTGGTGATGACTCTAAGCTGGCTGACTTCTTACAAAACATCCCAGCTGATGCGAAGGTTTCAGATGATTCTACTTATGCAAAGACTGATAGTGTAAGCGCCGGTTCTGGTAACATCGTCGTGACATTCGGTGATGGTTCTACCAAGACTTACACTCCTAAGTACTTAGTTGTTAAGGCTAAGACTGGTATGCCAGCAGAACAGAGTGGTAGTACGATCGACGCTTCTAAGTACGTTGAAGTTCCTACTGCCCCTGCCGGCACAAACGTTACTGTAACTTGGAAGGACAGCAACAAGCCTGACAGTAACAATGTTTCTACCCAAAACGTTACTTCAGTTGTTACTTGGACAGATGATAGTGGTAAGACTCTTGCTACTAAGGAAGTTCCTGTAACTGTTACTGTTGCTCAAAAGTCACTGGCAGAACAATACAAGGACGACTTCTCTGTAACTAACCCAGTAACTTACGATTACAAAGAAGAACCTACGATTGACGCTGTCGACTTAGAATTTGACGATGATGCTGATCAAGACACAATTACAGATTCTATCGACAGTTACGTATGGAAGGGTGAAAAGCCAGATACCAGCGTTCCTAACGTACAAGGCAAGAAGGCTACTATTACTATTAACTTTAGTGATGGCTCATCAGTAGATAAGGAAGTTGTTTACAACGTTCGTCCAACAACTGCTTCAAAGGTTGAAAAATACGGAATCGAAGACGGTAAGCCTGTATACGACTACGGTCACGAATTGACATCTGATGATTACGCAACTGCTTTGAAGAACTTACCATCTGATGCAAAGGTTGTTGACTGGCACGAAAAGCCGGATACTACAAACATTGGTACTGGCCACAACGCTTCTGCAACTGTTCAATTTGGTGATGGTACTAGAGGTTACGTTTCATTCACGTACTCAGTAAGATCAACAAGCGAACACAACAATGTTCAAGAATACAATCACATCTACAAGGTTGGCGAACAACCACAATTAGATGACTTGCTGAAGAACATCCCTAGTGATCAACAAGGCGTTACTCAAGACCTTGGGACTGCTGATTCAGTAGGTGAAAAGACTGCTTCAATCACTGTTACATTCGGTGATGGTTCACAAAAGACCTACTCAGTTAAGTACTTAGTTGTTGACGCCACTTCAAACGTTGACTCAGCAACTGTTGGTGACAACATCACTTCTGACAAGTACGTTTCAGTTCCAACTCCTGAAGAAGGTACTGTTACTACTGAATGGAAGGGTGGAGTAGCTCCAAGCAGTGCAACTCCAGGTACTACTCAACACACTGTAACTGTTAACTGGTACGGTTCAGATCACCAACTCCTCGCTACAAAGGATGTTGATGTAGACGTTACTGTATTAAGCATGGCAGACAAGTACGGTAAGGACATCAGCATCAGTGACAAGTCCTACGCTTACAAGGGCAATGTCGCTGATATTAAGGACTCCGACTTGACTATTGCTGGAGACGACGATAAAAAGTCAACTATCTCAGGTAACATCACTGGAATTGCTTGGACTAGCACCAAGCCTGATTCAAACAAAGCTGGAGATAAGGGTGAAACTTCAGTAACTATTACCTTTAAGGACAACAGTACTTCTACCGTTAAGTTCAATTACACTATTGGCCCATCACTCGAATCAAAGGCCGAAGACTATGGTGTAGATGTTGAAGATCAAACTTACACATTGAACCAAGAACTTAATGACACTACAGATGCTGCTGGTGTTGTTACTGACTTGCCAAATGATGCCCAAGTTAAGTGGGTAAACAAGCCAGATACAAAGGTTGCTGGTAAGGGTACTGGTTCTGTTGAAGTTACTTTCGGTGACGGAAACAAGAAGACTTACTCCTTCAACTACACCGTTCAATCAACTCCTGACATCAATAATGTCCAAAACAACGCACACATTTACGTTGTAGGCGCTACCCCAACTGCTAGTGACTTCTTGACTAACCTGGGTGATGCTACAGTTACCGAACAATCATACACAAGCGGTACTGCAAATGTTGGTTCATACACTGGTACTGTTACTCTCCAATTCGGTAACGGCCAAACTAAGGAATACACTGTTAACTACTTAGTTGTACAAGCTAAGGACGACGTTGACGCTGTACGTTTGAACCAAAATATCGACGTTAAGAACTACGTAGAAGTACCTACTGTAAGCGAAGGCCAAACTGTTGAAGTGGCATGGGATACAAACAATACTCCTAAGAACGATGTCTCATCTACAACGCCACAAAACGTTACTGCTGTTGTAACTTGGAAGGACGCAGACGGTAAGGTAATGGCCACTGCTAACGTTCCTGTTAAGGTCGTAGTAGCTAGTGCAGCTGACGAATACCAAGCTGACATCAAGGTTAACGACAAGCAATACGCATACAAGGAAGCTAACCCATCTGTAGGCAAGGACGATTTGACTATTACCGGAGATGCCGACACTGTTAAGGGCCACATTACTTCTATTGATTGGAAAGATAATAGCAGTAAGCCTGACACAAATGTTGCGGGTAAGACTGGTACTACTAAGGTAACTATTACCTTTGATGACGGTTCTACCCTCGACAAGGATGTAAATTACACTATCGGTGCATCACAATCAGATAAGGCTAGTGATTACGGTGTTACTACCAAGAATGGTGAATACACTCTTAACCAAAAGCTTACTAATGATGATGCTAAGGACCTTGTTAATAACTTGCCTTCAGATGCTAGTGTAGTTTGGGGTGACATGCCAGATACTTCTACTCCTGGTGTAGATCGTCCAGCTACTGTTAAGATCACATTCGGTGACGGTAAGACTGTTGTTGAAAACGTCAAGTACACTGTTAAGTCATCAAGCCAAGCAAACAATGTTGTCGCAACTGACAATGTGATTTACGTGGTAGACGACACTGCATCTAAGGAGGACTTCTTGAAGAACGTTCCTTCAGATGCAACTGTTTCTGGTGATACTTTTGACACTACTGCTGTTGGTGAACACACTGCTAAGCTCACAGTTACATTCGGTGACCAATCTACCAAGCAATACGATGTTAAGTACCTTGTAGTTAAGGCCAAGGATAGTGTTCCTGCAGTACGTCCTGGTGTAAATGCCGATCCTTCAAATTACGTTGATGTTCCAGCTACAACTGACAACTCAACTGTTGAGGTTTCATGGCAAACAGCTCCAGACACAAGTGAATCTTCTAAGACTGCAAAGAGTGCAACTGCTCTCGTAACTTGGAAGGGTCAAGATGGCACCGTATTAGCTACTAAGGAAGTTCCTGTAAATGTATTGGTACAAAACATGGCCGACCAATACGGTGACAGCATCTCTGTAAATGACAAGACTTACGAATACAAGGCTACTAACTTAGATGTAACTAATAGTGACCTTGCAGCTTCAAGTGATGTTCTTGGTAATGTTAAGAGCATTGAATGGCCAGAAGATGCTACTAAGCCAGATACTTCTGTTGCTGGTGCTACTGGCTCATCTAAGGTAAAGATCAACTTTACTGACGGCAGTTCTGTAGTTAAGAACTTTAACTACACTGTTGGACACTCAAAGGCTGCCGACATTGATGACTACGACATTGAATCAAGCATCGCTGAATACAATCTTAACCAAACATTGACTAGCGCAGATGCTAAGGCTCAATTAAAGAACCTTCCAAACGACGCAACTGTTGCTTGGACTACCCAACCAGATACTTCAAAGACTGGTACGTTTAATGCAAATGTAACTATTACATTCGGTGACCAACAAACTGCCACCGTAATGGTTCAATACAAGGTTAAGTCCTCAGCTGATGCAAACAACATTACTTCAAAAGACGCAATCTTTACTGTTGGTGAAAAGGGTACTAAGGATAGCGTATTATCAGATATTCCTGGTGACGCAACCGTAACTGGTGACACCTTCGACACTGCAACTGTTGGCGAAAAGTCAGCAACTCTGCACGTTGTATTCGGTGACAACACCAGCAAGGACTACACTGTTAAGTACCTTGTTGTAAATGCTAAGGATGATGTTCCTGCATCTCGTCCTGGTCAAGAAGTTAACGCATCTAGCTACGTTGATGTTCCAACACTTACTGATGGCACAAACGTAACTGTAGACTGGAAGGGTAACGGACCTGACATCAATAAATCATCCAAGGATCCACAAACTGCAACTGCAGTGGTAACTTGGACTGACAAGGATGGAAAGACCATTGCCACTAAGGATGTCACAGTAAATGTACTTATCGCTTCAGCTGCAGATCAATACGGTTCACAAGTATCCGTAAACGACCAAACTTACGCATATAAGGGTACTGTTGATGATCTTACAACTGGCGACTTGAACACTACTGACGCAATCAAGGGTGAAGTATCTAAGGTTGAATGGAACGGCGACAAACCAAGCACCGATACTCCTAACCGCAACGGATCTGTACAAGCTAAGATCACGTTCAAGGATGGATCTAGTGTTGTTAAGAACGTCAACTACTACGTTGGCAAGTCAACTGCAGACAACGCTTCAACTTACAACCTTACAACTACAAAGGGTAACTACACTCTTAACCAAACGATTCCAGCTGACGAAGCAACAAAGCGTGTAAGCAACCTTCCTTCAGATGCCAAGGCAGAATGGGTAACTGAACCAGATACTTCATCAACTGGTACTCGCACTGCTAAGGTCAAGATCACATTCGGTGACGAATCAACTCTTGAAAAGGACGTTGAATACACCGTTGCATCTACTTCTACAGAAAACACTGTGGTTGAAAACGGACCACAAATCTACGCTGTTGGTGAACAACCTAAGTCAAGTGACTTCCTCTCTGACCTTCCAGAAGATGCAGAAGTTACTGGAGAAGAATACAGTGCAACAACTGGTGTAGCTAGTGGTACTGCTAAGATCACTGTTAAGTTTGGTGATAATTCAACCAAGGTTTACAATGAAGATTTCCTTGTTGTACAAGCTAAGGATAATGTTCCTGCAGTTCGTGTAGGTTCAGATATTGTTGCTTCTAATTACGTTTCAGTTCCATCTGATGCTACAGGCGTAACTGTTGCTTGGAAGACTGGTAACGAACCAGACAAGACCAAGTCAGGTAAGACAGCTCAACAAGCTACAGCAGTTGTAACCTGGGTCAAGGACGGCAAGACTGTTACTAAGGAAGTTCCTGTAAATGTATTGGTACAAAACATGGCTGACCAATACGGAGACAGCATCACTGTTAATGACAAGAGCTACGATTACAAGGCTGAAGATACTTCTGTTAAGAAGAACGATCTGAAGTCCAGTGACAAGGATGCACTTACTGGTGTTGACTCAATCACTTGGGCGGAAGGTGCTACTCAACCTGATACTTCTAAGGCTAAGTCACAAGGCGACACCACTGTTACGATCAAGTTCTCTGATGGTAGTTCAGTAGATAAGCCAGTTCACTACACTGTTGGTGAATCTAAGGCTGAATACATGGATGACTATGACATCAGCTCAACTATCGCAACTTACAAGGTTAACCAAGTTCTTACTGCAGAAGATGCTAAGAATCAAATGGTTAACTTGCCAGATGATGCTTCTGTTGCTTGGACTAATACTCCTAACACATCAGCAGCTGGTACTTACAACGCTAATGTAACTATTACATTTGGTGATGGCGAGACTGCTACTATGCTTGTTTCGTACAAGGTTCAATCATCCAAGGATGCAAACAACATCACTGCTCACAACAATGTAATCTTCACTGTTGGAGAAAAAGCTACTAAGAATAGCTTCTTAGACAGCATTCCTAGTGATGCCACTGTAACTGGTGATAACTTCAATACTAATGATTTAGGTGAACAATCAGCTACAATCCATGTTCAATTCGGTGACGGATCTTCAACCGACTACGACGTTAAGTACATGGTTGTTAAGCCAACTGAAGATGCTCCATCTGCACGTCCAGGCCAAGACATTGCTGCTTCTAAGTACGTTGACGTTCCTGAATTAAGCGATGGAACTAAGGCAACCGTAACTTGGAAGGGTGATGGTCCTGACAAGAACAACCCATCAACTACTCCACAAGATGCGACCGCTGTTGTAACTTGGACTGACGCAAGTGGTAAGCAATTAGCTACTAAGGAAGTTCCAGTTAAGGTAACTGTAATTTCTGCAGCTAATGAATACGGTGACAAGTTCTCTGTAAATGAACAAACTTACGACTACAAGGGTTCAGTTCGTGGACTTACCAAGGACGACTTGACTGCTACTGATGCTATCAAGGGTGAAGTATCTAAGATTGAATGGAACGCTGATGCTCCATCAACCGACACTCCAGACCACCACGGATCAGTATCCGCTAAGGTTACATTTACTGATGGTTCTTCAGTGGTTAAGAATGTCAATTACTATGTTGGTAAGTCCAAGGCATCAGATGAAGCTAACTACAACATCACTACTGCTGATGGTAACTACACGCTTAACCAACAACTTACTGACAATGATGCCAAGACTCTTGTAACGAACCTTCCATCTGACGCAACTGTTGCATGGGGTAACAAGCCAGATACTTCTGCACCTGTACAAGGTAAGGAAGCTACTGTAGTTATTACGTTCGGTGACGGTAATACTGTTACTAAGACTGTTCACTACAACGTTAAGTCTTCAAGCACTAACAACAACATCACTACTAACGACAACGTAATTTACGTTGCCGGGGATGCTGCTAAGGCTAGTGACTTCTTGAATGATGTTCCAACTGACGCAACTGTAACTGGTGCTGACTTCGATACCACAACTGTTGGCGCTAAGACTGCAACTCTCCACGTTAAGTTCGGTGATGATTCTACTAAGGACTACACTGTAAACTACCTCGTGGTTAAGGCTAATGAAAATGTTCCAGCTGCTCGTCTTAACGATACAATCGACGCTTCTAATTACGTTTCAGTACCAACTCCTTCTGATAGTTCTAAAGTAACTGTAACTTGGAAGACTGCTCCGGATGCTACTAAGTCATCAACTACCGCTCAAGATGCTGTCGCAACAGTAACTTGGACTAAGGATGGCAAGACATTAGCAACCAAGGATGTTGATGTTAAGGTACTTGTCGCTTCTGAAGCTGACCAATACGGCGCGGACATCACTGTTAACGACAAGGCTTACGAATACAAGCAAACTGATACTTCAGTTAAGAATGCTGATCTTAAGTCTGATAACACTGATGCATTAGCTGCTGTTAAGTCCATCGACTGGGCAAAGGATGCTACTAAGCCTGACACTACTCAAGCTAAGACATCCGGTGACACTAAGGTAACTATCACATTTGCTGATGGTAGTTCTATAGACAAGCCTGTTCACTACACTGTGGCTGCTTCAAAGGCCGAAGATATTGACGATTACGATGTTGATACAACTATCGGTGAATATAAGCTCAACCACGTTCTTACAAGTGAAGACGCTAAGTCACAAGTAACTAACTTGCCAAATGATGCTACTGTTGCATGGGTTGGCCAACCAGATACTTCAAATACTGGTACGTTTACCGCAAGCATCACCATCACATTTGGTGACGGCAACAGTGTTACTAAGAAGGTTCAATACAAGGTTAAGTCATCAGCAGATGCAAACAACATCACTACAAACGATGCTATTTACACTGTTAACGCTAAGGCAACCAAGGATGACGTAATGTCTAACATCCCTGGTGATGCAACCGTAACTGGTGACACCTTCGATACTTCAACTGTTGGCGAACACTCAGCAACCCTTCACGTCGTATTCGGTGACAACTCTACCAAGGACTACACCGTTAAGTACGTTGTCGTTA
>JAUMUE010000012.1:0-30968 GCA_030530845.1 Limosilactobacillus sp.
ACAAAAAATCTGGCATTGGTTTTCACCAATACCAGAAAGTGTAGTGCCTTAAATTTATTAGTTTATCGTTTAATCGAACGAAAAATTAATTTACAAATATAATAGTTCGTGATATCCTAACAATGAAGTAAGAAACGGAAGGAAATATACACGAATGAACGACATCGTTATTCACGGGACTTATTTTTCCTCTATAAATCGAGATGAAGTTATCACCTGTGAAGGGTATCTGATATGTGTTGATCAGACGGGGACCATCTCTAGGACGATTGCACCATGTGAAGATGACTTTAATACAGTGCTCCAGGAAGCTAAACAAAGTGACCGACTGGTTGAATTGAAAGATAATCAATATATTCTTCCTGGATTCATCGACCTCCATATCCACGCTCCACAGTGGCCACAAGCTGGGTTAGCGCTCGACTTGCCACTTGCGGATTGGTTGAATCACTATACTTTCCCGTTGGAAGCCAAGTATCAAGATCTGGAATATGCCAAGATGGTTTACAAAGACCTGATTCACGAATTGCTGAGCCAGGGAACAACTACGGCTTTAATGTTCGGGACCATTCATACCGAGGCCAATTTAGTGCTCGCACGTCAATCCGCCGCTGCTGGCTTACGTGCCTACATTGGTCAAGTCGTCATGGACAATCCTGAGCAAACACCAGAATTTTACCGAAACAAATCTACCCAGGAGGCACTCGAAGCAAACGAAGAGTTTATCCTCGCTATGCAAGAGCTCGCAAAGCAAACGCAATCTACTCTGGTACCTGTCATCACACCGCGCTTTGTACCAAGCTGTACTGATGAAACATTGGCTGGACTTGCTAAGCAGGCTAAACAATACGACCTGCCGATCCAGTCGCACCTCTCCGAAAGTGATTGGGAACATAATTACGCGATTGAACGGTTTGGTCTTCACGATACCGAGGTCATGGAAAAATTTGGTTTGCTGACGGATAAATCAGTTATGGCTCACGGTACTCAGCTGACTGATTCAGACCTGGCAACATTGCACCATAAGCAGACGGCGATCGCTCACTGCCCAATTTCCAATAGTTACTTCGGCAATGCGGTCCTGCCAACCAAGAAAATTTTGCGACAGGGTAATAAAATCGGCCTCGGAAGTGATATCTCTGGTGGCTATTCACCGAGTCTGTACTACAACATCAGGCAGGCGGTGAAGTCGTCGCAAATGCTAGAAGATGGTGTTGATAGTGCTCAACCCGCGCAAAGTAGGGGAGTGAAGTCATCGCGAATTACGATGGCGAACGCATTTTACCTTGCGACCCTGGCTGGTGCAGAGGCGCTCCATCTGAAAGCTGGTAAGATCGCACCAGGTTATCAGGCAGACTTGCAAATTGTTAATGCGCACCCTGCTTTGATGAATTTATCTCAAGATGACATTTTTCAGCGACTGATGTATCAGACCGAGCGCTCCGACATTGCGCAGGTTTACGTTGGTTGAAAAGCAGTTTTATAGGATATAGGAGGAAAATTAAATGTCAGAAAAATCTCAATTGTTAGTTGGACCAGACGAAAAGGTTCCGACCGGTGAAGCTATTTTACTCGGTTTGCAACACGTGCTCGCAATGGATGTGTATGTGCCACCAATCATTTTGGCGGGGATGCTCTCAATGGGCGCCGCAAGCTCAACCGGATTACTCCAAGCAACTTTCTTAGCCTGTGGTATTGGTACGATTCTTCAAACGGCATGGTTCATGAAGATGCCAGTTTCCCAGGGCCCATCATTCGTTCCGTTGTCAGCAGCTGCCGGTGTAGTTCTCGCCAGTGGCGGCCTCAAGGGTAACGGGATGGCGACCTTGCTTGGTTCTCTTTTAGTCGGTTCTGTACTTTTGATCTTGCTCGGGCTTAGTGGTGTTTTTCAGAAAATTATCAATTACCTGGTGCCTGCAGTTGTCGGTGGTACGATCATCACCTGCGTTGGTCTGTCCTTGATCCCTTCAGCACTGAACGATAACATCTTTGAAGCAAAAGGGAATGTATATCAAAACATCGAATTGGCTTCGATCACCGCTTTAACTCTTCTCGTATGTATCGCAATTAGTATTCGTTTCCACAAAGTTCAAAAGCTCTTCAAAGCTGGTTCAATCGTCATCGCTTTGCTTGTCGGTACCTTGGTAAGTTCATCCATGGGTCGTTTCGACTGGTCAAGCGTTGCATCAGCTCCATGGTTTAGCCTTCCACAACGGACAATGCTCCACTGGGGTGTACACTTCGATACAACCGCAATCATTACTTTCATTATTATTTATGCAATCTTGACGACAGAAACAACCGGTACTTGGTTCGCAATGGGAGCCGTAACTAACCACACAATTACCAAGAAGCAATGGAACCACGGTATCATTGGTGAAGGGCTTAGTTGTATGATCGCCGCATTTACCGGTGCTACCCCAGTTACTGGGTACTCAACCAACGCAGGTATCATTTCAATCACAGGTATCGCAAGTAAGCGGGTCTTCATATCTGCAGGTTGCTGGTTCATCATCTTAGGTTTCTTTACCAAGTTGTCCGCATTCCTCGCTGCCGTTCCTGCTCCAGTTATTGGTGGGGTATTTGCAATCATCACGGTCACTATCATGCTGAACGGTTTGAACGTTATCCGTCGTATCGAAACTGCTGAAAGTGATATCTACGTGATTGGTTTGCCAATTATCTTAACCATTGCACTGGTATTACTTCCTAGCTCAATTAAAACCGCAGCTCCACAAATGGTTCAATACCTTTTGGGTTCACCAATCTCAATTGCAGCAATTACCGCAATTATTTTGAATATTTTGATGCCAAAGAGAGCTGAAATTTAAATTTTATAAAATGCAGTGAATAAAATTTTTTCACTGCATTTTTTGCTTGCAAAAAACATTTTTTACAGTTTTGTTACAATTAAAAAAATCCATTTAAATACTTGATATGACGGCATTTTTCTAGTATTATATTAAAGTGCTTGAACTTTGGAGTGCAGATTTGCCCTGCCCCAAAAGCCGTTCAAGCTGCGAAGCGTTGATGCGGAAGGTTGCGACACACCCGGCCGCTTTGCCACAGGATGTGGCGGTAATTTCCGCGGAGCTAGTCAAATTTTAAATCTGACGAAGGAGGTAACATAATGGCAAAACAAAAGATTCGTATTCGGTTAAAGGCTTATGAACACCGTATCCTCGATCAATCTGCTGATAAGATCGTTGATACAGCTAAGCGGACAGGTGCTCAAATTTCAGGTCCTATCCCATTGCCAACTGAACGGACTATCTACACAGTTATCCGTTCACCACACAAGTACAAGAAGTCCCGTGAACAATTTGAAATGCGGACTCACAAGCGTTTGATCGATATCGTTGATCCAACACCAAAGACTGTTGATTCATTAATGAAGCTCGATCTGCCAAGTGGTGTTGACATCGAAATCAAATTGTAATTTTAACTTTTAACTAAAAATATTTATATAGGAGGTGTACTCATGGCCAAAGGAATCTTAGGTAAGAAGGTTGGTATGACTCAAGTCTTCACTGACAACGGTGAATTGGTACCAGTTACTGTTATCGACGTAACTCCAAACGTTGTTATGCAAATCAAGACTGTTGAAAACGATGGTTACAACGCTGTTCAACTTGGTTTTGATGACAAGCGCGAAGTATTGAGCAACAAGCCTGAACAAGGTCATGCAGCAAAAGCAAATACGACCCCTAAGCGCTTCATCGGTGAAATCCGTGACGCTGAATTAGGGGATGACATCAAGGTGGGAGACGAAGTTAAGGCTGACGTCTTCGCAGAAGGTGAAACCGTCGACGTTACGGGTGTTACCAAGGGTCATGGTTACCAAGGTAACATTCACAAGGACGGTCAATCACGTGGTCCTATGGCTCACGGTTCTCGTTACCACCGTCGTCCTGGTTCATTGGGTGCTATCATCAACCGCGTATTCAAGGGTAAGAAGCTCCCAGGTCGCATGGGTAACAAGACTGTTACTATGCAACACTTAAAGGTTGTTAAGGTTGACTTAGACAACAACGTATTACTCATCAAGGGTAACGTTCCAGGTGCTAACAAGTCATACGTAACTATTAAGAACTCTGTTAAGGCAAACACTAAGAAGAGCCTTAGCAAGCAACACAACAATTAATAAGAAAGGAGGAAGTTAAATAATGACTAGCGTTAATTTGTACAAGCAAGATGGTAGCCAAAACGGTACTATCGATTTGAACGCCGCTGTGTTCGGTGTAGAACCAAACCAAAACGTTGAATTTGATGCTGTTTTGCGTCAACGTGCTTCATTACGTCAAGGTACTCACGCCGTTAAGAACCGCTCAGCTGTTAGCGGTGGTGGTAAGAAGCCATGGCGTCAAAAGGGTACTGGTCGTGCTCGTCAAGGGTCAATCCGGTCACCTCAATTCCGTGGTGGTGGTATCGTCTTCGGTCCTACTCCACGTTCATACAAGTACAGCCTTCCTCGCAAGGTTCGTCAACTTGCTATCAAGTCAGCCCTTTCCCAAAAGGTTCTCGACGAAGCATTCGTTGTAGTTGAAGCATTGAACTTCGATGCTCCAAAGACCAAGGAAATGGCTGGCGTAATGAACGCTCTTAACGTAGCGGAAAAGGCATTAGTTGTTGTCACTGCTGACGACAAGAACGCTGCTTTATCTGCACGTAACCTCGCAAACGCAACTGTTGTTACTCCAGAAGGTGTTAACATCTTAAACGTTGTCGATGCACAAAAGATCGTCATTACTAAGTCAGCTCTTTCTCAAGTAGAGGAGGTGCTCGCATAATGGAAGCACGCGATATTATCTTACGTCCAGTTATTACCGAAGCTTCAATGGCTGGTATGGACAACAAGCGTTACACTTTTGATGTTGATTTACGAGCAACCAAGACTCAAGTCAAGAACGCTATCGAAGAAATCTTCGACGTTACTGTTGTTAAGGTTAACATCATGAATGTTAAGGGTAAGAAGAAGCGCCAAGGTCGTTACGTTGGTTACACTAAGCGCCGTCGTAAGGCTATTGTTACTCTTTCTGCCGACTCAAATGAAATCAAGCTGTTTGATAACAGCGAAAAGTAATCTTTAGAAAAAGGAGGAAAATATAGTGGGAATTCGTAAGTACAAACCTACTACTAACGGTCGCCGGAACATGAACGGTTACGACTTTGCTGAAATCACTAAGTCAACACCTGAAAAGTCATTGTTGGCTCCATTAAAGCACACTGCCGGTCGTAACAGTTATGGTCACATCACTGTTCGTCACCGTGGTGGTGGTGTTAAGCGTCAATACCGTATCATTGACTTCAAGCGTATCAAGGATGATGTTCCAGCAACTGTAAAGGCTATCGAATACGATCCAAACCGTACTGCTAACATCGCTTTGCTTGGTTACGCTGATGGTACTAAGGCATACATCATCGCACCTAAAGGCTTAAAGGTTGGCATGGAAGTTCAATCTGGCCCAGATGCAGATATCAAGGTTGGTAATGCTCTTCCATTGAAGAACATTCCAGTTGGTACTGTTATTCACAACATTGAATTAAAGCCAGGTAAGGGTGGTCAACTTGCTCGTTCAGCAGGTGCTTCTGCTCAATTACTTGGTAAGGATGAAAAGTACGTACTTGTACGTCTTGCATCCGGTGAAGTTCGTATGATTCTTGCTACTTGCCGTGCTACTATCGGTACTGTTGGTAACGACGAACACGCCCTCTTAATCAAGGGTAAGGCTGGTCGGTCTCGTTACGCTGGTCAACGTCCACACGTTCGTGGTTCTGTTATGAACCCTAATGATCACCCTCATGGTGGTGGTGAAGGTAAGCAACCAGTTGGTTTACCATCTCCATTATCTCCATGGGGTAAGAAGACTGTTGGTAAGAAGACCCGTTCACACAAGGCTCGTTCAAACAAGTTCATTGTTCGTGGTCGGAAGCGCGGTCCACACACTCGTTAATTTTACGTTTATTACCCGAGAGGAGGTACACACTAAATGGCTCGTAGTTTGAAGAAGGGACCATTTGCTGACGCTTCTTTATTGAAGAAGGTTAAAGAGCAAGAAGGTTCTGAAAAGAAGACAGTCATCAAGACCTGGTCACGTCGTTCAACCATCTTCCCAAGCTTCATTGGTTACACATTTGCTGTATATGATGGTCGGAAGCACGTACCAGTTTACGTACAAGAAGACATGGTAGGTCACAAGTTGGGTGAATTTGTTCCAACTCGTACTTTCCACGGTCACGCTGCTGATGACAAGAAGACTGGTAAGTAAGGAGGGTGAATTAAAAAATGGCTGAAAACATTAACTCAGCTAAGGCAACCGCTCGTATGGTTCGTGTTCCTGCACGTAAGGTTCGTCTTGTATTAGACGTTATCCGTAACAAGAGCGTTGCTGAAGCATTCGCTATTCTGAAGTTCACCAACCGTGGTGCCGCTTCAGATGTTGAAAAAGTATTAAAATCTGCTGTAGCAAACGCTGAAAACAACTTTGACTTAGATCGTGCATCATTAGTTGTTAGCGAAGCCTACGCAAACGAAGGACCAACCCTTAAGCGGTTCCGTCCTCGTGCTAAGGGTTCTGCTTCACCAATTAACAAGCGCACTAGTCACATCACTGTGGTTGTTACAGAACGATAGGAGGAATAAATAGTGGGTCAAAAGATCAATCCTAATGGTTTCCGTGTTGGTGTCATTCGTGATTGGACTGCAAAGTGGTACGCTGAAAAAGACTTTGCTAACTACCTGAACGAAGACCTTCGGATCCGTGAATACATTGAAAAGCGACTTGCTGATGCCTCTGTATCAACCGTTGAAATTGAACGTGCCGCAAACCGCGTTAACGTCTCAATTCACACTGCCAAGCCAGGTATGGTAATTGGTAAGGGTGGTTCAGAAGTTGAAGCACTTCGTAAGGAATTAAACAACTTAACTGGCAAGCGTGTCCACATCAACATTGTGGAAATCAAGAAGCCAGACTTAGACGCTCACCTTGTTGGTGAAAGCATTGCTCGTCAATTGGAAAACCGTATCGCTTTCCGTCGTGCAATGCGTGGAGCTATGCAACGTGCAATGCGTGCCGGTGCCAAGGGTATCAAGACACAAGTTGCAGGTCGTTTGAACGGTGCTGACATGTCACGTATCGAATCATACTCTGACGGTACTGTTCCATTGCACACTCTCCGTGCCGACATTGACTACTCTTGGGATGAAGCTAACACTACTTACGGTGTTCTTGGTATCAAGACTTGGATCTACCGTGGTGAAGTTCTTCCATCCAAGAAGGGCGCAAATGATGATGAACAAGGAGGGAAGTAAAACATGCTAGTACCAAAGCGAGTAAAGCACCGTAAGGTTCAACGTGGTCACATGCGTGGTGAAGCCAAAGGTGGTAAGGTTGTAAACTTTGGTGAATTCGGTCTTCAAGCACTTGATTCACACTGGATCAGCAACCGTCAAATCGAAGCTGCACGTATCGCTATGACTCGTTACATGAAGCGTGGTGGTAAGGTTTGGATTAAGATCTTCCCTCAACTTTCCTACACTAGTAAAGGTGTGGGTGTCCGGATGGGTAACGGTAAAGGTGCTCCTGAAGGATGGGTTGCCCCAGTTAAGCGCGGTAAGGTAATGTTCGAAGTTGGTGGCGTTTCTGAAGAAGTCGCTCGTGAAGCATTACGTCTTGCCGGCCACAAGTTGCCAGTTCGCGTCAAGATCGTACAACGTGAGGAAGTAGGTGGACAATCTAATGAGAAGTAAAGATTACGTACAAGAACTGAATGGATTAACCACTGATAAGCTACTTAACCGTGAAAAGGAATTGAAAGAACAATTGTTTAACTTACGTTTCCAATTAGCTACTGGTCAATTGGAAAACACTGCAAGTCTGAAGCAAGTACGTAAGGACATTGCACGGGTTAAGACAGTTCTTCGTCAACAAGAATTAAACAAATAAGAATACGAAAAGGAGGATTAGCGCATGAGTGAAGAACGTAATGCACGTAAGGTTTACCAAGGCCGCGTTGTTTCTGACAAAATGGATAAGACCATCACTGTTGTGATTGACACTTACAAGAGTGCCCCAATCTACGGCAAGC
Source organism: Limosilactobacillus sp. (assembly GCA_030530845.1). Taxonomy (GTDB): domain Bacteria; phylum Bacillota; class Bacilli; order Lactobacillales; family Lactobacillaceae; genus Limosilactobacillus. The sequence continues at coordinate 8,089 of JAUMUE010000012.1, forward strand.
GTGTTAAGTACTCAAAGAAGTACTACGCACACGATGAAAACAACGAAGCAAAGACCGGCGACACTGTACAAATCATGGAAACTCGGCCATTGTCAGCTAAGAAGCGTTTCCGTCTTGTAAAAGTTGTCGAAAAGGCTGCTACCCTTTAATTAGCAGATAACTCTAATAAATTCGTATTCTAATTCTTATTTGTATATGGAAGGAGGACATTAACTGTGATTCAACAGGAAAGTCGGTTGAAGGTCGCTGATAACTCTGGTGCCCGTGAAATCCTTGTCATCAAGATCTTGGGTGGTTCCCGGGTTAAGACAGGTAATATTGGTGACATTATTGTTGCTACTGTAAAGCAGGCAACACCAGGTGGCGTTGTCAAGAAAGGTGACGTTGTTAAGGCCGTAGTTGTACGGACTAAGCATGGTTTGCACCGTAAGGATGGTTCATACATCAAGTTCGATGAAAACGCCGCAGTTTTGATCAACAACGATAAGAGCCCTAAGGGTACCCGTATTTTTGGACCAATCGCTCGTGAACTTCGTGGCGATGACTTCATGAAGATCGTTTCTCTGGCTCCAGAAGTTCTGTAAGATTTAACCAAAAATAAGGAGGTGCACTATCAACATGTTCATTAAAACAGGTGACAAAGTTCGCGTTATCGCCGGTAAGGACAAGGGCAAAGAAGGTAACGTTAAGAAGATCTTCGCTGCTGAAAACCGCGTTGTAGTTGAAGGCATCAACATGGTGAAGAAACACCAAAAGCCAAGCAACAGCAACCCTAACGGTGGCGTAATTGATACTGAAGCTGCTATCAACGCTTCAAATGTAATGCTGATTGATCCTTCTACCAACGAACCAACCCGTGTTGGTTACAAGCTCGTTGATGGTAAGAAGGTTCGTGTTGCCAAGAAGTCTGGCAAGACTATCGACTAATCGAGGAAAGGAGGAAAAATTACTAATGGAAAACCGTTTAAAAGCTAAATACGAAAGCGAAATCCGTCCTGCATTGATCGAAAAGTTCAACTACAGCTCATCAATGCAAGCACCAAAGGTTGAAAAGATCGTCTTAAACATGGGTGTTGGTGATGCTACTACTAACTCCAAGAACTTGGACGAAGCCGTTGAAGAACTTGGTTTGATCTCAGGTCAAAAGCCATTGATCACCAAGGCTAAGAAGTCAATTGCCGGCTTCCGTCTTCGTGAAGGTATGGCAATTGGTGCCAAGGTAACCTTACGTGGTGAACGTATGTATGATTTCTTAGATAAGTTAGTCAACGTGGCATTGCCACGGGTTCGTGACTTCCACGGTGTAAGCAACAAGGCCTTTGATGGTCGTGGTAACTACACTCTTGGTATCCATGAACAATTAATTTTCCCTGAAATCGATTACGATAAGGTTAACCGTGTACGGGGCTTGGATGTTGTTATCGTAACAACTGCTCAAAGTGATGAAGAATCACACGAATTACTTGCCCAACTTGGCATGCCATTTGCTAAATAAAGGAGGTCCACAAATTGGCTAAAAAATCAATGATTGCTAAGTGCAACCGTCCAGCTAAGTTCTCAGTACGTGAATACTCACGCTGTGCTCGTTGTGGACGTCCGCACTCAGTTTACCGTAAATTCCACTTATGCCGGATTTGCTTACGTGAACTTGCCCACAAGGGACAAATTCCTGGTTTAAAGAAGGCTAGCTGGTAAACAAATCACGACAAAAGGAGGAATACATCGATGTCTATGAGCGATCCAATTGCAGATTTCTTAACTCGTATTCGTAACGCTAACATGGCACAACACGAATCAGTTGAAGCTCCTGCATCAAAGATGAAGAAGGATATCGCAGAAATCTTGAAGAACGAAGGTTTCATTCGCGATGTTGAATATGTTGACGATAACAAGCAAGGCATCATCCGCGTATTCTTGAAGTACGGAAACAACGGCCAACGCGTTATTTCTGGCTTGAAGCGGATCTCAAAGCCTGGTCTTCGGACTTACGTTAAGTCTGATGCTGTGCCAAAGGTTCTTAACGGATTAGGTATTGCGATTATTTCAACATCTGAAGGTGTTGTAACCGACAAGGTAGCTCGTGCCAAGAAAATTGGTGGCGAAGTTATCGCTTACGTTTGGTAATAAAAAATATAAAGTTAGGAGGTGCACGCATGAGTCGTATTGGTTACAAGGAAATTGACTTACCACAAGGTGTAGAAATTTCACAAGAAGGTAACGTCGTAACTGTTAAGGGACCTAAGGGTACTTTATCACGCGAAATCTCACCATTGATTAAGATGACTGTAGATGGCAACGTTGTAAAGTTTGACCGTGATGGTGATTCAGGTAAGCTGAAGATGATCCACGGTACTACCCGTGCCAACGTTAACAACATGGTTGAAGGTGTTGTTGATGGTTACAAGAAGGTTCTTAAGTTAGTCGGTGTTGGTTACCGTGCTCAATTCAAGGGCACTACTTTGGTTTTAACTGTTGGTTACTCAAACCCAGTTGAAATGGAAAAGCCTGAAGACGTTGACATCAACGTTCCAGACAACACTACTATCGAATTAAGCTCAATCAACAAGGAACACCTTGGTGATTTTGCTGCTAAAGTTCGTGCCGTTCGTTCACCTGAACCATACAAGGGTAAGGGTATTCGTTACGAAAACGAACACATCATCCGTAAGGAAGGTAAGACTGGTAAGTAATCTATTAAGATTAATTGACCAGCTACAAACAAAAATATTCTATTTAATAAGAGGTGACTGTTGTGATTACTAAACCAGACAAGAACAAGATCCGTCAACGCCGTCACATGCGCGTTCGCGGTAAGATCTCTGGTACTGCGGAGCGCCCACGCTTAAGTGTTTACCGTTCAAACAAAAACATTTACGCTCAATTAATTGATGACGTAAAGGGTGTGACGCTCGCAAGTGCCTCCACAAACGACAGCGAAGTTAGTGGTAAGACCAAGACTGAACAAGCAAGCGGTGTTGGTGCATTGATCGCTAAGCGCGCTGCTGAACAAAAGATCGTTAATGTAGTATTTGACCGTGGTGGTTACCTTTACCACGGACGTGTACAAGCATTGGCTGAAGCTGCCCGTGAAAACGGACTTAAATTCTAATAAGAAGGAGGATAACCTGCAATGTCAGAATACATTGATCCAGCTAAGTTGGAATTAGATGACCAAGTTGTTGCCATCAACCGTATTACCAAGGTTGTTAAGGGTGGTCGTCGTATGCGTTTTGCTGCCTTAGTAATCGTCGGCGATCGTAAGGGCCATGTTGGTTTCGGTACTGGTAAGGCTCAAGAAGTTCCAGAAGCTATCCGCAAGGCACAAGCTGCTGCGGAAAAGAACCTGATTAGTGTTCCAATCGTTGGTACTACTATTCCTCACGAAGTTATCGGTACTTACGGTGGTGGTAAGATCATGATCAAGCCAGCCGTTGAAGGTTCCGGGGTTGCCGCTGGTGGTGCCGTACGTAACGTTATGGACCTCGCCGGTATTGCCGATGTTACTTCAAAGCGTCTTGGTTCAAACACTCCAATCAGCGTTGTTCGCGCAACTTTTGAAGGTTTGAAGCAATTGAAGAGCGCTGAAGAAGTTGCTAAGCTTCGTGGCGTAACTGTAGATCACTTGGCAGAATAAGGAGGGCACTAATTATGGCTAAAGTTAAAGTTACCTTAATCCACAGTGTTGCCCACCGTCAACCTACTCAACGCAAGACTGTTCAAGCATTGGGCTTAGGTAAGATTGGTAGTTCAAACATCCTGCCAGACAACGCCGCAACACGTGGTCAAATTTTCAAAGTAGCACACTTAGTTTCAATTGAAGAAGTTAAGTAATTAAAACTAAATAATAAGGAGGTGCCTACCAAATGAAGTTAAATGAATTGAAGCCTGCTGAAGGTTCTCGTTCAAAGCGTCTTCGTAAGGGTCGTGGTCTTTCATCAGGTCACGGTTTTACTTCTGGACGTGGTACTAAGGGTCAAAAGGCTCACGGAAAGACTCGTCTTGGTTTTGAAGGGGGCCAAATGCCACTCTACCGTCAAATTCCAAAGCGTGGTTTTACCAACATCAACCGCAAGGAATTCGCTATTGTTAACTTGACATCATTGAACAAGTTCGATGACGGTGCTGAAGTTACTCCAGAACTTCTTGTAGAAAGTGGTTTGGTTAAGAACGTTAAGAGCGGTATCAAGATCCTTGGTAGCGGTAAGCTGGAAAAGAAGTTAACTGTTAAGGCTAACAAGTTTTCTGCATCAGCAGTTTCAGCTATTGAAGCTGCTGGCGGTAAAACTGAGGTGATGTAATTTGTTCAAGGCCGTCATGAACACGTTAAAGGTCAAGGAAATCCGTAGAAAGATTTTCTTCACCTTATTCGTGTTAGTCGTATACAGAATTGGGGCTGCTATTACGGTTCCTGGGGTTAATGCAGAAGCTCTGCAAGAAATCTCATCAACTGGTTTAGCATCAATCCTCAATACGTTTAGTGGTGGTGGTCTTGAAAACTACTCACTCTTCGCGATGGGTGTTTCACCATACATCACTGCTCAAATTGTTGTTCAACTGCTGCAGATGGATATCGTTCCGCGGTTCGTTGAATGGAGTAAACAAGGTGAAGTTGGTCGGCGAAAGCTTAATCAAGCTACACGGTGGTTAACAATCGTGCTTGGATTTATCCAATCAATTGGTATTACTGCAGGTTTTAACGCCTTAAGTACTATCAAATTGGTCAACCATCCTACCCCACAAACTTTCCTGACAATCGGGTTAATCCTGACGGCCGGAACAATGTTTGCGACTTGGATGGGTGACATGATTACCGAACGTGGTGTTGGTAATGGTGTTTCAATGTTGATCTTCGCGGGTATTGTTGCTCAAATGCCACGTGCCCTTAGCCAACTTTGGCAAGATCAAATTGCCGGTGAATCAGGCTCAGGTCTTTGGCTTGGACTTGGTTTCGTTGCCCTCGTTATTGTAGCGGTTTTGATCATCGTTGCATTTGTTACCTGGGTACAACAAGCTGAACGCCGCTTACCAATTCAATACACGCGTCGGACTACTACTTCACCATCAAGTAGTTATCTACCATTAAAGATTAACGTATCTGGGGTTATCCCAGTTATCTTTGCGGGGTCGTTTATTTCAACCCCACAAACAATCCTTATGGCCTTCCAACAAAGCCATGGAGCAGATACTTGGTATCAAACTTTGACAACAATCTTTAATATGCAATCTGGTCCTGGGATCAGCTTATACACGTTCTTGATTGTTATCTTTACCTTTTTCTATGCCTTTGTTCAGGTTAATCCGGAAAAGCTTGCTGAAAATCTGCAAAAGCAGGGTTCTTATATCTCGGGTGTTCGCCCAGGTAAGGGAACGCAAGACTTCATTTCTGGTTTGTTAATCCGTTTAAGTTGTGTAGGATCTCTGTTCTTGGGATTGGTTTCCTTGCTCCCATTGATTGCAAGTAACGTTTGGAACCTCAGCCAATCAATTGGTCTTGGTGGTACCAGCTTACTGATCATCGTTCAGATTTCTCTCGACGTTAACCGTCAATTAAATGGTTTGACAATGAAACGTGAATACATCGGATTTATTCGTGAATAAATTAGGAGGAAAAGGCTAATGAGTATGAACCTCGTATTAATGGGCTTGCCTGGTGCCGGTAAAGGTACCCAAGCACAAAAGATTGTGGAAGATTTCAAGATCCCTCACATTTCCACTGGGGACATCTTCCGTGCGGCAATTAAGAACGAAACGCCAATGGGTGTGGAAGCTAAGAAGTACATCGACAAAGGTGAACTTGTACCCGATGAAGTTACTAACGGAATCGTTAAGGAACGTTTATCCCAAGATGATACTAAGAACGGCTTCATGCTTGATGGTTTTCCTCGTAATCTTAACCAAGCTGATGCTTTGGATAAGATGTTAGCTGAGAGTGGCCGGCAATTAGATGCTGTCATCAATATTCACGTCGAACCGGACGTATTGGTAGAACGGTTAAGTGGTCGGTTTATTTGTCGCAACTGTGGTGCTACTTATCACAAGATTTACAATGCACCAAAGGTAGAAGGTACGTGTGACGTCTGTGGCGGCCACGAATTCTACCAACGTGATGACGATAAGCCTGAAACGGTTAAGAATCGTTTGGATGTCAACATTAAGTTGAACACCCCACTGGTAGATTACTACCAAAAGCAAGGTGTTTTGAACACGATCGATGGTCAACAAGACATCGATAAGGTTTACCAAGACGTCAAGGAAGTACTTAACAAGCTGTAATTGCTGATGAGGCTTGCCAACTCTAGTAACTTATGCTAGAATTAGCAAGGTTTATCATGCAAACAGTGGGGAGTAATACGCTTTCCACTGCTTTTACGTAATTTCTTGATTAAACAAGGAGGAACCCATTCGTGGCAAAAGCCGATGTGATTGAAATTGAGGGTAAGGTTACCGAAACCTTGCCTAATGCAATGTTTAAAGTTGAATTGGAAAACGGAGCTGAAATCCTTGCTCACGTTTCCGGTAAGATTCGTATGCACTACATTAAGATCTTGCCTGGAGACCGTGTTAAGGTTGAAATGTCTCCATATGATCTGACTAAGGGTCGGATTACTTTCCGGTTTAAGTAATAATTGTTACTTTAGGAACTCTCTAGGAGGATTTTATAATGAAAGTTAGACCATCTGTTAAGCGGATGTGTGATAGCTGCAAGATCGTAAAGCGTCATGGACGTGTTATGGTTATTTGCGCTGCAAACCCTAAGCACAAGCAACGTCAAGGTAAGTAATAATATTTAATTAGAATGGAGGTGCAATAAATGGCTCGTATTGCAGGTGTCGATTTACCTCGTGATAAGCGAATCGTAATCGGCTTAACTTACATCTTTGGTATTGGTAACACTACTGCTAAGAAGGTTCTCGAAGCAGCAGGTGTTTCAGAAGATATCCGTGTTCGTGACTTAACTCCAGATCAAGAAGAAAAGATCCGTAGTCAAGTTGAAAACATTCAAGTTGAAGGTGACTTGCGTCGTGAAGTTTCAATGAACATCAAGCGGCTCCAAGAAATTGGTTCATACCGTGGGATGCGTCACCGTCGCGGTTTACCAGTTCGCGGTCAACACACCAAGAACAACGCCCGCACTCGTAAGGGTAAGGCCGTAACCATTGCTAACAAGAAGAAGTAATTAATTTTATAAAGAAGGAGGTTAGTACTAGATATGGCAATCAAGAAAGGTACGCGTAAGCGTCGTGCAAAGAAGAATGTTGAAACTGGTGTTGCACACATTCACTCAACATTTAACAACACTTTGATCATGATTACTGACGTTCAAGGTAACGCCGTTGCTTGGTCATCTGCCGGTGTATTGGGCTTTAAGGGTTCACGTAAGTCAACTCCTTTCGCAGCTCAAATGGCTTCTGAAGCTGCTGCAAAGCAAGCTATGGAACACGGTATGAAGACTGTAGAAGTAGAAGTTAAGGGTCCAGGTTCTGGTCGTGAAGCTGCTATTCGTGCTCTTCAAGCAACTGGTTTGGAAGTTACTGCTATTCGCGATGTAACTCCAGTTCCTCATAACGGTTCTCGTCCTCCAAAGCGTCGTCGTGTTTAATGGACATTTGGTGGAGAACCTATTTCCACAATTGTCTTTTGAAAAATACGAACAACGTTTGAAAGGGGTACAGGGATAGAATGATCGAATTTGAAAAGCCAAACATTCACAAAGTTGAAGAAACAGATAACTACGGCAAGTTTGTTGTTGAACCACTTGAACGTGGTTATGGGACGACACTTGGTAACTCATTGAGACGTGTTCTCATTGCTTCATTACCAGGTGCCGCAATCACCACCATGCAAATTGATGGGGTATTACACGAATTCAGCACTGTTGAAGGTGTTACTGAAGACGTTACCCAAATCATCTTGAACCTTAAGAAGGTTTCTCTTAAGTTGAACACCGAAGAAGAAAAGACTTTGGAAATCGATGTTAAGGGACCTGCTAAGGTTACTGCTGGTGATATTCAAGGGGACAGCGAAGTAACTGTATTAAACCCTAATTTGTACATTGCAACTGTCGCTGATGGCGCTGAATTACACATTAAGTTGACAGCTGATAAAGGTCGTGGTTACCTTTCAGCCAACGATAACAAGGCCCGGATGGAAGAACTTCCAATTGGTGTATTGCCAATTGATTCCATCTATACCCCAATCGAACGTGTAAACTACACCGTAGAAAATGCTCGGGTTGGTCAACGTAGCGATTTCGATAAGTTGACTTTGGATGTATGGACTGATGGTTCATTAACACCTACCGAAGCGGTTAGTTTGGGTGCTAAGATTTTAACCGAACACTTGGACATGTTTGTTAACCTTACGGAAACAGCTCAAAATGCTCAAGTGATGGTTGAAAAGGAAGAAACCCACAAAGAAAAGACACTTGAAATGACGATTGAAGAACTTGACTTGTCTGTTCGTTCTTACAACTGTCTCAAGCGTGCCGGTATCAACACTGTTAAGGAATTAACAGACCGTACCGTTTCAGATATGATGAAGGTTCGTAACTTAGGACAAAAGTCATTAGATGAAATCAAGCTCAAGTTAAATGATCTCGGCGTTTCATTCCGCCAAGACGATTAATTGAAACCAATTTTGCAAAGGAGGGAACCACTTCATGAGTTACCGTAAATTAGGACGTACAAGTTCACAACGTAAGGCTTTATTACGTGATTTAACTACTGATTTAATTGTTAATGGTCAAATTACCACTACTGAAGCACGTGCTAAGGAAGTTCGTAAGACCGCTGAAAAGATGGTTACACTTGCTAAGCATGGTGACCTTGCATCCCGTCGTAAGGCTGCTGCATTCATGCGTAATGTTGTTGCTGATGTTAAGGAAGATGGCGAAGATATTCGTATCCAATCTGCTCTTCAATACCTTTTTGAAGACCTTGCACCAAAGTACGCAGATCGCAAGGGTGGTTACACACGTATGTTGAAGACCATGCCTCGTCGTGGTGACGGCGCACCAATGGTTATTCTTCAATTCGTTGACTAATTTAATATTAGATTAACCACGAAATAACGTAATAAAGAATCACTATCACTGATAGCATAAAGCGCTACGATGGTGGGGAAACCCTAGTCTAGCTTGAATGCGGTTCGCCGCGCGCTCCAGTGGTAAGTGATTTTTTTGTTTTAAAAGATTTTTGCACTACACTTTCTGGTATTGGTGAAAACCATTGCCAGATTTTTTTATGCAAAATAGGACTATAAGGACTCCTTCCTATGCAACTATCTTGTCATAAAAGACAGAAAGAAGGAATCGTTTATGTACTCTGAATATTAATATCAAATTGATTTAATGTAAGTACATTATTAACTTTACGATTTCAATAAATAACTTATTGATCTACATCAACTATATATATCTTATTAGATCTAACTGAATTGAATTTGGAAATCGCTATTTCGATAAAAAATGTGAAATTTTATGGCCATAGGAACATATGTGAACTAACAAGTTAGAAATTGGATAGTTTAAGCGTAAAATTTATATTATTAACTTAATTTTTGCATATTTAGACTAGATACAATCGAGCAAATTCTAAAAACTGCGATTATTGAGGAAAATAGCGATATTTGGGTGAAATTATCCACATATAAACCAAATTAAACTGAAAATAATAATTTTAGGTCCGAAAGTTGCATTTTTAACTCAATTACCCGGATATTTAATCTATTTACAATTATGCAAATTATAAAAACGATATATTTAGGTTAAAAAGAGAAATACTTGGGCTGAAATACTAGATATTCGATCTAAACAGCTCCGAAAACAGCTTTTTTAAGTGTCGAAGTGTTATTTTTAAGACAAATGGCAGGATTTTTATTCAAGGCGCTATATTACATATTCTAAAAACGCAATATTCAGGTTAAAAAGAGGAATAATTGGGTGAAATGATCCATATTCTCTCTAAATAAAGCTGAAACTAGCATTTTTAGCTTCAAAAGGAGCTTTTTTAACTTTTTTCTGCATTTGTGGCTCGATTGCTATTATGCTAATTCTAAAAATAGATATTTTGGGGTAAAAAAGTGATATTTTAGGGTAAAATTCCCAATATTCGATCTAAATCTAGCTGAAAACAGTATTTTTAAGACTGAAAGTTGCGTTTTTAACCAAATTTCCTAGATATTTAGTCTATTTAACATTACGCAACTTCTAAAAACAGCGATTTTGGGGTTAAAAGGATGAATATTAACGTGAAATAGACATGTATTCTACCAAAATTAAGCTTAAAACTGCATTTTTATGTTAAAAAGGAGCATTTTTAACCTGTTTTTCTGCGTTGTGGGCTAAGTCGCTATTAGCAAATTCTAAAAACCGCAATTTTGAGGTTAAAAAGTACCATTTTAGGGTGAAATCACCCTAGATTCGTCGAAAATACATTCGAAACAGCAAATTTAAGGTGAAAACTACCAATTTTGACCAAATATTCTGCTTTGTTAGTTCAATCGCCTCCTGTCAAATATTTAATATCCCAGTTTTCATAACAAAAAAACGCACATCTAACCTAACTACGCTCAAAATCACCTTATTTAACCTTATTTTCTGAATCTTCCCGCTTTCTCTGTTAAAATAGGATTATTAACTTACGAAAGGATAAGCATCGTGGACGGTATTAAATTACAAAAAGTATCATACACATACCCGGGCGCGGATAAGCCGGTGATTGATAAGCTCGACCTCGAGATTCCTGCGAATAAGTGGACGACGATCATTGGACACAATGGTAGTGGGAAGAGTACGATTGCGCGCTTGATCGACGGGTTGATGGTTCCAGAAGAGGGGACGATTACGGTCAATGGGCTTGAGGTTAATGAAGAGAATTTGACTGCGATTCATGGGCAGATCGGGATCGTCTTCCAAAATCCTGATAACCAGTTCGTCGGCGCAACCGTTGGGGACGACATTGCGTTTGGACTCGAGAATAACATGGTCCCACGCGAAGATATGCAGGCACGGATTGACGACGCACTCGCACAGGTGGAGATGACCGATCTTGCCTCAGCTGAACCGACGATGCTGTCTGGTGGCCAAAAGCAGCGTGTGGCGATCGCTGGCATTCTTGCGCTCCATCCGAAAATCATCATTCTGGATGAAGCCACTTCCATGCTGGATCCACAGGGACGGAAATTAGTCCTTGACCTGCTCGCCGACCTGCGACAACGTAGAGATCTCACAATCATCTCGATTACGCACGATCCCATTGAAATGGCAATGGCCGATAATGTCGTCGTAATTAACGAACACGGCCTTGCAAAACAGGGTCCAGTCGAGACTGTCCTCAATGACGTCACGCTATTAAATCAAGTCGGCGTTGGTATCCCAGTAGGTGTCGCCCTGCGCGAAAAATTGTCCGCATCCGGAGTTGACCTACCTAGTGCTTACGTCACGGAAAATGAAATGGTGGAATGGATATGCCAGAAATTAAATTAACTAACGTCAGCTTTTCCTACACAAATAGCGTCACACAGGCACTGAAAAATCTCACCCTGACTATTCCCGCTGGCTCCTTTACAGCAATCGTCGGTCATACCGGTAGCGGGAAGTCCACGCTGGTTTCACTTATTGACGGGCTCGTTAAACCCACAGCTGGCACGATACAAATGGCCAATACAGCAATCGGCCCCAATTCGAGTCACGCAGATCAGGCACGTTTACGCCATCACGTTGGTTTCGTGTTCCAGTTCCCTGAACAACAGCTCTTTGCAGAGACGGTAGCAAAAGATATTGCGTTTGGCCCCGAAAACCTCGGCTTCTCCGCCTCTCAAGTTACCTCAGCTGTGGACCGCGCGCTCCAGGATGTCGGCCTCCCACACGAGCTCGCCGACCGTTCGCCGTTCATGCTGTCAGGAGGGCAGATGCGCCGTGTTGCCATCGCAGGTGTCCTTGCCATGCAACCAGAGATTTTAATTCTCGACGAACCGACAGCAGGACTCGACGCTCGTTCGACCAAACTCCTTATGGAACTGATCTCCCGACTCCACGCACAGGGCAAGACGATTATTTTGATCACCCACCAAATGGAGCAGGTGGCGGAGTTTGCTGACCAGGTTGTTGTGATGAACCACGGAGAGTTAGTCACGCAGACCACACCGGCGCAACTCTTTGCCGACCACGAATTCCTGCAGGCTAACCACCTCGGCGAGCCGGCAGCTGTGCGGATCTCTAACCAGATCCGCGCTGCCGGTGCCGACATCCCCGTCGCGCTTACGTTGGAGCAGCTTGCGGCCCAGCTCGCGCCCTGGTTAGGAGGTACTGCAGATGAATAACGCACTAGTTTTCGGTTCCTATGTGCCTGGTGATTCCGTCATGCACCGGCTCGACCCGCGCACGAAATTACTGATGTGCTTCGCTTATGTCGTCCTGGTTTTTTGTGTAAATTCCTGGGCCACATGCCTACTCATGTTGGTTTCACTGTTGGCAGCAATCGTCGCTAGCCGCGTGAGCCCAAAGTTATACTGGTCAGGGATCAAGCCACTGGCATGGATCATTATGATTACCGTGGCGTTCCAGGTTCTTTTCTCTGCGGGTGGCAAGGTCTACTGGCACTGGGGGATCATGACCGTCACCCACGATGGCCTGATCTCTGCTTTGATAATCTTCTTCCGCTTCATGGTGATCGTGACGGCCTCGACTGTCCTGACCGCCACGACGCCCACGTTACGTGTTGCGGACGCATTGGCATGGATGATGCAGCCACTCAAGAAGATCAAGGTGCCGGTCAATCAGATTACACTGATGATTTCGATTGCCCTCCGTTTTATCCCGACGATTGCCAACGAGGCGACTAAGATTGCGAATGCGCAACGTTCGCGGGGGATGAACCTGGACGAGGGGAACATTTTCAAGCGTCTGATGCGGATGATTCCGATCCTGATTCCGCTCTTTGTCGACGCATTCAAACGGGCAGAGGAGTTGGCGACGGCGATGGAAGCGCGCGGGTACGATCCTGAAGCGCCCCGGACCCATTATCGTCAACTCCAATGGCAGACACGCGACACGTGGGGGATGCTGGCATTGCTAGTTTTGGCAGTCATTGTGATCGTGCTCCGCTTTATGATTTGATTAGAAAGGATGACATTATGTACCGCTATAAGATCACATTTGCTTATGATGGCGCGAATTTCTCGGGTTTTCAGATCCAGCCTCATAAGCGGACCGTTGAGCAGGTCTTGAAAAATGCGGTGAATAAGATCGCTAAGAATCCTGATCCGGAGATTTCTGTGATCGGCTCAGGACGGACGGATGCGGGGGTGCACGCACTGAATCAGGTGGCGCACTTCGATATTCCGTACAAGCTAAGTAATGAGTCGATGCGAAAGGCGCTGAATTCGATTTTGCCACTCGATATTTTGATCAAGAAGGCAGAGTTGGTAGATTCGGATTTCCACGCACGGTTTTCTGCGCACCGCAAGACTTACCGTTACCGGGTTGATCAGGGAGAATTTGTCGATCCATTTAAGCGTAATTACACGTCCCATTATAAAATTCCAGTCGACGTTGAGCTGATGCGAAAGGCGTCACAGGACTTCATTGGCGAGCACGACTTCACTAGCTTTGTTGCATCCGGCAGCCAAGCAAAGTCGAACGTTCGGACGGTATATGATATTCAAATCCGTCGCGACCCCGCTAATAATGAAGTTGTCTTTGACTTCACTGGAAATGGATTTCTTTACAACCAGATCCGCATTATGGTGGCATTTTTGCTCGAAATTGGAAGCAAACAACGCCCTGTGGATGACGTCAAACGGGTACTGGCAGCTAAGGACCGTACGCAAGCCCGGATGACTGCACCAGCTAACGGTTTATATTTAGTTGAAGTTGATTACGGAAGTACCGATAAAAACATTGACGAACAATAGAGAAGAAGGTATACTAACACTTGGTATTTCTTTTCCATCTAATAACTCGGTACACTATTATATGTAAAAGAAAACAAAATTTGGAGGAATTAATCGTGAGAACGACATACATCGCAAAACCTGGTGAAGTTGATCGCAAGTGGTACGTTGTCGATGCCAAGGATGTCCCAATGGGTCGCCTTGCCACCGTCGTCGCATCAATTCTGCGTGGTAAGAACAAGCCAACCTATACTCCACACGTTGACACTGGTGACAATGTCATCGTTATCAACGCTGCACAAGTTAAGTTAACTGGTAAGAAGGCATCTCAAAAGATGTACTACCGTCACTCAAATCACCCAGGTGGTTTGAAGCAACGGACTGCCGGTGACTTCCTTGCTAAGGAACCAGAAAAGTTGTTGGAAACTGCTATTAAGGGTATGCTTCCACACAACTCTCTTGGTCACAAGATGGGCTTGAAGTTGCACGTTTACGCTGGTGAAGATCACAAGCACGCTGCACAAAAGCCTGAAGCATTGGACATTACGAACTTAATCTAAGGAGGGAATGGAATTGGCTCAAACTGTACAATACAGAGGTACTGGTCGTCGTAAGGACGCAACCGCTCGTGTTCGCTTAGTACCAGGTTCTGGTAAGATTACTTTGAACGATAAGGCAATCGAAGAATACATTCCATTTGCCAACTTACGTGCTATCGTAAACCAACCATTTAATGTTACTAACACTAACGGTCAATATGACGTTATTGCTAACATCAACGGTGGTGGTTTCTCTGGTCAAGCAGGTGCTGTACGTCACGGTATCGCCCGTGCATTGCTCACTGTTGACCCTGACTTCCGCGATGCTTTGAAGAAGGCCGGTCTCTTGACTCGTGACCCTCGTATGAAGGAACGTCGTAAGCCAGGTCTTAAGAAGGCTCGTAAGGCTGCTCAATTTAGTAAGCGTTAATATCGATTACCGCTTCAAACAAAAAGACTGGGAGGTTTCCCAGTCTTTTTTGTTTTTAAGTAAAAATGATATAATCTAATCAGACATTTTAAAATTTATGTTTAAGGGAGGGTCCTTTTTTGGCTAAGCGAAGAAGGAGATCTGGGAAGAAGAATACTGTAACTAAGCTTTTGATTAGCTTTTTAGCAATTATCGCATTATTCCTAGGTGTTTATTTTGGACACCACTACTACCGGATCTGGAATCAACAACGACTGGAAGCACAATTGAAGCGCCAAGATCAAGAGGCGAAGGAAGAATTTATCAAGCAAGTGGCACCGGAAGCCCAAGCAATGCAAAATTCTTACCACGTTTTCGCATCAATCACGATCGCACAGGCAATTCTCGAATCACAATGGGGTAACAGCCAACTGGCATCCCAATACCACAACCTGTTCGGTATCAAGGGTGATGACCCTGAAACATCACGAGTACTTGCTACGAAGGAATACATCAACGGTCAATGGATTGTGATCAAGGGCCGCTTCCGTGTTTACGACAGCTGGAGTGATTCCATCAAGGACCACACCCAACTGATGCTCAACGGTACGGATACTAATAACGATAACTACCAAAACGTTATTCAAGCCAAGAACTACCGTCAAGCTGCTTATGCCCTGCAAGAATCAGGATATGCGACTGACCCTAATTACGCTAAGAAATTAATTACTGTAATTAAGGCCCACAAGTTATACAATTACGATAAATAGGAAGGAGCGATCTTCATGCAAGAATTACACGACAAGATTAGAGAATTCGGGACTGTGCTTCCTGGCGACGTCCTCAAAGTTGACGCATTTTTGAACCACCAAGTTGACCCTGAACTGATGTTGCACATCGGTGAAGAATTCGCCAAGCTCTTTAAGGACGAAGGTGTCACCAAGGTTTGGACTGTTGAATCTTCGGGGATTGCACCAGCCGTGATGACTGGTTTAGCAATGCACGTACCAGTGATTTTCGCGCGTAAGCACAAGAGTCTGACTCTCAATGACAACATGTACGTTGCGGACGTGTACTCTTACACGAAGAAGACTAACAACCGGATTTCTATTTCTCGTAAGTACGTCGACAAGAATGACAAGGTGCTCTTGATTGATGACTTCCTCGCCAATGGACAAGCGGTAGAAGGAATGATGGAAATCGCAGATCAAGCTGGCGTAGAAGTTGCCGGCGCAGGAATCGTGATCGAAAAGTCATTCCAACCAGGCGGTAAGGAATTGCGTGACCGTGGCATCCGAGTCGAATCATTAGCAAAAATTAAGTCTTTAAGCGAAAATGGAATTGAGTTTGAAGAAGACTAAGGAGTGAATATTATGAGTGGGAACGTTTTATACCCAGGGAGTACATTGGGGATTATTGCAGTTGACCACAATTCTAGTGCCTTAATCGCGGTTGCTAAGAAGATGGGCTTTAACGTCGGGGTTTACGTACAAGAGACCCATCAAGAATTTGAAATGATGGCGGACTTCATCATCGTCGGTTCCTACACGGACAAGACGAAGCTGACAGAATTCGGTGAAAACTGTGACGCAATCATTTACCAAACACCAAATATCGAACCACGTGTCATAAAGTTCCTGAGCCAATTTGCGTCCATTCCACAGGGTGTTAACGGTTTGGAAATTGTCCAAGACCGTCTGTTGGAACGTGCATTCTTGGCGGAAATTAACATCAACATCGCGCCGTACGTGACTGTTGTCGGACTCGATGACGTTTACCAATCAATTGACTCAATCGGATATCCGGCACTGCTGAAGCCAATTCAACGGGGTCTGGGTGAACGATCAATGATGATCAAGCGCCAATCTGATATTGGACGGGCAGGGGACTTCATTGATACTGGTACCTACCTGTTGGAATCCTGGATTGACCACACGGCGGAATACACGATGACGGCTTCCACCAACGGCACATCCTGTGATATCTACCCACTGGCCAAGCTGCTCTTTAACGAAGAACGTCGCTTGGTATCAGTGGCTACTCCAGCGATCGTCCAAGATGACATTTTGACGGAAATGCAACGGATCGTGCGCTCTGTCGCTAAGTCCTTGCAATACCGTGGTGTTTTCTCCGTCAACTTCTACGTCACACCAAATGGCTCACTGTACGTCAAGAACATTGAATTGGGCTTGACCTCAATTGCCAACGTGTACGACAGCTCAGCCAACGTCAGTCAATACGAACAACAAATTCGTGCGACGGCGGGGATGCCACTGCACACGATTCGTTCACTGCAGACAGCACTCTTTATGGTTGTCAGAAAGAAGCAAGAAGCTGCGATCCAACGTCAATGGTTGATCAAGGACAACTGGCGCTTCCGCTTCTTTAGCCCAGCCAACGACACTGATGAAGCAGTCGTCGGATACACCTGGGTCACTGGTAGCAACGACTTGAGAGTACTCCAACAACAGGTCGACGATACCGAAGTCTGCCAAGAGCACGTGGCACCAAGCGATGATCCACGACACGATAATATTCAACGTTAATCTGAAATTTGGCCCGGAATTTTCCGTGGCCTTTTTTCGTCTTCCAACAACAAAAGCCACCCGATAATTGGTATAATTATTACCGATTGAATTTTGAGAGAGGATGGAATGGCGTGAGTAATAAAGCATTGATTGAAGGAATGAATGATAAGCAGGCAGAGGCGGTTTTGACGACAGAAGGTCCACTTCTGGTCATGGCCGGTGCCGGTTCTGGTAAGACGCGGGTACTGACACACCGGATTGCCTACTTGATTGAAGAGAAGGGTGTTTTCCCATGGAATATCCTCGCCATCACCTTCACCAACAAGGCCGCACGAGAAATGCAAGAGCGGGTTGGTAAGCTCCTGGGTGAGGGTGCCTCAGATATTTGGGTTTCCACTTTCCACTCCCTGTGTGTTCGGATTTTGCGCCGTGACATTGAAAAATTAGGTTACAACCGTTCATTCACCATTGCGGACACGAGTGAACAACGGACTTTGATGAAGCGGATCTGTGCTGAATTAAACATCGATACCAAGAAGTTCGACCCCCGCGGTATCTTGTCAGCAATCTCTAACGCCAAGAACGCTCTGCTGACGCCAAAGGACTATGCAGAACAAGTCGGCGGTGACAGCTCACACGACATGTACGGCAAGATGGTTGCACGTGCTTACAAGATGTACCAACAAGAACTCGAAGCCAACCAAGCGCTGGATTTTGATGACCTGATCATGAAGACCATCGAACTCTTTGAAAGCGACAAGGAGACGCTCGAATTCTACCAAGACCGTTTCCACTACATCCACGTCGATGAATACCAGGATACCAACGACGCCCAATACAAGCTCGTGCACATGCTCGGTGACAAGTACCAAAACATCTGCGTGGTCGGGGATGCCGATCAGTCTATCTACGGCTGGCGGGGTGCTAATATCGAAAACATCCTGAACTTCGAACGCGATTACCCCAACGCTCACTCTGTTATGTTGGAACAAAATTACCGTTCGACCCAGACCATCCTGGACGCGGCCAATGAAGTTATCAAGAACAACAACGGACGTAAGGACAAGAACCTCTGGACGCAAAACGGCCAAGGTGACAAGATCACGTACTACCGGGCCCAAAGCGAACACGACGAAGCCCAATACATCGTCTCCAAGATCAAGGAAGAACATGACCTTCACGGCTACAACTACAATGATTTCGCCATCCTCTACCGGACCAACGCGCAATCACGGGTCGTCGAAGAAACCTTCCTCAAGTCCAGCGTGCCATACACCATGGTCGGCGGTCACAAGTTCT
The DNA here is from genome assembly GCA_030530845.1 of Limosilactobacillus sp. GTDB lineage: Bacteria > Bacillota > Bacilli > Lactobacillales > Lactobacillaceae > Limosilactobacillus. Next base: position 26,757 of record JAUMUE010000012.1, read on the forward strand.
ACGATCGCAAGGAAATTCGCGACATCTTGTCCTACCTGACTTTGATCGTGAACCACAGTGACTCCATGAGCTTTGATCGGATCGTGAACACTCCAAAGCGGGGGATCGGTCTGACTAGTGTTGAAAAGCTGCGGACCTTCGCCGGCGAAAACAACTGGACGATGTTAGAAGCCAGTCAAAACGTCGACATCGCCAACGAAATTTCCGCCCGGACGCGTGCAAAGCTGTCTGATTTTGGTCAATTGATGGCTGAATTCGACAAGCAAGCCGAATTTCTGACAATCACCGACCTGACTGAACAAATCCTCGAAAAGACCGGCTACAACAAGATGCTGCGGGATGACAAGTCCCTGGAATCTCAAGCACGGCAAGAAAACTTGGACGAATTCAAGTCTGTAACCCAAGAATACGACAAGCAACACGAAAACGACGAAGCAGATAACCGGCAAAAGCTTGCCAACTTCCTCTCTGACCTGGCACTTGTATCAGACCAAGATGAAGTCGACGAACAAGCTCCACAGGTAACACTGATGACGCTCCACGCTGCCAAGGGTCTGGAATTTCCCGTTGTCTTCCTAGTCGGAATGGAAGAGGGGATCTTCCCACTTTCCCGTGCCGTGATGGAAGACGACGAGTTAGAAGAAGAGCGACGTTTGGCATACGTGGGAATCACCCGTGCCAAGAAGAAACTCTACTTAACCAACGCCATCTCACGTCTGCTGTATGGTCGTGTCCAACGCAACATGCCATCACGCTTCATCGACGAAATCAGCCCTGAACTGCTCCAAGAAGAGGGTGGCAACCAAGGCGGATTCGGTGCAATGGGATCAACACCATTTGATCGTGTCGCCTCCACCACACCTACCTGGGCACAACGCAAGCCAAAGAAGACTTACAAGGATGCCGGCAAGCGTGTCGCACCTGTTACCAACACCGGGACGGGCGCAGACAAGATTAGCTGGAAGGTCGGTGACAAGGTTGCGCACAAGAAGTGGGGCCAAGGTACTGTTGTTAAGGTCAGCGGGACCGGCAACGACATGGAATTGGACATCGCCTTTCCAGACAACGGCGTAAAGCGGCTCCTTGCTAGCTTTGCACCAATTGAAAGAGTATAAACAAAGTGAGGCCAGAATATGGATAATCAATTACCAGTCGACCAGTTAACTCTGGAGGCGGCCAAACAAGAAATCACACCCCTTAAAGCGCAGCTGACGCAGTGGGGGAAAGAATATTACGAACAGGATAATCCCACCGTTGAGGATTACGTATACGACCGCGCTTACGAACGTCTCGTGCAAATCGAAGCACGTTTTCCAGAACTGAAGACGTCTGATTCACCTACCCAGCGTGTCGGAGGTGAGACCACCAGCAAGCTCAGCAAGGTCAACCACGAGATCCCAATGCTTTCCATGGGTGACGTCTTTTCACTGGAAGAACTGTTGGCATTTAACGACCGGCAAGACATTGACGACCCTGAATACGTCTTGGAACTCAAGATCGACGGATTGTCACTGTCACTGGTCTACGAAAACGGTAAGCTCGTTCAAGCATCCACGCGTGGTAACGGGACGATCGGTGAAGACGTGACCGCAAACGTCAAGACAATCAAGTCCGTACCACAAGAACTTCCCGAACCTCTTAGCATGGAATTCCGTGGTGAATGTTACATGCCAAAGAAGGCCTTCGTGAAGTTAAACGAAGAACGTGAAGCAGCTGGTCAACCAATCTTTGCCAATCCACGAAACGCAGCGGCGGGGAGTCTCCGTCAGCTCGATCCATCCGTGACTGGCAAGCGCGAACTCGACACCTTCATGTACTACATTCCTGAATACCAAAAGATGGGGATTACGACCCAGGCTGAGGCACTCGAAAAGATGAAGTTACTTGGTTTTTCAGTTAACCCCAACTACCGGATCGTCCACGGCAAGGAAGACATCGAGCAATACATCGAAGAATACACCGGCCGTCGTGATGATCTGGCATACGGAATTGACGGGATCGTGGAAAAGGTAAATGACCTTGATACCCAAAGCGAGCTCGGTAACACGGTCAAAGTGCCACGCTGGGAAATTGCCTACAAGTTCCCACCTGAGGAAATGCCAACCGTTGTCCGTGACATCGAATGGACGGTCGGACGGACTGGTACCGTGACCCCAACCGCCGTGATGGACCCCGTTCAATTAGCTGGGACCATGGTTTCACGGGCCTCACTCCACAACCCCGACTATCTCAACGAAAAGGGCATCCGACTTGGTGATACCGTCTACCTGCACAAGGCCGGCGATATCATTCCGGAAGTTTCCAAGGTCGACCTAAAGAAGCGTCCTGCCGATTCCCAGCCATATGAGATCCCAACCACCTGTCCTGAGTGTGGCGCCGATCTCGTCCACCTTGATGATGAAGTGGCCCTTCGCTGTGTCAACCCCATGTGTCCGGCACAGATCAAGGAAGGGTTAGCCCACTTTGTTTCACGGAATGCCATGAACATTGACGGGCTCGGTCCTAAGATCATTAACCAACTCTGGGACAAGCAATTGATCCACGATATCGCCGGGTTATACAGCCTGACGCGTGACCAATTATTAACTTTAGATAAATTTGGGGACAAATCAGCTACTAACCTATTGACATCCATTGATAATAGTCGCAATAATTCTGTCGAACGCTTATTATTTGGTCTCGGTATCCGCCATGTTGGTGCCAAGGCCGCCAGGTTGATTATGGAAAAATTTACGTCACTTGATAACCTGATCAACGCCAGTGCAAATGAGGTTTCAGCAATCGACGGAATCGGTCCGACAATCGGTGAATCCGTTGAGGCCTACTTCAGCAATCACCAAGTTCAAGAGTTGATCGACGAATTGCGCGCTGCCGGTGTGAACTTCGAATACCTCGGAACCGCACCAGCTGATGTTTCTGACAGTCAGTGGAATGGCAAGCGGGTAGTATTGACTGGTAAGTTTGATTTCATGACCCGTGGTGAAGCGAAGGAATACCTCGAAAACCACGGTGCAAAGGTTACCGGGAGCGTTTCAAAGAAAACTGATATTGTCATTGCCGGAGCCGACGCTGGTAGCAAGCTCACCAAGGCCCAAGAATTAGGCATTACCGTGTGGGACCCATCCAGGCTGGCTGACGCAATGAAGGAGGAACAATAACTGTGAAGTCTAGATTCAAAAAAATTGCCATCACCGCAGTAATGTTGCTGTCTGTGATCGTCCTTGCTTCATGTGGTAAAAAATCTTCAAAGAACTATAGTACGACTGGTTCTAGCAACGGTAACTACCAAGGTGTCATCCAAAATGGTCGTTACAAGACTAGTAAGGCCCGTGGTGTCAACGTCGCGCAAAACGACAACCAGTTTAACTTAAAGAGCTTCGAAAACGGCTTGCTGGAAGTATCTAAGCAAGTCTTCTCACCAAAGAGCTACATCTTCCAAGAAGGCCAATACCTCAGCACCAACACTTTGGAAAACTGGTTAGGCCGGAAGACTAAGGACAATCCAACTGGTCTGAACCCTGCTCAAGGGAAGAAGAAGGATCCAAATCCAGAATACATCCAACAAATTGAAGAGCAGGACTACATGACCGAAAGCGGTGGCTCCATGAAGCTCAAGGGTGTTGTCATCGGTGTCGGCATCAACTCCGAATACAATTACCAAAAGAACACTGATGGTCCATACTACACTAAGAACATCAGCGATTCTGAAGTTGAAAACCAAGGGAAGATTGCTGCAGCGAAGATCTTGAAGCGTCTTCGTAAAAAATCTGCCCTGAAGAACGTGCCGATCGTGATTGCACTCTACAAGCAAGCACCTGACGACAGTTTAGTCGGTGGTAGTTTCTTCGCATACAGCAAGAACAACGGTAACTCAATCAGCAGCTGGACTAAGCTCGACTACAAGACCATGGTTCTCCCCAAGGCCTCTGCAACGAACGATACTAACAGCGCTGACTCAACCGACAACGACAACTTCTCTAACTTCAAGAGTCAAATCCAGAGCTTCTTCCCTAACCTGAGTGGGGTTACCGCGCAAGCTCAATACAAGAATGGTTCACTGGCGGGGATGCACATTACCGTCACGACCCAATTCTACAGCCAAACGGAAATCACCAGCTTTACCCAATACATCACGCGAGCAGCCAAGCGCTACTTGCCAAGCGGTATTCCAATTGACATCAAGATCCAATCAGATTCCGAGATGCAAGCAAT
>JAUMUE010000012.1:31068-41463 GCA_030530845.1 Limosilactobacillus sp.
CCAATCTGTGATAAAATTATTAAATGTACTATACCCAATTTTCGAGAAAAGAGGTTGAAATGATGGCCAGTAAAATCAATCAACAGGAAGTAGAGCACGTTGCAGAACTTGCCAAGCTCGAATTTCCTAAAGATGATTTAGCAAAGTTCACCACACAACTTGGTGGAATTATTGATATGTTTGAAGACCTCGCCGCTGTTGATACAGATGGTGTGGAACCAATGACCAGTGCCACTGACCGTGTAAACGTGATGAGAGAAGATACGGCAGTGAAGTCCACTAAGGAAGAAGTTGAAGCTCTGCTCAATAACGCTCCAGACCGTGACGGTGGCTTTATCCGTGTTCCAGTGATCATTGATGAAAGTGAGGATGACGCAGAATAATGGACTTTTACCAAACTGATTTAAGTCAACTCCACGAAGATCTTGTCAACAAGAAGATCAGCGCAACCGAATTGACTAAAGCAACATTCGACCACATCAAGGGCAACGAAGACCAAGTTAAGGCCTTCATCACCTTGAACGAAGAAGCAGCCATGAAGCGCGCACAAGAAATCGACAATGCCGGTATCGCTGCCGACCAATTGGCTTCTGGTGTTCCTCTGGCAGTTAAGGACAACATCCTCACCAAGGGTTTGACTACCACTGCTGCTTCCAAGATGCTTGAAAACTTCAAGCCGGTTTACGACGCCACTGTTGTTGAAAAGCTGAACGCCGCTGGTTACATCAACGTCGGTAAGACTAACTTGGATGAATTTGCGATGGGTTCTTCAACTGAAAACTCCGCATTCTTTACCACTCACAACCCATGGGACCTCACCCGTGTGCCTGGTGGTTCTTCAGGTGGTTCTGCTGCTGCTGTGGCGGCCGGGGATGTACTCGGTGCGCTTGGTACTGATACTGGTGGTTCTATCCGTATGCCAGCTTCATTCAACGGTATCGTCGGTATGAAGCCTACTTACGGCCGTGTATCACGTTGGGGTATCATTGCGTTCGGTTCTAGTTTTGACCAAGTTGGTTGGTTGACCCGGACCGTTAAGGACAACGCCTACTTGACTTCACTCATCTCAGGTGTTGACGAACATGATACTACTTCATCACTGCAAGCCGTTCCTGACTGGGCAGCGAACCTGAACGAAAACACCAACGTCAAGGGTCTCAAGATCGCCGTGCCTAAGGAATACTATGACGACTTGAACGAAGATGTTAAGAAGGTCATCAAGGCTGCTCTTGACCACCTTGAATCACTCGGTGCAATTATCGACGAAGTAAGCCTTCCTCACACTAAGTACGGTGTGCCAGCTTACTACATCTTGGCATCATCTGAAGCATCATCTAACTTACAACGTTTCGATGGTATTCGTTACGGTTACCGTGCCCAAGACGCCAAGAACCTGGAAGAAATTTACGTTAAGTCACGCTCACAAGGCTTCGGTGAAGAAGTTAAGCGTCGGATCATGCTGGGGACATTCTCACTCTCCGCTGGTTTCTACGATGCATACTTCAACAAGGCTGCCAAGGTTCGTCGCCTGATCGCCCAAGATTTCGACAAGGTCTTTGAAGATCATGACGTTATCATTGGTGCGACCGGTGCAACCACTGCATTCAAGATCGGTGCCGAAATCGATGACCCTAAGACCATGTACTTGAACGACATTTTGACTGTGCCAATTAACATGGCCGGTCTTCCCGCAATGTCCATTCCTGCCGGCTTCTCTGAAGAAACAGGAATGCCAGTTGGCCTGCAAATCATCGGTAAGCGTTTCGACGAACAAACCATTTACAACACTGGTTACGTATTTGAACAAACCACTGATTTCCATAAGAAGACACCAAAGTTAGGAGGACAAAACTAAGATGAACTTTCAAACTACAATCGGTCTCGAAGTCCACGTCGAATTAAAGACTAACTCCAAGATCTTCAGTCCTTCTCCAGTAGACTTTGGTGACCAACCTAACGCTAACACCAACGTTATCGACTGGGGTTACCCTGGTGTATTGCCTACCTTGAACAAGGGTGTCGTTCGCGACGGTATCATGGCAGGTTTAGCTCTTCACGCCCAAATCGAAAAGCACATGCACTTCGACCGGAAGAACTACTTCTACCCAGATAACCCTAAGGCATACCAAGTCACTCAATCTGACACGCCAATCGCACATGATGGTTGGATCGAAATTGAAGTTGATGGTAAGAAGAAAAAGATCGGTATCAAGGAAATGCACATCGAAGAAGATGCTGGTAAGAACACTCACACCAGCAAGTACTCATACGTTGACTTGAACCGTCAAGGCACGCCATTGATCGAAATCGTGTCTAAGCCTGACATCGAATCACCTGAAGAAGCGGTCGCATACCTGGAAGCTTTACGTCAACGGATCCAATTCACTGGTATCTCCGACGTGAAGATGGAAGAAGGTTCAATGCGTGTTGATACCAACATCTCCATCCGCCCATACGGTTCTGACAAGCTCGGTACCAAGACGGAAATGAAGAACATCAACTCCTTCAACTATGTCCGCAAGGCTTTGGCATACGAAGAACAACGTCACCAAGAAGTATTGATGTCTGGTGGTCACATCGCCCAAGAAACCCGTCGTTATGACGAACCAACTGGTACCACGATTTCCATGCGTACCAAGGAAGGTGCAGATGACTACCGTTACTTCCCAGAACCTGATTTGCCACCAGTAGAAGTGAGCGATGAATGGATCAAGCAAATTGAAGATGCAATGCCAGAAATGCCTGGTGAACGTCGCAAGCATTACGTTAACGACCTCGGCTTGTCCGACTACGACGCAATGGTGCTGACTCAAACCAAGGAAATGTCTGACTTCTTCGAGGCTACTGTTCAAGCGGGCGGGGATGCTAAGCGTGTCGCCAACTACTTAATGAACGACGTGAACTCATACCTTAACGACCAACACATCGACCTGCAAGACACCAAGCTGACTCCAGAACATTTGGCCGGCATGGTTAAGTTGATCGATGACGGTACCATTTCATCCAAGATGGCTAAGAAGGTCTTCAAGGGTATCTTAGACGGTGAAGAACCTCAAGAATACGCTAAGGCACACGGTCTGGTACAATTGTCAGATCCAGCTCAACTTCAACCAATCGTGGATGAAGTTCTCGACAACAACGCTCAATCAATCGAGGACTTTAAGAACGGTAAGGACCGTGCTGTTGGATTCTTGATGGGTCAAATCATGAAGCAAACTCATGGTAAGGCCAACCCAACAGTCGTTACCCAATTATTGATGAAGTCACTCAAAGAAAAGTAGGAGGATTGCCATGCGGAAACGGGCACGGATTATTTATAACCCCACTTCAGGTCGGGAAGTTTTACGAAACGACCTGGTTGACATCCTCGACATCTACGAAAAGGCCGGTTACGAAACCAGTGCCTTTGCGACAACGCCTGCACCAAATTCTGCGATGAACGAAGCTACCCGGGCCGCTGAAGAAGGTTTTGACCTGATCGTGGCCGCTGGTGGTGACGGTACGCTCAATGAAGTTATCAACGGGATCGCCGGATTAGAGAAGCGCCCAACTCTGGCCATCATTCCATCCGGTACGACCAATGACTACGCACGGGCACTGAAGATTCCTCGTGATGATCCGATCGCCGCTGCCAAGCTGATCTTGCGCAAGAATAAGAAGTTCAAGATCGACCTTGGTAAGGCTGGTGACAAGTACTTCATGAACATCGCGGCCGGTGGTACTCTGACTGAATTGACTTACGATGTGCCTTCTCAGATGAAGTCACTCTTTGGTTACGCCGCTTACCTGGCTAAGGGTGCCGAACTCTTGCCTCAGATCAAGCCAGTCGACGTTTCTATCAAGTATGACGGTCAAGAATACAAGGGTGCGGCTTCCACGATTCTGTTGGCACTAACAAACTCTGTTGGTGGTTTCGAACAAATCGTGCCGGACGCATCACTGGACGACGGTAAGTTCACTATGATCATCGTCAAGAAGTCCAGTCTCGCCGACATGATGATTTTGATGGCCAAGGCGCTTCAGGGTAAGCACCTCGATGACAAGCGGATCATCTACGCCAAGGCGACTGACGTGGAAGTGACGCCATTGAACGAGAATGACAAGATCATGATCAATCTCGATGGTGAATATGGCGGGGATGCCCCAATGAAGTTCCACAACCTCAAGCAGCACTTAGAAGTCGTGGCTAACCTGGATGAAATTCCAACCGACGCCATCACTGAAACTGCTGACTTTAAGCGGGTCGAAAAGGACTTCGTGGAAGGTGTCAACAAGATCAACGACGAAACTGAAAAGTAATCTCAAACAGCTGGTTTCCGATACGGGGGCTGGCTGTTTTTGGGCTGCGGAGGAAATATGTATAAGCTAGTGGAGATTATCCCTTACGAAGTGACACGTGACTTGGTTCTAGAAGGCGACAAGCGGATCACCGTTTTTGATGATACGGACGTCCGGGGCGGGGATGCATTTGCGTTTGTCAAAGTCGGTGAGCAGTACGATTGTAAAATTGGGGTGCTCGGTGACCTCGACCCTGCAGGCTCACGCTTTAAGGTTGCGGGGACCGCGCAATTGGGCTGTTACCAGGTAACAAGGATTGTTGATGAAGACGGCTGTGAATTTTATCTAGAGCCGGTTGGAGAAGCGGTGGACGGGGATGAAGTGTGGATCAAGGTCGAACGCTACGATCTCCTGCAAGTCAATGATGTCGTGCATCCCGGATATATGTAGGGGATTTTGCTATAATAGTATTGTTTATAACGAAAAAATGGAGGAAGAATCGTGAAAGTTAACGTTCCGGTACATAAGAATGAGGAATACCAGGCCGCGGTGATGGATTTGACGTACGAGGGCAATGGGGTCGTGAAGATTGATGACTTCCCAGTGTTCGTGCCAAATGCCTTGCCAGGTGAAGAAGTGACGGTCAAAATCACCAAGGTTACGCGTAATTTTGCCTGGGGACGGGTGATGGAATGGCAGACGAAGAGTCCCGACCGTGTTGACGTCAAGGACAAGGCCTACATTCAAACAGGGATCGCGCCACTTGGTCACCTTAAGTACGAGGCTCAATTGAAATTCAAGCAACACCAGATTAAGGAACTGCTTGAAAAGGCGCACCTAGATGATATCGAAGTCCTGCCAACGATGGGGATGCAGAAGCCTTACCACTACCGGAACAAGGCTCAAGTTCCCGTCAAGATGGTCCGTGGCAAGGTGGAAACTGGGTTCTACAAGCGCGGCAGCCACAACCTCGTGCCAATCGAGGACTTCTACATCCAGGACCCTAAGATCGATGAAGCTATTCTTGTCGTCCGTGACCTCCTGCGTAAGTACCTCGTGACGCCTTACGATGAACAAACTGGCAAGGGCGTAATCCGGACTGTCATGGTGCGTCGTGGTTACTACAGTCATGAAATTATGGTCGTGCTCGTAACTAACACCAAGCGATTGCCTAACGCCGACGAGATCGTTAAAGGCATCGTTGCCGGTGTGCCGGAAGTTAAGTCGATCGTGCAAAACATCAATGATAAGAAGACAAACGTGTTGCTTGGTATGACAAACAAGACGCTGTGGGGCGCAAACGAAATCCACGACACACTCCTTGGTATCGATTTCGCCATCTCACCATTGTCTTTCTACCAAGTCAACCCGCAACAAACCGAACGCCTCTACCAAGCTGCCATCGATAATGCAGAACTTGACGGCAGCCAAACCGTAATCGACGCTTATTGTGGTATTGGTACAATCTCACTGGCTGTTGCCAAGCACGCCAAGGAAGTCTACGGTGTCGAAATCGTGGACGCCGCGATCCAAGACGCTAAGCATAATGCCAAACGTAACAGCATCACCAACGCCAAGTTCGTCACCAACAAAGCTGAAGACCAATTCGCTCAGTGGCAAGCTCAAGGCCTCAAGCCCGATGTCGTCATCGTTGACCCACCACGCAAAGGTGTCGCCGAATCCCTAATTGAAGCAACCGAAAAGATGGCCCCACAAAAAGTCATCTACGTCAGCTGCAACCCCGCCACCCTTGTCCGCGACATCCAACGCTTCGCCGACCACGGCTACCAAGTCTCCAAACCCATCCAACCCGTCGACCAATTTCCGCAGACCACGCATATTGAGAGCGTTACTTTGCTTGAACGTGACAACTAGTTGTCGCGTTCAAGCTTAGAAACGCTCCACGCGATAGGATCCCAAGAGCGAGGAACGGCGTGACGAGTGATTGGAAAGATCCGAACCGCGGAGAGCGTTACTTTGCCGAGCTGGCTAGAGGTCGCGCGGAGAGAAAATGGGGAGTTTTCATTGATAAATGGAAATCCTAATGAATTCATAGAGGGTTTATAACTATGGTGACGAACGATTCTTTCTATTCAAAGGTAAAAAGTATTTTATCTAAGGATATAAGTTGAAATCTCAAAAACCCTCTATTGGAAGTATGTGAAATAGAGTGTGAAGATGGTATGTATTGGTATACTTACTCTGACAACGATCATTCATATCCAGTTAAGAAATTTGAGGAAGCAAAAATTTTTGACGGAAAATCCTTTTGGAAAGTTCAAGATGAGATAGAGTGGGTAGATTGTTAATCTGTGGTTAAATAGCAAAAGCAGCTCTTGCCTTAATGGAGAGCTGCTTTTGTTTATCATAAAATCATATTTCTATGTGATTGACTAGTCAAATTTGAGATTAATCAGAGTGATATAATAAATCTATATTATAAATAATTAGGTACAAAAATATGCATATTGAAAAATTGAGATATTTTGTGGATTTATACGAGTGTCGTAGTTTCACAAAAACAGCTCGTAAAAACTTCATCTCCCAGGCGTCTATCAGTCAATTCATTACTTCATTAGAAAAAGAATTTGAAACTCCTCTTTTCAATAGAAACGTAACTCCTATCCAACCTACCATAGCAGGAAAATTACTTTATAATAACGCCAAACTATTGTTAAAACAGTATGACGAAACGAAAATTCAGATTAAAAATACTATTGAAAATATGGTTCCGCGATTGAGTATGGCATATACATCATTAAATGATTTAAAGCTATTATTGCCATTTATCACATACCTAAAACAGAAACATTTTACAGTAAATGTAGAGTTGGAAAAAGTCGAATGTAAGGATGTTCAGTCCTATGTCACCAAAGGAATTGCAGATTTTGGATTGTCGTTTGGTGAAGAGTTTAGTAGTGAGTCGTTATCTAAGTTGGTTGTCAAATCGGGCACTTATCATGCTATTGTTGCTGAAGGGCATCCATTATTTGATCACAGCATTATTGATGTCAGCGAGCTATATAAGTACCCTTTGTTGATGCTAAGTAAGGAAAGCATGGGAGAGAGCTTCTATATTATGCGTGATAGATCTCTTCAAGATGGGTATCTTCCGAATATTGCACGAACTGTAGATGATTTTGAAGAAGGATTCTTTTATATTCTCACAGAAGATTTAGTAGGGTTCGCAACAGAGAATTATAATTTAGCGCAACTTGATGGCATCGTACGTTCCATTCCAATCGACAGTAAGCATCATACTTATCAAATTGAATTGGCTTATCTCAAAGACAATAAGAATAGGGCGTTAGAAGATTTTTGTGCAATGCTTAAGGAATGGTTATTGAAAAATGCGATAGAGCATAAGTAAAGCGAATAAGGTTTGCCGTATCTTTCAACTATAATAGAGTTATAAAAAGAAAGTGAGGAATTTCACATGACAAAAGTACTCTTAACAGGTGTAGGCGGTAACCTTGGAAGTCTGGCAGCAGATTATTTGTTAGAACTGACAGATAAAAATAATCTTATCTTTGGTGGATACAGTGACGCGGCAATGGCAAAATATAGCTCTCAAGGAGTCGAGACACGTCAAATGAACTTCAATCACGTAGAGGGTTTAGCCGAAAAATTCGCAGGTGCAGATGTAGTAGCGTTAATTTCTATGCCTTTTGTGGGTGTTAAACGACAAACAGCTCATAAAAATGTGGTTGATGCAGCTAAGAAGGCTGGTGTAAAAAAGATTGTTTATACTAGTTTGGTAAATGCTGCTGATCCAACTAATCCAAGTGTTGAAAAAATCGATCATGCTTTTACCGAAAAATATATTAAGGATTCTGGCCTTGATTATATTTTCTTGCGCAACTCACAATATGCGGAAGCTATGATTACTAATTATTTCACCTTTGTTCATATGAATGCTCCATTATCCAATAGTCAGGGTGATGGGAAAATGGCTTACATATCGCGAAAGGACTGTGCTAAAGCTGTTGCTCATGCTTTGCTTGCAGATGACATTCATCATTCTATTCAGAATATCAATGGACCAGAACTTTTAACAATATCTGACTTTGTTAAGATTGGAAATGAAGTAACAGGCAACGATATTAGCTATAAGCCAATTACCGATGAAGAAAACTATGCAATTTTCGATGCCATGGGTGTTCCCCGTACAACGGATGGAGAATTCCAAGAAGATTCGGAAGCACCATTCTCATCTGAAGGTATGGTTACATTTGCTCAAGCAATTCGTGAAGGTAAGATGGACGTATACACTGATGACTTTGAAAAGTTAACTGGAGAAAAGCCTTTGACTGTTCGCTATATGTTTGAACACCAGGAAGATTTTCAAGTTGGAGAACGTCACTCTCAAGATGATTAATTGAATTACATATTGTAATTCTGGCAAGCATACGAGTTAGTGTAAATTGATTTTACAGATAGAAGATTTAGCTTAGTGAGGCTGAATCTTCTTTGTTTTAAATCGTAAAATTTGCTATTATATCAAGCGTATGTTTAATATTGGAGGATTTTATGATGGGAGCAAAAATTCTGAATGCTTTGTTATTTAGAAATTTTAAATGGAAGAACACAATATTTACATTAGTGTTTTTTCTTTTAATGTCCATGTTCGGATGTGTTTACCTTATAAAGGCAAACTTTATTTATGGTGCATTTGATACTACTTTCCATTTTCAGAGAGTTTATAATTTGGTTGAAAATATAAGACATGGAAATTTATTTCCAACTATAAACACCTATTCTTTCAGTCAATTAGGATCAGGTGTTACAACTTTTTATCCAAATTTACCTGTATATTATTTTGCTTTACTTTATTTATTGAGTAGTAGTTGGCTAATTTCATATAAAGTATTCATTGTCACTACAATCTTTATTTCGATGGTTTCCAGTTACTATGCATATAAGGTGGTATTAGGAAAAGATAAGGAAATTGGACCATTTATTTTTGCCCTATCATATTCTCTGACCAATCTGATGATTACGTATATATACCGAACGCTGGATTTTGGCGAGAGTTGGTCCACTATATTTTTTCCTTTAGCTTTTGCAGGATTCTATGTTTGGCTAAAGCGTGGGGATTATAGATTACTCACCTTGTCTATGATATGGATTATTTTTTCTCATACGTTAAATTCTTTACTTATTTTAATATATATGGCAATTTTAACTATAGTTAATATCAGACTTGTAATTAACAAGAGAAAGATAATTAATTTATTAAAGGCTATCATTATCACATTGGGATGTACTTCATTTTTCTGGGTTAACTTTTTTTCAAATGTCATTTAGAACGAAAATCGTAACTCTAAATGGTAATATGATACCTTCAAATTTGATTGATTATTATCATGTATTAATTTTTAAAAATCCGGATTTCATACTCTCGTTTTTTGCGATTTTAGGATTAATCGTAGGATTTATTGCTATTAATCACATTCCACAATATATGAAACAACTATTAGTCATTTCAATTATAGTGATTATTATGTGTTCTAGCTTTGTTCCAATGGAAATATTAAAGAACACACAAATATCTAACTTACAATGGCCTTCAAGAATAGAAGTTGTTCCACAAGTGTTTCTTACATTTATTTTTAGTTATATCGTTGAATATGTTTTATTGAAAAAATCTAATAAATATTTCCAAATATGTGGAACGATTATGACAATATTAGCAATTGCATTATCTTCTTTTGTTCTTCAAAGACAATATAAGTCGTTAAGATCAAATGATATACAGCTTGCATCGATAGTTTGTGATAAGAATCCCTTGCCTGCAATCTTTCCAAGTTTTAGAATGAAAGACAATTCTCAAGTATACAATGGATTACATTGGATTATTCAACAGGATTATTTTCCAAAAGATTCTTCAAATGTATTTGGATTCATCTCTTACCCATATCACAATACTATAAAGGATAATCAACCACAGTTTGAAATTAAAAATGTTAAACCAATTCCTGACGGTGTTATTTACAAGTTTAATAATCCTAAGAATTATGATTTATTAGAATTGCCATTTGTAATTTACAACAAGCACTACAAAGTTGAAGTGGATGGTAAGAATATTGATTTGGAAAGAGGGCCAAACAGCTTGCT
>JAUMUE010000013.1 GCA_030530845.1 Limosilactobacillus sp.
ACCTCCATTTTGGAGGTAGCTATAACTCTTCACCAATACGATTTGACAAAGAGCCCAAAAAGGAGATATGTAATTTAGGTAATTAGTTACGCTTGCGTAACTTGAGTACGGATAAGCCCATCATAGCAGAGAATAAACCGAGTACTAATGCCATACCAGTTTGTTCATTACCAGTTTGTGGGAGTGTGTTAGCCTTGTGGCTTTCACGGTATTCAGCACGAGTTTGTGCCTTGTCAGAAACAAACTTAACTTGTTCAGCCTTTGCCTTGTCAGCTTCCGACTTGGCTTGTTGTGCCTTTTCTTCTTCCGCCTTTTGAGCGTCAGCAATAGCTTGGAACATAGCAAGTGTTTGGTTTGCCTTGTCAGCCTTAGTTTGAGCGTCTGCGAGCACTTCCTTAGCTTGTTCGTAGGCAGTTTGAGCAGTAGCTTGAGCCTTTTGAGCATCTGCTAAGTGTTGCTTAGCAGTTTCAATGGCTTGTTGTGCTTTCTTCAAGTTTTCTGGCGCATTTTGCAAGTCTGAAAGGTTCTTGTTGGCTTGGTCGAGTGCAGTTTGTGCATCTGCAACCGCCTTGTTGGCAGTTTCAAGGTCAGCCTTAGCGGTAGCAAGTGCATCTTGCTTAGCTTTAAGGTCAGCTTGAGCGTCAGTCAAGGCTTGTTGTGCCTTAGCTAAAGCATCTTTCTTGTCTTGCAAGTTAGCAAGCTTAGTTTGTTGGTCGCCAGTAAATGAATCTACCGTAGCTTGTGCATCAGCAACCGCCTTGTTAGCAGTATCAAGGTCAGCTTGTGCCTTGTCGCTATCAGCCTTAGCTTGAGTAGTGTCTGCTTGACGTGCAGTAACGTTGTTTTGTGCAGTAGTTACGTCAGCATTTGCTTGTGCTAAAGCAGTTTGAGCGTTGTTGTTAGTTTCAGCAAGTTGGTTAGCCTTGTTTTGGGTAGATACCAATGCACTTTGTGCAGTTGCAAGGGTTGCTTGTGCATTAGTTAAGTTAGTTTGAGCAGTAGCAATCTTGGTTTGGGAGTCAGCATTATCGTCCGTGTATACTGTATCAGTATCGAAATCCTTGGTAGGATGTGCTTGATTAAGGGTAACGTTTTGATACTTAGGATTGTTTTGAATGAAAGTTGCAAGATTAGGATTTGCTTCACTGTTAGGAACAATGAATTCAAAGATGATGTTTCCGAACTTAGAAACTTGAACACCAAGATAACGTTGCATACCTGTATAATCGTTCATAGCTTCGTCAAGGGTTGTAGGTGTTTTGTAGATTTGAGCAATATTGAGCGCATGACCCCAATTCCAATCAATATCATTAAATAACATGTTAACAATCGCATAGTAAACATGTTGATAAATGCGGTCCATGGTAATTGCTCCAGAATCTTGACTGTCAAATCCGAATTGACTATTAGGAACAGTGTACCAATCATCAGAAAGAAGATTTTCTTGGTAGTCTACTCCCTTTTCTTCTGCGTAAGGGTTAGATGTTGTGTGAACGTGAGTCAATGCTTGCTCGGTTTGGTTGTTATAACCTTGAACTGCAACATTTGCAAAATCAATTGAGCCAGCAGTTACCTTGACAGGCTTAGTTCCGTTGATTTGTGAAAGAATTTGGTTAATAAGTCCAGATGCGTAAGTATTAACATTCTTTACTTGTTCGTCAGTCAATTTAATTTGAAGATCTGCTCTATCAGTTGGAACGTGGTTTGTAGCTGGTGCAACAACTTCCTTTTGTGCTTCTGCATCATGGTGATATACAAAGTTACCACTATTGAAAGCATAGTCAAATCCACTCTTAGCATTACCATTAGCAATAATGGTCTTTTCTACATCTTCCTTACTAATCTTACCGTCCACGTAGTCTTGCAAGGCTTGTGCGTAACCTTGGGGCAAGGTGATGGTGTCGACGTCCTTTACTCCGCTTTGCGCATCACTTAAGGCTTGCTTGGCGCTATCAACCTTGGCTTGGGCATCGGTTACCGCTTGTTGCTTGGCATTGGCTTCGGCTTGCGCATCACTTAAGGCTTGCTTGGCACTGTCCGCTTGGCTTTGCGCAGTGGCTTGCTTGGCCTTGGCTTGTTCCAAAGCACTTTGCGCATCACTTACCGCCTTGCTTGCGTCTGATACCTTTTGTGGCGCTTCCTTGACCGCTTCTTGCGCACTGGCTTGGGCGCTCTTGGCTTCGTCTAAGGCCTTTTGTGCGTCTGCTAAACCTGTGCCGTCCACCGCGCTTTGCGCTTCACTTACCGCCTTGCTTGCGTTGTCCACCCCTGTTTGGGCAGTAGCAACTTTGCTTTGTGCGTCATCAACAGCCTTTTGAGCTTCGTCTTGTGCAGTAGCCTTGTTCTTAGCATCTGCTTGAGCCTTATCCAAGTTAGTCTTAGCATCATTTGCATTAGTTTGAGCATCACTAATTGCTTCTGGACTAGCGTTCTTGGAAACTTCAGTAGCGTGATCCAAATCCTTGTTAGCTTGGTCTAAGTTGGATTGAGCATCACTAACAGCTTTGTTAGCAGAATCCAAATTAGCCTGGTCTTGGTTAGCTGATTTTTGTGCATCAGCTAAAGCTTCGTTGGCGCTAGCAGCTTGAGACTTGGCTTCATCTAAAGTGGTGGCTTGCGTGTTAGTGCTTTGTTCTTGTGTCGTGTCAGGTGCAACGTAGCTATCCCCTGAACCATCTGCGTGTGCGGTTTGTGCAGTCGCAACAGTTGCAGCACCGGCAACTAATGCAGTTGCTAAAATTTTCTTATTATCCTTCATAATTATTACTCCCAAATTTATATTGCTAACTGGTCAGAAACCAGTCATATTAAAGTTTACACGGAATATTTTTACATTTTTTTTTTTTGTAAAGGACATTCTGCAAATAATTAGATGGATATTTAGGGCAGCAATTTTCCTCCAAACAATGTCATTTAGGCAAGTAAATTGAATGAACGAATTTCGCAAATTTTGCCATACAAACCTTAAAAGAGAGAATAGACTTTACGTTTAAAATGAGAATGTAAAAAGGACCCAGAACCTAATCTGAATCCTTTATCACGACATTACTTACGGTTAAATAATGTATCAATTGATTGGTGGTTGTGGATGCGGATGATCGCTTCACCGAGCAGGTCCGCAACTGATAATTGCACCAACTTGTCGAACTTCTTGTCGTCGTTTAAGTGAATGGTGTCTGTAACGACGAGCTTTTCTAAAAGTGAGTTTTGTAAAATGTTGACAGATTCACCAGAAAGCACTGGGTGGGTAGCGATACCGAAAATCCGCTTGGCACCGAACTTAGCTAATGCTTGAGCAGATAATTGCATCCGACCACCAGTATCCACGATATCGTCAACGATCAGAGCGGTCTTGCCCTTAACGTCACCGATCACGTATTCTGGAACTGCTTGTTCACCTTGATTGCGTCCTTCATCAGCACGGTTGTCAACAATCGCAATTGGAGCCTTGATCCGTTCAGCAAACTTACGAGCGAAACTAACACCCGCGTGGTCTGGGGCAACAACGACAGTATCTTCGTTGATCAAACCTTGCTTGTCGAAGTATTCAGAGAACAGACTAGTAGCTTGCAGGTGGTCAACTGGAATGTCGAAGAAACCTTGGACTTGGGCAGCGTGAAGGTCGATTGTAACTAAGCGGTCGATTTGGTCCATTTCGAGCAAGTTAGCGACCAACTTAGCGGTGATTGGTTCACGACTACGAGCCTTACGATCTTGACGTGCGTAACCGTAGTATGGCATTACAACGTTGATCTTGGCAGCACTAGCACGGCGCAGTGCATCTACCATGATCAGCAATTCCATCAAGTTAGTGTTAACTGGGTCAGATACGGATTGGATCACGTAAACTTCGCATCCCCGCACACTTTCGTCGATGGTAATCTTGATTTCGCCATCAGCAAAGTGTTCAACGGATGACTTACTGATAGGCAAACCAATTTTGTCAGCGATGGATTCAGCGAGTGGTTCGTTGGAATTCAAAGCAAACAGGCGAACGTTTTCAGCATTTTTAATCTGGGTCATTTTTGTACTCCCTTTAGTTAGCATATAGCTTTATTATCACAACATTTATCCATTTTATCAAGAGAGACTTATGCATTTTTCACATGTCCTCAGGTTTTATCCCGTCCATACCAATCATTGGGTCGATCAGATTATTTTCGATCATTTCGGGGGTCAAAATTTTCACTCCGTTATCCCCTACTTGAGGCGTCACGGATGGGGTGACAGGTTCTACGTCAACTGGTTCTTCTTCGTCATGCTCAGTTGGGATAGAAGATTTCTCAACAGTCTTCACTTCACCTTGTGCGATGTTCCAGCGCTTGTTGAGTTGGAACAATAGTGTCGTGTTCCGGTTCGTACCCTCGTTTTGTACCGCCAAGCGCATTGCACTGACTTCACCGACGATGACCAGCTTTTCAGAGGCCCGGGTGATGGCGGTGTAAATCAAATTCCGTTGCAACATGCGGCGGAATTGGTTCACAACTGGCATTAAAACGATCTTGAACTGGCTGCCTTGCGACTTATGAATCGAGATCGCGTAGGCCAATTTTAATTGCGACCATTCCATCCGTGAGTAGTTGACTTCATTACCATCAAAGTCGACGGTCATAGAAGAGCCTTTCTCACCCTTCTTACTTTCAATGGCGACGATTTTACCCATATCACCATTGAAGACATTATTTTCAGGGCTATTGACGGTTTGCAGGACCTTATCACCGACCCGGAAAGTCTCGTTACGGAAGACGACTTCCTGCTTTCCTTCTGCAGGCGGATTGTAGAGTTCTTGGGCCAGTTGGTTGAGGCTATCAACACCTGCTTGGCCACCGTACATTGGTGCAAGGATTTGAACATCTTCTACCGGGAATCCACGTTGCAGGCAGGTCTCGATAATAAATTTCATCGAGTTGTAGACCTGGCCTGGTGCAAGTGGGATGAATGACCGGTCAGCCTTCTTGGAGGTCAAATCTGCGGGGAGCCGACCTTCCTTGATCGCGTGGGCCAGCGGAATAATCGTGGAGTCTTCTGATTGCCGGTGAATATTGGTTAATTCCACCTTTGGCAATTCTGAGAAGTTCAGCAGGTCATGGAAAACTTGGCCGGGGCCGACTGATGGCAGTTGATCCTTATCACCTACCAAGACGACGTGCATCGAGGTTGGGATTGCTTGTACCAGGATCTTAAAGAGCAAGGTATCGACCATGGACATTTCGTCGACAATCAAAAGCGATCCTTCGATGTCACGTGAATTCAGGTCCGTCGCCATCTCACGTCCGTTAATCCCGAGCATCCGGTGAATCGTGCTGGCTGGCAGGTCAGTGGATTCACTCATCCGCTTGGCCGCCCGTCCAGTTGGTGCTGCCAGCAATACCGGGAATGATTCGTCCTTGTATTCCTTGATGTCGAGGCTGATCTGATGGACCTTGGCAAAACATTCAACCAGTCCGCGGATAATGGTGGTTTTACCAGTACCAGGACCCCCTGTCAAAAGCATCACCTTGTTGTTCATGGCCATCTTGATCGCGTTGACCTGGACTTCATCGTAGCGAATCCCCGACTCTTCTTCTACGCGGCTGAGGGTCTTGTCGATTGTCTCCTCATCGACTTTTTCTTGCTCCGTCGTCATAATCCGGTGAAGGTGGTCAGCAATCTGGTATTCAGCCTTGTAGAGCGATACCGGATAGATCCGTTTGTCTTCGTAATGCAGTTCGTGGCGCTCAGCCATATTTTGTGCTTCACGCGCGATCTGTTCGTTGGAAACAGAAAAAGAGTTGGTCTGGTTCAGCAGTCTCACCGCCGCAGACATAAATGGACGCGCCGTTGTGTAGGTGTCACCAGTCTGCATGGTCAAATCATTAAGGGTCTGGAGAATGGCGGCAGAAATTCGGCGTGGATCGTCGAGCTTAATCCCAATCTTTTGGGCAATTTCATCGGCACGACGGAAAGATATCCCTTCGATCTCCTTGGCCAGCTGGTATGGGTTCTCCTCGATGATGTGGAGGGCTTCATCCCCATACCGGTCGACGATGGAGGTGATGAGGTTGTTACCAAAGCCATAGTCGTTAAGCCCGATAATGATCTGGTCCATCCCCTGGTTTGCGTTAAGGTTGTCGATGATCGATTTTTTCACCGCCAGCCGTAGCTTGAGCTTGTCGAGCACGTGTGGGTCATCGCTGATCTTTTGAATCGCGTCAGTACCCAATTCGTCGACGATCTTCTCCGCCGTTTTCTTACCAACCCCCGGGAACTGCTTACCGGACAGGTAGTCGACCACGCCGTCCTTACTTGATGGTTGCACGACATGATAGGAGTCACATTGAAATTGCATCCCGTACCGCTTGTGTTCGACGATTTTGCCTTCGAAACGGTACATCTGGTCATCCCTCAGTTCGCCAAAAGTCCCCGTCACCGTAATGGTCGGCATTAACCAGTCCGTGATGTTTGAATCCTCAATCGAAACAGCCAGGACCTTGTAGTAAGAATCCGGGCTGGAGAAAATTTCAGATTGAACTTGGCCAACTAAAAAGGATGACTCTGTTGGCTTACTGAATAAATCAATTTCACTTGCCATAAAAGTCATCCCTTCGTTGTTATTCTTTTTTACCTTGCGTTGCCCGCAGAGTCTTTTGGATTTCAGCAATCTTCTTCTCACTGGCTTCGTAGTAAGAAGGACTCAATTGCTTAGCTTGTGTCAGGTAGTCTTCGTATGGTTCACCGAGTACCATAGCGACCAGACCACGGTTGAATTGCGTATCTGCACGACCTGGGTGGCGCTTTAAAATCGCGTCATAGTAGGTCTTGGCAGCTGTGAATTCACCGAGCGCCAGGAGTGAATCGCCCAACACTTGGTTGATTTCAGGATCTTCTGCACGCAGGTCATGGGCAGTGATACCATATGCAACTGCTTGCTTGTGGAGACCCTTCTTCATGTAGCTTTGCGCCAACATCAGGTAAGAGTCGGCCTTGAGCTTCTTATCTGAAATCTTGTTATAAAGTTCAATTGCCTTGTCAGTCTTGCCGACCTCGTAGTAGAGGTTACCAAGTCCGTAGTTTAAGAGGTTAATGGCAGATTCGTCACTCTTCGCTTCAAAGATCCCGAGGGCCTTCATGAAGAGTTCTTCTGCTTGTTCGTAATCGTTAAGACGGGTCAACAAAGAACCAAGGTCATAGTAGTTATGAACCTTGTCTGGGTGGTCATCAATTGCTTGAATCAACTTGTGCACGAGCTTTTCGGTCTCGCGTTTTTTGTTCTCTTTCTCGTTGTTGGTCATCACAAACACCTCTCTAAACTGTGTCGGTAGGGTCAACTTTATCTTTATGCAGGTACAAAGTGTTGTTCCACTGGTCGAGAGTGAAATGCTCTGCGTCAGTGGTCGATAAGATTGTGGTCGAAGTATTACTCAATCCACCGCGGTCCTTCAAGTGAGGCAGCGGAGTACCAACCAGGGCATTGATTGAAGCATTCAGCGCCGCACCGTGGGAAACAACCAGGATATTGTCATCTGGATACAGACGGCAGAATTCCTTGATTGCAGAACCCATCCGGTCGATCACTTGGGCAAAACTCTCACTTTCAATCACCTTTTCATCGTATTGATCTGGGTGATGGCGGAAGTTATGGAGTTGTTCCGGCCACTTTTGCGCAACTTCATCAAAATGCATTCCTTCCATCTTACCAAGGTTGAATTCCTTGAGACGGCTGTCGATGGTCAAACGAATTGGTTGGTTGAGGCCGCTAATCAGCTCTTGCGCAGTCACCCGTGCTCGCTTCAAAGGGCTCGCATAGGCGTGAGCAAACTTCACTGGTCGCAGGTAGTCTGCCAGCATCTCAATCTCCCGGTAACTCTGTGGCAGCAACGGAGAATCCCCGTTGGCACCTTGGTACCGCGATTCCAAATTCCATTCAGTTTTTCCGTGACGGATTAAATACACTTTTGTCATAGTTATCGCAAACCTTTTTAACTAATATCTTAACAGAAATAAACGCGTTTGGTAATTGATTCTAGATATATTGTAGTTGACGGTCGTGGTTGTATGCACGGTCGATAATCGCACTACCAAGACATTCTTCGCCATCGTAGAACACAACGGCTTGTCCGGGAGTGATTGCACGTGCTGGATCGTCGAAGTTGACAGTTACCATTTGGTCGTCGTCAGAGATGTGGACAGTCACACCCACGTCAGTCTGGCGGTAACGGAACTTGGCTGTACAGTGGAAGTCACGTCCGTACCGACTCACAACGTCGTCAACCCAGTGAATATCGCTGGCTTCCAGGTGAGTAGCGTACAAGTGCTCGTGGTGGTAGCCTTGGCCGACATAGAGAACGTTCTTCTTAATGTCTTTGCCGACTACGAACCATGGCTCGTTACTTTCCTTGTTACCACCGAGTCCGAGGCCCTTACGTTGACCGATTGTGTAGTACATAAGGCCCGCGTGCTTGCCGACCACCTTACCATCAATCGTCTCCATGTTCCCAGGTTGAGCTGGAATATATTGGCTCAAGAATTCGCGGAAGTGGCCATCTTCACCGATGAAACAAATTCCGACAGAGTCCTTCTTATCAGCGGTTGCCAATCCAGCTTCCTTAGCGATTTCCCGGATTTCTGGCTTCGTGTACTTGGCCAATGGGAACATCACCTTGTCCAATTGGTGGTAGTCCAATTGGCTAAGGAAATAAGTCTGGTCCTTGTGACGATCAGAGGCGCGCATCAGGTGCATCCGTCCATCTTCGTCACGCTCGAGATCAGCATAGTGACCGGTCGCCACGTAATCCGCCCCTAATTGGTTAGCGTATTCGATGAAGGCCTTGAACTTGATTTCCTTGTTACAAATAACGTCGGGGTTTGGTGTCCGGCCCTTCTTGTATTCAGCGATGAAGTACTTGAAGACGCGGTCCCAGTATTCCTTCTCGAAGTTAACCGAGTAGTATGGAATCCCGATCTTAGCAGCTACCTTAGCCACGTCCTTGTAGTCTTCGGTAGCAGTACAAACACCATTTTCGTCAGTGTCGTCCCAGTTCTTCATGAAGACGCCGACGACATCATATCCCTGACGCTTGAGCAGCAATGCAGTGACGGAGGAATCTACCCCACCACTCATACCGACAACAACACGTGTCTTGCTGTGGTCAGTCATTAAATATCACCATCATTTCAAATAGATTCTGGAATAATCTACGAGTGAAGGTCGCATATCCAGTAATAACCATTTTAACAAAGTATTGGTAGGGCTGCACTTATTTTCCCTCGTCATTAATAAATACGTTTCTTTCACACATTTCTTTTAAAATAAAATGAAGTTGTTCAACAAATTCTGCAGAACGTTGGTGAGTGAAAATATTAATCTTGCGTGCACCGTTGCCAGAGACGGTTTCCATCTTGAATCCGTCGAGGTCGGCGTTGATTAAAATCCGCAGACGAGCGATTGGCTTAAAGGGATTGTCAGTGTCGAGGCTCCCCTTGTATTCGAAGTTCCCCATCCGTGTTTGTTCAAATCCGAGGTCCATCAGGGTAAACTTCTTGATGTCTGGGCTGATGCTGTAGGTATCCTTGTCACCATTCAGCTTTACACTTTTCGCAAATTCCATTATTCCAATCCTCCCTTGATTTGCTTTAACTTATCGATAATGCCGAGCACGGCAGTAATGAAGGCGTCAATATCTTCTTCGGTATTGAGCGCACCAAAGCTGATCCGGATTGATTCGGACAGTCGTGGTGAGTCAGCACCAAACATCGCAGTCAAAACGTGTGATGGTTCGATATTCCCTGCCGTACATGCGGATCCTCCTGACACAGCGATGCCTGCCAGGTCGAGGTCGGTTTGCATGACGTAAGTAGAAATACCCTTGAACCAGATATTCAAGACGTGGTTGAGGTTGTCGGGGTTAATTTCACCGTTGACCTCAAAATCGACACCGTGTTCACGCAGCGCAGAAACGATCTTTTGCTTGTAATGGAAGAAGCGTTCACGCCGCTCTGCCTTCACTTCTTCGGTATCCATGGAGACTGCTTTGGCAAACGCAGCCACGGCCGGTACGTTTTCGGTCCCCGCACGTCGCTTGGTTTCTTGGTCCCCACCCTTGATAAAACTTGGGAAGTTGATACCTTCGCGCCGATACAAGAATCCGATCATCTTTGGTCCATTCAGCTTGTGGGCCGATGTGGAAAGCAAGTCGATGTGGTCGGCTTCTACGTCAATTGGCAACAAGCCGTATGCCTGCACCGCGTCAGTATGGAACCATGCTTGGTGGTCCTTTAAAATTTCACCGATTTCATGAATTGGCATCCGGCTGCCGACTTCATTATTTCCGGACATGATCGTCACCAGGATTGTTTCGTCATCTAAGGCGTCTCTGAGCTCATCTAAGGAGATGTTCCCCTGTTCATCGACACTCAGGTAGGTCACCTTAAAACCGCGTTCCTCGAGGAAATGGAGCGGTTTTAAGACGGCTTCGTGTTCGATGGCAGTCGTGATGATGTGCTTACCGAGGTTTTGGCGGGTAAATGCGGTTTGGATAATCGCTGTATTGTCGCTTTCGGTACCGCCACTGGTGATGATGATTTCTTCGTCTTTGGCGTTAATGCTTTGGGCCAGGATGTGACGGCTGTTTTCCAAAACTAATTTGGCTTCACGGCCGTATGAATAACCAGTTGAGGCATTTCCCCAGGTATCCTTCATCCGTTCAGTCAGCTCGTCAATCACCTCAGGAGTCATTGGTGTCGTGGCGGCATTATCCAAATAAATTTCCTTCAAAATCTTGCACCCTTTCTCTAGGCAGCCAGGTCCTTGAATAATTGCAACAGCATGTTTGCGGACCGCTTGCCGGCGTCGATAATAAATTCGTCAAAGCTGACACCCGCTTCTTCGTCACCCGTGTCAGACATTGCGCGGACAACCACGTATGGGATCTTGTGGTCAGTTGCCACTTGGCCCACCGCAGCACCTTCCATTTCAGCGGAGAGCGCGTCTGGGAAGTGCGACATGATCTTAGCGATGGTATCCTTTCCGGCAACGAATTGGTCACCAGTAACGATCAGACCGCGCTTGATGGTCAGACCAGTTTGTTCACCAGCGAGTTCGAGTGCCTTGCCCCATTTTTCTGAAGCTACGAAACGTGGATCCTTTTGTGGGAGTTGACCATAGACGTAATCAAATGCGGTTACGTCAACGTCATGGTAGGCAGTTTCAGTGGAGATTACGACATCCCCGACATGGAGGCCTTCCCCAATCCCACCGGCAGAACCGGAATTGATCACAACGTCCGCACCACAGTCGGTGATCAGGTGTTCAGTGGTGATACCGGCTTCGACCTTACCGATCCCTGATTCCACGAGCACAACGGATTGGCCAGTAATAGTACCAAAGTAGTAAGTCTTACCACCGATCACCTTTTCTTCTTCACCTTCTAAGTTGGCGATCAGTTCCTTAATTTCTTCTTGCATTGCACAAATAATACCAAAGCGCATCAAATTCACTCCTCTTAACCTACGTAAATTAAAATCAAATAAACACAAATAATGGCGACAATCAGGCAGGCAATTGCGATATTGAGCTTGCGTTTTAATATTGCCGTCTTTTCTTCTGGCGTCTTGTAGTGGTCTTCTTCGTAAACGTCGGCACGCCGGGCATAGCTAGTATCCTCGTCACGGCCTTCACGGTGGATCAGGCCGTCGTCGGTACCGGCACCTTGCTGACGTTCCAGCTGTTCACGGTATTGTTGACGGGTCATTTGCTCGTCATCAAATGGGTTCTTGTTATCCATTGTGCTTCATCCCTTGCCAGTAATAGATTGCCATAATCGTCTTCGCATCTTCAATTTCACCGCTGTCGATCATTGCAAGCGCTTGGTCGAGCGTGACGGTGATTAATGCCAGTTGCTCATCTTGGTCTTGTGGCAGTTCGTCTGCTACCGGAGTCAGTCCAGTCGCCAGATATAAGGTCATGTACTCGTCCATGCAGCCGACCGATGAGTAGAAGCCCGAGATCTTTTTGAGAGAATCAGCCTGGTAGCGTGTCTCTTCGTTTAACTCACGGATAGCCGCGTGCTTTGCGCTATTTTCATCCCGTGAATCAACTTTACCGGCAGGGATCTCAAGAGTTGTCTTGGCGATTGGTGACCGCCATTGCTTCTCTAAGATCATTTCATCCTGGTCGGTAATGGCTAAAAGAGCGACTGCGGGAGCGTGGTGGACAATTTCGCGTTGTGCCACGTTGCCCTTTGGCGTCTTCACTTGTTGGACTTCGACTGAAATCAAGTGTCCATCAAAGACTGTTTCGCTGCTAATTGGCCGTTCTTCAAATTCCATCCCGAATACCTCCTATCGAATTACCCGTACGTGGGCTGCCATTGGTCCTTTCTTACCTTGGACAATTACTAAAGAGACAGATTCGCCTGGGTGGAGTACCCGCCGACTGTGCCCCTCGATCCCGCTGTAGTGAACAAAAATTTCGCCTTCATCGGGAACGGTAATGAACCCCCAGCCTTTTTGTTCATCAAAGCTTTTTACTTCGCCTTTAAGCATATTTTCACCTCGTCAATTTTTTACCTGATATCTCTCTATTATTACATAAATAAAAAATACCAAGCAACAAGCGTCACTTGGTATTTTACACCGCCAGAAATTTCTTGTCATGAATTGACGAGCTTTCGGCGCTTTTTATATGAATTTTTTACTTTTCGAGTCCTTCGTCAGCAGTTTCTGGGAAGCTTTCACGAACGATCTTTGCACAGCGAGCACAAAGCATTGGGTAGGCTGCATCTGAGCCAACATCTTCCTTAACCATCCGACAACGGTCACAAGTTTCACCTTGAGCTGGTGCGACCTTGACTGCAACACCATCTTTGTACTTGTCAGCGTCATCGCCTGCTTCATCCAGTGGGTGCATGTCTAATGCAGAAACACCGAGCAAGAGTGCGACGTTTTCTTCCAAGCTATCAACGAGTGCTTGTTGATTGTCGTCTAAGTAGAGGTCAACGTGGGCTTCTAATGACTTACCGATTTGCTTGTCGTTACGAGCTTCTTCCAGACCCTTGAGGACGTGTGAGCGAACTTCCATGAAGTCTTCCCACTTAGCGAGAACGTCCTTTTCGTTACCGAATGTTTGTGGTTCAGGAATATCAGTGAGTTGGACGAATTGTTCTGGTTCATCCATGTATTCCCAAACTTCTTCAGTAGTGTGAGGAAGGATTGGAGTTAAGAGCTTAACCATGGTCAACAAGATGTTGTAGAAGACGGTTTGCATTGAACGACGAACGTTTGAATCTTCAGGTTCGATGTAAAGAACGTCCTTGGCAAGGTTCATGTAGAATGCTGACAAGTCGTTGTTTACGAAGTTGATCAAGAACTTGTATGCGTCCAGGAAGTCGTAAGCATCGAATTCGTCACGCATGGTCTTCAAGAAATGGTTAAGCTTAACCATCATGTATTGGTCCACGCTGCTCATGTCTTCGTATGCAACAGTGTTAGCAGCTGGATCAAAGTCTGAAGTGTTAGCAAGCAAGAAGCGGAATGTGTTCCGGAGCTTACGGTATGCTTCAGAGATTTGTTGGAAAGTACCCTTAGATACACGAACATCGGCGGAAGTATCTGCTGACATTACCCAGAGACGAGCGATTTCTGCGCCCATTTCCTTAACAACGTCTGCAGGGTCGATGGTGTTACCAAGAGACTTGGACATCTTCTTACCGTGCTTATCAAGGGTGAAACCTTGTGAGACGATACCCTTGTATGGGGCCTTTCCTGAGCAAACAACACTGGTGATCAAACTAGAGTTGAACCAACCACGGTATTGGTCAGAACCTTCAAGGTAAAGGTCTGCTGGGTATGTCAGGTAATCACGTTCTGCCAAGACACCTTGGTGAGATGAACCGGAATCGAACCAAACGTCCATGATGTCGGTTTCCTTGGTGAACTTGCCGTTTGGTGAATGTTCGTTAGTGTAGCCCTCTGGAAGGAGGTCCTTAGCTTCACGGTCAAACCAAACGTTAGAGCCGTATTCAGCGAAGAGTTGTGCCACGTGTTCAATGGTTTCTTCTTCCATGATTGGAGTACCATCTTCAGCGTAGAAGACTGGCAATGGAACACCCCAGACACGTTGACGGGAAATTACCCAGTCACCACGGTCACGAATCATGTTGCGGAGACGAACCTTACCCCAATCTGGCTTGTATTCAACGTCTTCCAGTGCATTCAAGATGTCATCTCTGATCTTGTCGATAGAAACGAACCATTGATCAGTAGCACGGAAGATGATTGGTTGCTTAGTACGCCAGTCAAATGGGTATGAGTGCTTGAGTGGTTCTTCTAAGAGCAGTGCATTGTGTTCTTCCAAGAGCTTCAAGGAAATGTCGTCAGCGTCTTGGTAGAATACACCGTCGAATTCAGGACCGTTTTCCTTTGACAATACACCTTGGTCGTTAATTGGAGCAAAGATTGGTAAGTCGTGTTCCAAACCAAAGTGGTAGTCATCGTCCCCGTAACCAGGAGCGGTGTGGACCAGACCAGTACCGGCATCAGCAGTAACATAATCTGCGGTACCAACTAAGAGGTCACGGTCGAGGTATGGGTGCTTGGTAACCATACCGTCGAGGTCGTTACCAGCAAGGTGCTTAACGACTTCGTAATCTTCCCAGCCGAGCTTTTCAGCAACTACTGAGAGCAATTCAGTACCAACAACGAATTGACGGTCATCGTTTGCTGGCTTAACAACTGAGTAATCAAACTTGGCGTTGACTGCAACGGCTTCAGAAGCTGGAACAGTCCATGGAGTAGTAGTCCAAACAACCATGTAAGTGTTGTCGTCGAGTACGCCCTTGCCATCCTTAACTTGTTCAGCAAAGAAAGCAGTCTTGGCAACTACATCATGGTATTCAACTTCGGCTTCAGCCAATGCTGATTCTGATGACCATGACCAGTAAACAGGCTTCTTAGCTTGGTATAAGAGACCCTTCTTAGCAAATTCACCAAAGACGCGAACTTGTGCAGCTTCGAATTCCTTATCAAGTGTCAGGTATGGGTGATCCCATTCACCTGAAACACCGAGGCGCTTGAAACCTTGACGTTGAGTGTCAACTTGTTCCAATGCGTAGTTACGACAAAGGTCACGGAATTCAGAAGTTGTCATCTTCTTACGGTCGTAACCGGACTTAGTTAATTGGTGTTCGATTGGAAGACCGTGAGTATCCCAACCAGGAACGTATGGTGCACGGTAGCCAGACATTGACTTGTAGCGAACAATAAAGTCCTTTGAAATCTTGTTCATGGCGTGACCGATGTGAATCTTACCGTTGGCGTATGGAGGGCCATCGTGTAAGACAAAAGTTGGCTTACCCTCGTTTAATTTTTGACGTAATTCGTATACTTTGTTTTCTTCCCAAAGCTGTTCACGTTGAGCTTCGGTGACCGGTAACTTCCCGCGCATTGGGAACTTGGTCTTTCCAAGGTTTAATGTATCTTTAACCCGCATGACAACTACCCCTTTCTCATTTTTGCTAGCTTATTCAAATAAAAAAGCTCCATCCCAGACAGGGACGAAGCTTCGTGGTACCACCCATATTCAAGACCCAGAATGGATCTCCTCTAGTCATTGAATAACGGTAATGGACCGGCTAGACCTACTAACTTGAGCCTAGCACTCAGAGATGATCAGAAACAGCCAATACCATCAGTCTCTCACCAACCACTGACTCGCTTGGGTATTGAATGGCTATCTCAATTCTCTTCAACATTTTTGAATAATCTAGTATTTATAGTTCTAGTCCTTTTGACCATCTTCAGGGAAGAAGACAACTGTTTCCCCTTGGTCTGCCTTTTCAGAAGTGACTTCTTGGCTAACTTCAACTGCTGGTTGGTTGGCCATTTCATCTTCTGAATTAACAACAGGTTGAGAACTAATTTCTGTTGATTCTACACTTACAGAACTTTCTTTGTCAAGATTCTTTCCCAAGATCTTTTGAATTTCATCGTAATCTGACATGTTGTCATCGGCTAACAACTTGTCCCATTCGTCACTCTTAACAACTTCTAATTGTGATTCGAGCATCACTTGAAGCCGTTGTCTGAAGATCCGAGTTTGCTTCTTCAAGTCGCTAGTTTCTGTGGTTAACTTGCGAGTGCTTTCGCTAGTCCGTTCCATGATTTGGTTGGACTTTTCGTTGGCTTCAGAAACAATGTCAGTAGCTTGCTTTTGAGCTTCGCGGATCATGATGTCAGATTCGCGCTTAGCATTGTTCTTAACCTTGTCAGCAGCTTCTTGAGCAACCAAGATAGACTTGTTAAGTGAGTCCTTTAATTCGCTGAAGTACTTCAACTTACCTTCGTCGGCTTGGATAGTTTCCTTCAAAGCGTGGTTTTCTTCAGTCAATTCTTGAATAGTTTGTGCAACTTCATCCATGAACTTTTTAACTTCTTCTTGGTTGAAGCCCCGCATCTTAGTTGAAAATTCTTTTTCGTTAATGTCTTTTACAGTTAACCCCATGTTAATTCCTCCAATTTAAGCATGAACTACAGATAATACGACTTTTTCTTTATTCTTTCGTGTTAGACCGTTATCACTATCGATTCGGATCCTGCCAGCGTGGCGGACTGAAATCAAATCGTGTTCGACTACGGTAGCGTCAGGTCGGGTCACGTCTTCCCAGTTAAGGCGGACATTACCGGACTCGACTAACTGCTTGGCGCGGTTGCGTGAATAATTAAATCCCGCAGCCACCACACTGTCTAGGCGTAATGAAGTAATCGTCGTGGCGACCTCTTCCCAATCTTCAAAGGGGTGTAATACGTCGCCGTCAGAAACCGGTTCCCATTTGATCTTGGCACGACCAATGTGATTGATGTTGGTATGTAAATACTTGGCCATCGCACTCGTCACAACCACTTGCCACCTGCCCTCATCACCGAGGATATCACCAAAGGCATTTCGTTCGAGGCCCTCACCGATGAGTGTCCCCATGATTTGCCGGTGGTGTAATTCGATAAATTTGGTTGGATAATTGACCTCTAAAACTTCGAGCTCAAAATCCTTTGCAGTTGGTTCATAGTATGACGGATAAAATAACAGCCGTTGCATTTCTGCGCCGTCCCAGCCACCGTTGCTTTGAACCTTCACATCGATCTCGCGGTTGACCATTGTCTGAGCAATGTATCGTTGTCGCGGGTTGAGGAAGAAGGTCAGAACTGGCCGGTACTGTCCGATCACAGTACTAATCCAATCGCGGACCTGGTCGATAAATGCCGCTTCATCCGGACGGAAGTGTTGTTTAATATTTTCTTCCATCGTCAAATCAGCATATTAGCGATCGCCACAAGACCATATTGAGCCATGTAGAGAACAAAAATCCCGATCACTGGTGCAAAACTAATCCCTCCAATTGGCGGAATAATGTAAAACCAGCGCATGTATGGTTCAACGAGGCGGTTAATCCAATAACCTAATTGTGTCCCCCGCGCGTTTGGGAACCAGGACAACAAACACCAAACTACAATGACCCAAATATATGCTTCGATCAGTTTATTTAACAGCAATATTATCAGAGCCATGTCGTCCTCCTAATCAGTTAAGTGGTCGGCGTCAGCCTTCAAACTAGTTGAAAGATCACCGGACACTTCAAAGTTGTTTGGAGCGCAAAGGAAGATTTCCTTACCGATCCGCTTCATCTCACCGTCAATTGCGAATACAGTCCCGTTAAGGAAATCTACCATCCGAGCGGCAGACTTGCTGTCCATTTGCGTAAAGTTAACAACAATTGCGTGATCAGAAAGCAATTGTGAGGCAATTTGCTTCACATCTGCGTACATCCGTGGTTCAAAAAGAGTAATTTGGCTTGGACCTTGGTTTGCACGTTGACCATCACTAAATGAGACGATCTTGCTGGAAAAGCGCGTCTTAGGTGCCTTTTCAGCTGGTTGATTATTTTCGTAGTATTCTTGTTCGTCTTCGTCACCGAACAAGTTCTTAAAGAAACTAGCTGCCATAATCATTCACTCCTTTATTTACGAAAAAGAGGTGTTCTAACACAATTGTTAAACCACCCTCATTTTCAATAATTACTGACGACGATTCTTGAAGAATGGTGGTGTTGACAGGTTGTCGTCATCACCATCGTCAGTGTTTAATGTGTCATCGTTAAATACATTGAATTCTGGCTTATCAACGTGTGAGAATTCACCGGCGTTATCGTTGGCACGGTTTTCAGTAACTTCAGCAGTTGGGTCGTTCCAGCCGTCAAATGGGTCATTTGATACACCATTGTCTTCGATTTGTGGAGCGACGTTACGTTGTACTTGTTGAACTGGAGCACCTTGTGGTTGAATAGCAGCCTTTTGACTAACCTTGTCAATACCAGTGGCGATAACAGTAACACGTACTTCGTCACCCATTTCACTATCAAGAGACATACCGAATGAAATATCAACGTTAGTACCAGCAGCTTCCTTGATAACGTCTGATGCTTCTTGAGCTTCAAACATTGCCATATCTTCGCTACCAGTGATATCCATCAGAACGTGTTGTGCACCAGAGATTGAAAGTTCAAGCAATGGTGAAGAAATAGCCTTCTTAGTGGCTTCAGCAGCGCGGTTTTCGCCTGTAGCTGAACCAACACCCATCAAGGCAGTACCTTGGTTGGACATCAACGTCTTAATATCAGCGAAGTCCAAGTTGATGTAACCTGGAGTAACGATCAAGTCAGAGATACCTTGGACACCTTGACGGAGAACGTTATCGGCTTCCTTGAATGCGTCCATCATAGGAGTCTTCTTGTCGATCATTTGAAGAAGGCGGTTGTTGGCAACGACGATCAAAGTATCAACGTTTTCCTTCAACTTTTCCAAACCTTCTTGAGCATACTTACCACGGCCTGGTCCTTCGAATGAGAATGGGCGGGTAACTACACCAACAGTCAATGCACCACTGTCCTTAGCGAGCTTAGCGATAACAGGTGCGGCACCAGTACCAGTACCACCACCCATACCGGCAGTGATGAAGACCATATCTGCGCCTTCAAGTACTTCCTTGATGGCTTCTTCACTTTCTTGGGCGGCCTTTTCACCAACTTCTGGCTTAGAACCGGCACCAAGACCCTTAGTCAACTTAGGTCCAAGTTGGATCTTAGTTGGAGCTTGGGAAATGTTTAATACTTGGCGGTCAGTGTTTGCGACGATGAATTCGACACCCTTAACCTTTTCAGTAATCATGCGGTTAACGGCGTTTCCACCACCACCACCGACACCGATTACCTTGATCTTTGCGCCACCGAATTCGTTTTCGAAAGTGCTTTCGTTATCCATAGAAATCTATCCTCCAAATATTAGTCAAAAATGTTATCGAAGAAACCTTTAAACTTTTCACCAAAAGAACCAGTAGTCTTTTGGGTTTGAGGCTTCTTATTAATCTTTTGTTCGTTCTTTTGCGTACGACTAGGCTTTGTTTGCTTGTTAGTCCATTGGCGAACAAATTGACGGGTTGGCTGTGGAGCTACCCGTACGTCATCTGGGCTATCAACAATGTCTGGTTGTTGGATAGTTTGCTTGATCAACTTATCCACATCAGACAGACCGTTTTCGTACATTGCTAATGCTAAACCAGTAGCATTAAGAGGGTGACGGATACCCATTTGTTCAGGAACATATACTTTGATGTTGCCTGGGAAGTATTGTTGAGCTAATTCCTTCACACCTGGCATAGCAGCGCCACCACCGATAATGGTAACACCACCTGGTAATTCAGGCGCATGGATAGCTTGCAGGCGTTGGTGAATACGTTCAAAGATTTGGCGCATCCGAGCTTCAATGACTTCAGCCAAGTATTCTTCTGTAAATTGGACTGGTTCATTCTTACCAACGACATTCACGTTGACTTGAGCTTCTGGATCAGCCAATGTGTGGTCAGCAAAACCGTGGTTAAGCTTCAACTGTTCGGCATCCTTCAATGAAGTATTCAAAACAGTAGAAATATCCTTGGTAATGTAACGACCACCTTCAGGATCAACAAAGGTGTACTTCAATTGGTGGTCATGTACGATTGAGGTCGTAGTTTGTCCACCACCGAGGTCAATGACAACAGTACCGAAGTCTTGTTCACCGTCATTGAGTAGGTTGAAGTTGGTTGCGATTGGTGAAATCACAAAGTCCTTAATCCGATATCCAGCCGTTTGTACAGCCTTCTTAGTGTTGTGGAGGATCGTCTTTGGACCGGTGTAAAGTGTCCCCTTCATTTCTAAGCGAACACTAACCATACCACGTGGATCCTTGATACCACCGAAGCCATCAACGGCAAATTCGGTTGGGATCAAATCAAGCACTGCACGTTCAGGCGGAATGTTTTGAGTTAAAGTTTCCTTAGCAACGTCGATCACGTCACGATTTACGATCTCGCGTGATTGACCTTGGGAAGCAATAGTAATCATCCCGTGAACTTTTTGCATTTGTAAGTAGTTAGCTGGTAATCCTACAATTAAATCCTTAATGTTGAGACCAGATTTTGCCTCAGCATCAGCTACTGCTTGTGAAATAGCTCGAGCAGTCTTGTCAATATCGACAATTACTCCTTTATTGAGTCCGTTAGAGGGTGCGACCCCTACACCAATGACCTTTAACTGTCCTTTAACATTTTCACAAACTAGTGCCTTAACCGAGGTGGTCCCAATATCTAATCCAACATATACCTCTGAATTGTCCATCTGAACAGCACCCTCCTAATACAACAAATTATCGATAATTAATTTCTAATTATACATATGTTAAATTCTACCACACATTTTCCGGTTCAAAAGTGTTTTGTAAGATGTTTTTATTAAAAATCACTTTTCTTTTGATCCGTAGTCGTATGAATATGCTCCGACTTGCAGGTCAACGATTCCTGAATTCTTCATCGTATTGGCAATCGCTGGGTAGTACTTCATCTTCGTACCAACGTTTGTGCGGTTAGCATATACCGTATTTCCATCTCTCATGTAAAGTACGATCTTGTTAGGAGAGTTCTTACTTGGCTCGTAACTGATCGTTGAAATATCATCAATGATCACCTTTTTGAGCTTACCAATTTGGATGGCGGTGGCAGCTAATGCTTTCTTTTTGCCACCAAAATTCTTGTATTGAATCTGACTCTTCTTGCTATTGTCTGGTTTTAATTGACCATTGGAAAGCACTGAGTATGTGGAGTTACCAATTTCTACAGTACCAACGACACGGTTTTCGGTAACTTCCATCCGAATTGATTGAGCACCAGTTGCCTTGATCTTAACGGAGCGGACTTCCGGATTCCGTTTGTGGGCAACCTTGTTAATGTGCTTTTGCGTCATCACGGTGCCCCAGATGTATCTACCCGGGCGAACCTGTGTGGCATCTTCAATTTCTTGGTGCGTCATTTCTGTGTGACCCGCAAACGTGATCGTCTTGACCTTACTAAATGGTGAAATGACATACAAAGCACCGAGCAGAACAATCCCAAAGAGGAAAACTAACTTGAAGACCCGCCGACCATTTGAACGGTGACGGAACTTCTTGATACCCGTTACCTTGTTACCGATCCGATCTTTAGGAGCACGGCCAGTTGGTCTATTGGCACTGTTGCGTTCGAGTTGTGAAAGCCGGTCTGAGTAACGGCGGTGTTCAGGAATTCCGTGGTTGTTATCCAAGTTGTTTCCCCCTTTCTTCTATTTATGTTCGTCGATCGCTCTCTTCAAAACTTTGATCAAGTGATCTGCTGCGTCTGGCTTACCCATCTTCTTTGAGTTTTCAGCCATTTCGTGACGCAATTCTTCATTTTCCATGATTTTATCAGCTTGCACCATCAGCGTCCGCGCGTCAAGCTTATCTTCAGTAATCATCAGCCCTGCATTATCTTTGACCAATGCTTGGGCGTTCTTTACTTGGTGGTTAGCGGTCACGTATGGGCTTGGGATCATGATGGTAGGAACACCTAATGCGGTAACTTCGGCGATAGTCGTCGCACCAGCACGAGATACTAAGGCAGCAACCTTTGGCATCTTAGCAGGCATGTCCTTGATGTAAGGAACAACCTTGACGTTATCAGCAATTTGGACGTCCTTTAATTGGTCCATCACGTCTTCATAGCGCTTTTGACCAGTAGCAAAAATCACTTGGTACTTACGCTTGTTGAATTCTGGGATGGCATCAACAACAGTCTTGTTAATCTTTGGTGCACCCTGGCTACCACCGAAAATCATCATGGTAGGTTCGTCATCGGACAAGCCGTATGATGTCCAAGAAAAATCACTGTTTGCTTGAGCTGCGACTTGTTGGGCACGTGGGTTACCGACCATCGTTACCTTATCAGCTGGGAAGTGACTCCGCGCTGCTTCAAAGGCAATTGCGATTTGATCGACGTAACGACTCAAGAACTTGTTAGTGACACCAACGACACTGTTTTGTTCATGGATTACGGTTGGCAC
This sequence comes from Limosilactobacillus sp., assembly GCA_030530845.1. Taxonomy (GTDB): domain Bacteria; phylum Bacillota; class Bacilli; order Lactobacillales; family Lactobacillaceae; genus Limosilactobacillus. The sequence continues at coordinate 22,413 of JAUMUE010000013.1, forward strand.
ACCCATCTTGGCAGCTGCGTATAAAACAGCACCGGAGACGTAACCACCAGTACCTAAAACAACGTCTGGCTTGAAGTCCTTGATGATTTGCTTTGCGTGACGCACGGACTTCATGAACAGGTAGACCGTCTTGAAATTATCCAAGGACAGTGAACGCTTGAACCCTTGCATTTGCATCGTGATCAACTTGATGCCAGCATCAGGAACAATCTTATTTTCCAAACCACGGGTAGTACCGACATAGAGGACTTCCGTGTTTGGTTCAACTTCTTTTAATCGTTCAATTAAGGCTAAGGCTGGGTAGATGTGACCACCAGTCCCACCACCAGAAACTAATAAACGCATTATTTCTTCTCCTTTTCGCCTGTTAATTTTTCAACTGCTTCAATAAAGCGATCCCCACGAACTTCGAAGCTTGGGAATTGGTCCCAACTAGCATTCGCAGGTGACAGCAAGATCACGTCGCCAGGTTGGCTGAGTTCCCAGGCTTGTGGAACTGCGGTAATCGCATCCTGACTTTCGAGGATAATTGGAATCCCCGCTTGCCGTGCAGCGTCGGCCATCTTGTCCTTGCATTGACCGAAGACGATGATGGCTTTGACGTGCTTCTTGAAGTATGGCACGAGGCGTTCGAATGTGTATCCACGGTCCAAACCACCAGCCAGCAAAATCACTGGTTGTTCGAAACCTTGAAGTGCAACCTCGGTAGCTTCGATGTCAGTAGACTTGGAATCATTGTAGAAGCGCCGACCTTCGTAATCGAGGACGTATTGCAGACGGTGACGAACACCACCGAATGTTGTTAAGACGCTAATGATATCTTCGTTTGATACGCCACTGAGTTTTGCCGCAGCAATAGCAGCCAGAGCGTTTTCGACGTTTTGAGGTCCGATCAAACGGATATCCTTGGTCGGCATGATCTTTTCACCACGCCAGTAAATGTCGCTGTCTTGCACGTAAGCACCCTCTTGACTCTTGTTCAGACGAGAGAATGGTACGATGGTTGCTTGAGAACGGCGGGAAAGTTCTTGCCATTCGTCGCGGTCCCAGTTGATGATCAAGTAGTCATCCTTGGTTTGGTTCCGCGTGATGTTGAGCTTAGCATTGATGTAATTTTCGCGCGTCTTGTGGTAGTCCAAGTGGTTGGAGAAGATGTTGGCGATAATTGCGATGTGTGGGTGAATGGTAGGCGCACCGAGAAGTTGGAAACTAGAGAGCTCGGTCACCAAAGTATCGTCGGCACCCAAAGTTTCAGCAACCTTGGTCATAGATACACCAATATTACCAGCGTATTCGACCTTGTGATTTGAAGACTTGGCCAACATTAATTGGGTCAAAGTAGTGGTTGTGGTTTTACCATTACTACCGGTAACACTGACGAGGTGTCCTTCAAAAATTTCGGCACCCAGTTCTGCTTCGGTAATGATTGGTGTCCCCTTTCCAACGAACTTTGCAACCAATTCGTTGTCGTATGGGATACCTGGGTTTTTCACGACATAATCAAAACCTTCATCGGCCAGGATCAGTGGGTTACTACCAGTGATTACCTCAATGCCATCTTGCTTGAGTCCGTCAACCACGGTTGGGTCATCGGGCGTCTTCATGTCGTTAGCAGTCACATTTGCACCCAACTTAACTAAGAGGTGTGCGGCGTTGATTCCGCTAATCCCAAAACCAATGACAAGAACCTTCTTGCCTTGATACTTTGTAATATTTTTCATCTTACCAATTCGTCCCTTCAACTATCTTAGAAAATTAAAATTGATGTTACCATGATCAAAGCTCCGATCAGTCCAACGATCCAGAATACGATGTCGACCTTCCATTCACTCCATCCACACATTTCAAAGTGGTGGTGAATTGGGCTCATCTTGAAGATCCGCTTACCGGTCAGCTTAAATGAAGCAACCTGCAAGATGACACTTGAGGTTTCACATACGTACACGATACCAATCAGAAGCAGTGACCATTCGTGATGAAGTAACAGTGCCACGGCAGCCAATGAGGCACCAATGGCGAGTGAACCCATGTCACCCATGAAGATCTTTGCAGGCTTGTGGTTGAATGGGAAGAAACCAGCTAAAGTACCGATCATTGCTAAACAGAATAAGGCGATTTCTGGGTAACCAGGGTTGGAAAGTCCAGCCATAGCAATAATGAAGTAAGCCGCAAATGAGATGATGGCTAATCCACTTACCAGGCCATCCAAACCGTCAGTCAAGTTCACCGCGTTGGAGAAACCGACCATCCAGAAAATGATGAAGAGTCCGTAAGCCCAACCGTATTGTTCACTACCGAAGCCCATTTGGAATCCTTCGTTTTGGTAGATTACCGTGAAGATCATGGCAGCCAGGACTTGGCAGAGTGCCTTTTGCCATGGCTTGAATCCTTCATTTTGGTGGTGGAAGATCTTGATACTGTCATCCCACATACCGATCAATCCGTATACAACAAGCGTGAAAAGCAGTGCCCACATGGTGTTTGATACCAAATTGAAGACTACTGCAACCCATAAGACAGTGATCACAGCTGAAATGATGAAGAGCAAACCACCCATTGTTGGTGTACCCGCCTTCTTTTGGTGCCACTTAGGTCCTTCTTCACGGATTTGTTGACCTTCCTTCTTTGCCCGGAAATATGAAATCAGTGAGGGCATACACAAGAAGGTAATTAGAAAAGCACTAATTAACGTTAGAACGATCGATAATAAATTCATTATTTTCCCCTTATTCCTTTGATTTATACGTTACAGTTAACGTTTGATTTTTGTGAATCTTGTCGTTGGCCTTGATGCTTTGCTTGTCAACGTAGCCGGTTCCCTTTTCCTTCAATTTAAGGTTTAAGGTTTCAGCAAGCTGTTGAACATCGGCAGCACTCCAGCCAGAGATATCAGGCATCTTGATCGTGCCTCCAGCATTCAGGATTATCCGTTGATTCTTCAATAAGATTGAACCGGATGCAACTGACTGGTTCTTAACCTTCTTACCGTCACCAATTACCAGTGACTGGAGGTGAAGATTTGAAATGGTCTTGTTTGCATCATCAACATTTTGTCCAACAACATTTGGTACCTTTACTTCATTTGTGTGTGAAGCCTTGTTCTTGCTGAGCAATGCCTTCATTACAGGATTGAAGATTGATGCCATTTGCTTGGTTGCTGGCTTGGTTAAGTTCTTAGGCCGACGCAGAGTAATGTAGATTACGTAGCGTGGGTTCTTGGCAGGTGCCATCCCCGCAAATGAGTACAGGTAGTTAGTATCACCCTTACTGTAACCGTTCGCACCACCGATTTGGGCAGTACCGGTCTTACCAGCAACCCGGTAACCCTTGATTTGGAACGCGTGACCCAGACCCTTTTCGTCGTAGATAACACCTTCCATGTACTTGCGAACTTGCTTAGCGGATGACTTAGAGATTGGTTGACCAACCTTCTTTGGCTTCGTCTTCTCAACGACCTTACCGTTAGACTTTACAACTTTATTGATGATGTATGGTTGCATCATCTTACCATTGTTTGCCACGGCGCCAATTGCACGCAGCATTTGCATTTGGTTAACGGTTATCCCCTGACCAAACGATGTGTTAGCTTGTTCCAAAATACCGTGGAATTGAGTGTAACCAGCAGTTTCACCACTCATACCCACAACATTGACCTTCTTCAAAAGGCCGAAACGCTTGATGTACTTCATCCACGTCTTGGCACCCATATCCTGTTCGATGTGGGCAAAACCAACGTTACTAGACATATCAAAGGCGTCCTTGTATGTGATCGTACCCCAACCACTAGTAGACCAGTCAGTGATCTTACCACCACCGATCGCCCAGGTACCTGATTGGAAAGTAGCGTTTGGGTTGAAGTGACCTGAGTCAACAGATGCACTCAAGGCCAAAATCTTCATCGTAGAACCTGGTTCATAGGCATCTTGAACAAACATGTTCCGCCAAACAGGATTCTTCTTTGTCCGCATGGTAGGACGTTGGGTTGCTGCTACAATCCGTCCAGTCCGTGTATCCATTACGATGGCACTGACAGAATCCGGGTTACCATCCTTGTAAACCTTGGCAACACGATTTTCCAGCATATGTTGGATCTTTGGTTCAATTGTCGTGTAGACATTATCCCCATTGATGGCCTTCTTGGTTACAACCTGAGAATTGGCGAGTCGGTAACCGTAAACGTCTTGCTTGTCAGTTTGGAGACCATTGGTACCTGTGAGTTGCTTGTTGAAGTATTGTTCCAGACCAATTTGGCCGTAAAGCTTAGTTTGACCGCTATCATCAGTCTTTGAAGTTGCTAACCCAAGAATTTGGGATGCAAACTCACCTTCTGGGTATGAACGGGCCGGAGTAGAAACAAAATCGATCCCTGGAAGATTGTGGGATTTAATCCGTTGCATCTGCGCCACGGAGAGATTGCTTCCGGCGCTCCCAAACTCAACTTGGAAGGCATTCTTGTTCTTTTCCAAGCGAGCCAGAATATCAGAATAAGACAGCTTGAGGTACTTTGATAATACACGGGCTGTCTTTTTCTTATCCTTTACATATAAAGGCTTACCATTTGTCGAAACTTGGCTCTTATCTAAAACCGCATACAGTGTGTACCTATTCGTATCAGCGGCAATCGCATTACCCTTCGCATCTAAGATATCCCCACGTTTTGCAGTAATTGTATGACGCTGGGTGTATACCTGTTCAGCCTGCTTAGCTAAGTTAACGTGCTGAACATCGCGCAAAATTGCAATATAAAAAAAACGCCCAATAAAAAAGGAAAAGACAATCAATGTCATGAAAAACAGTGATTGACCGAATTTCTTCTGGTTCTTTTCCTTTTTTATTGTTCGCTTTGGCTCTCTATTCATTATCTATTAATGTTCCTTACATTTGAGTTTTTGTCAGAAAGACCATACTTGTTAGCAACACTTTTAAGATGAGATTCGCTTGTCAAATCAGAAATTTCCTGTTGTTGGCTAGCGTTGTCATTCTTGGTTTGAGCAACTTGGCCTTGCAAATCTTGTAAGTTGTGTTGTGCAGTATTAATAGAAATTTTAGTTGAAATCATAACAATAAGCAATAGTACAGTTGCGAAAGCTCCGAGTGAATACAATGTTTTTTCAAAGGCGTTTAAGCCAACACGTTCACTACCAGTAGAAACAGACTGTTGTTGAACGTAAACTTCTTCTTGTTGATATTTTCTTGCTGCATTTGAAACCATTGTAAACACTACCCTTACTATTATTTAATTTTCTCTATGATCCTTAACTTTGCGCTGTGTGCGCGGTGATTGTTAGCTAATTCTGTATCAGAAGGCAGGATTGGCTTTTTATTTACTAGTTTGAAATCAGGTTCCATCCCCGCAGGAATCACGGGAAGCCCCTGTGGAATATCAGCGCTCATTGTCGCTTGTTCCTTAAACATCGTCTTGACGAGCCGGTCTTCTAATGATTGGAAGGTAATCACAGAAATGCGACCACCGACATTTAACATTGTAAAGGCCTGTTCCAACGATTCTTCTAAAGCTCCCAGTTCGTCATTAACAGCGATCCGGATAGCTTGGAAACTCTTCTTAGCTGGATGTCCACCATGACGACGGGCAGCTGCTGGAATTGCTTCTTTGATCACGTCAACCAATTCAAATGTTGTCTTGATTGGTTGGCTCTGACGACGTTGTTCAATCTTTCTTGCGATTTGCTTTGCGAACTTCTCTTCACCGTAACGATATAAAATCTTGACCAATCGCTCGTAAGACCACTCATTTACGACTTCCATTGCGGAAAGTTCTTGCTCTTGGTTCATTCGCATGTCGAGTGGTGCGTCGTAATTATAACTAAAGCCCCGCTTGGCATCATCGAATTGCGGTGATGACACTCCCAAATCGTAGAGGATACCATCAACTTTGGTAACTCCCTCTTGTTTAAGAGCGCTCTTGATGTTTCTGAAATTATTTTCTACCAGCGTTTCTTTGCCAGCTTCAATTTCTTCTTTCAATTGTTTCTGATTAAATGAAATGGCTGTATCGTCTTGGTCAAACGAATACAGATGTCCGGTGGTGAGCTGTCCCAAAATTTTCTTGGTGTGACCTCCACCACCGAGTGTCCCGTCTACGTAGATCCCCTCTGGCTTGATGTTTAAGCCCTCTACTGCTTCATTTAACAATACTGTGATGTGATTAAATGAGTCTGCCAAACGGGACACTCCTTTCTAAAAGTCAATCTGTAAGTCTTCAGCGATCTCATCGAAATTGTCTGAAGTATCGTTTGAGTAACTTGACCAGCGATCAGCACTCCAAATTTCAAAGCGGTTGGAAACCCCAATGATCACACAGTCTTTAGTCAGTGATGCGTGATTTCTGAGAACAGCTGGGATATTAACACGTCCTTGCTTATCAAGTTCGCATTCCGTTGCTGCTGAGTAAAGGAAACGAACAAAGGCCCGTGCATCGCGCTTGGTAAGAGGTAAGCTAGAGAGCTTTTCTTCCAGCACCCGCCATTCTTCTTGTGGATAGCCAAAGAGGCAGCCATCTAACCCACGGGTGATGACAAACTTTTCGCCGAGTTGGCCACGAAATTTTGCAGGGATAATCAGACGTCCCTTAGCGTCAATCACGTGATTGTACTCGCCCATGAGCATGCAGATTACCCCCTTCAACCACTTTATAGGTTTATTCTACCACAATCCCCCACTTCTCACCATTTAATTTCCAAAAAAAATGACGGAAATTAAGCAAAAGCATAATTTCCGTCTCACTCGACTAAATTTTATCTAAATCTTAAATAACTGGGAGCAGTCCCGCAAAGAACGATGCGACAAACACCACCACTGACATGATCATTGAGTATTGCCAGAATGGTGGCCAGTAGCGTTTGTATATAAACTCGTGGTTATGAGTCAATTGGATAAAGACCAGGATTATGGCCCAAATCATCCAAACAGCTAGTGGGTATGCGCTCCAATACCATCCCAAGTTGTAAAAGCCCATCCCAAAGAAAAGGAAGGTGGTGAATCCCCACCCCACGACTTGTAATTTATTTGTTCTAACAAACCGCTTGATTAAGTGGCTCAGCACCACGTAAATCGCGATCAGTAAAAGTTCTGTCAAGATTGTTTTTACATTAACCATGACCATAAATCCCTTCAATGTATTACTAACAGTTTAGCACAAGCAGACAGTTTAGTTTGAAATTAGATGGTAAATTGATGTAAACTACTATAAGTTTATATAGCGGAAAGGTAGGGTTTGCACATGCAATACAAAAAGAAGACCCGCTTCCAAAAGATCACCATGGTCGCAATCTGGTTGATGCTGATTGTTATGCTTGGTTCACTTGTCTTTGGTGCGGTGGCATCTCTTGGTGCTTTCTAATCTAATTTAATAAGAAGAGGTCAAGAATTTCGGTTCTTGGCCTCTTTTTGTTAGCTATTTTGTTCGTCGTCTGGTTGCTTAAAGACTTCACGTGGCTTAGAACCATTGGCTGGTCCAATGTAGCCCCGCATTTCCAGGTCGTCGATAATTCGTGCGGCCCGGTTGTAACCAATCCGGAAGCGCCGTTGAATCAATGAAGTGGAGGCCTTTTGCTCATCTACCACAAACTTGAGGGCTTCAGAGAAGAGTTCATCCTCATCATCTTGTTGTTCTTCGGTCGCAATTTCTTGATCCGTAACAACCATACTTTCATCATATTCAGCTGGTTGTTCTTCTTTGATGTAATCCACCACTGACTCGACGTCACGGTCAGAGATGAAGGCACCTTGGACACGGGTTGGCTTGTTTTGGTCAATTGGTTCAAAGAGCATATCCCCGCGACCAAGCAGCTTTTCCGCACCATTGGTATCAAGGATCGTCCGGGAGTCAATCCCACTGGAAACTGCGAAGGCAATCCGTGATGGAACGTTGGCCTTGATCAAACCAGTGATGACGTCAACAGATGGACGCTGGGTGGCGAGAATCATGTGGATCCCGGCAGCCCGACCCATTTGTGCGATCCGGACAATCGCATCTTCCACGTCGTTTGAGACGGTCATCATCAAGTCGGCCAATTCGTCAACGACTACCAGGATCAGTGGCAGAGTTGGTTGCTCAGTACTCCCCTCGTGTTCGTTGTTTTCTTGGACCATCTTATTGTATCCGGCTAAGTTGCGGACACCAAATTTAGAGAAGAGTTCGTAGCGCCGTTCCATTTCACCCACGACCTTACCCAGTGCACGGGCAGCCTTTTTGGGTTCAGATACCACCGGACTCAGCAAGTGGGGAATCCCGTTGTAGACACTCAATTCCACCTTCTTGGGGTCGATCAAGAGTAACTTTACTTGGTGGGGCTTGGCCTTGAGCAAGATACTAGTCAAAATCACGTTGATAGCAACAGACTTACCAGAACCGGTCGCACCCGCAATCAGCAAGTGGGGCATTTTGGTGAGGTCCGCCATTTCGACATCCCCGGTAACTTTCCGACCCAGTGGAACATTCAGTGGGTGGTCGTCGCGAGGGGCTGATTCGAACATGTTAGCAAAACCAACCGTGGCGATTTGTTTGTTAGGAACTTCAATCCCAATCAAGGACTTCCCAGGAATTGGTGCTTCAATCCGGATATCCTTAGCGGCCAGGGCTAATGCCAGGTCATCGGCTAAGTGGGTAATCCGACTCACCTTCACCCCGACAGCGGGACGCAATTCGTACTTGGTAACGGATGGACCCAGGTTAACATTTTCTACCGTGGCTTCCACACCAAATGATTGGAGCGTCTTTTGCAGGATGGTGGTACTTTCCTTAATTGAATCGAGGTCCTCTTTTTGGGATTGAGCTTCCACTTTGGTCAAAAGATCCAGTGGTGGGAGCTTGTAATCCTTGTCCTCTTGCGCAGTTACACCGGCAAGGGGTACATCGTCAGACTTCTTCGTTTCTTCCTTGACCGGTGCAGGTTTTGTATCACCCAAGTTACTACTTGCGACCGTGATCTTTGGTGACGGCGCTGGTAATGGCTTAGATACTTCCATCCGTTCTTTCCGGTCAGCAACCGGTTCGGGCAAGTCCTTTTCTTCAATCAACGGTTTGGTATTGTCCATCGTGTTGATTGTCGGATTAACTGCTGGTCGGTCAGCGTATTCACGTGCTGCATCCCCGGCCTTGGCCAATCCTGACCCCACCTTTTTGATTTGCACACCAATGAAGCTCAAGAACTTGCGCCATGGCAATGCGAAGAAGACCACAACACCGACGATCATGAGAAGCCATGCGAATACCGCGGTTCCAATGTGGTCAACCAGCATGTTGCTGAATGCGTAGAGGTACGCCCCCAGCATCCCACCACCGATTTGGACAGTCGAGTCGCCGTTGAAGATCGCCTTACCAATGTGGTTCCAGGTGACGCCGACGATATTAGAGTGGATGTTAATGGAATTAAACATCAAAACGTGCAACCACATCAAAAGTCCGATGTAGGTCAAAAAGTAACCGATGATCCAGCGCATCTTCAGCCGTGGTGACTTGGCGAAAAAGGTGTAGGACAAAGAAAACAGCATTACCGTCACGATTGCTACGGCATAGCTAGTACCAAAGAGGAGTTTGAAGCAGTTTGCGATCAGCACACCGAGCGCACCCAGGCCAGTAATCCCCAGCAGCATCAATAATGTCACGATAATTCCGACTAAGTTATTGATCAACCGTGCGTCTGTCTTGCTTGTCGTCTTGCGAGCACGATTGCTTGGGCGCCGTGGCGATGAGCGTTTCTTTCGCGCCATAATTTACTCCTCCTTATTTTAATTTATCATTTTCATACGTGTGAACCCGTGCCAGCTTAGGAAAACCTTGTTGGCGCAGCGCTTCGTAAATCACGATAGCCGCGGTGTTGGACAGGTTCAATGCGCGGATGTTGTCATCATTTTGTGGGATCCGCATCGCATTGTCTGGGTACTTGCGCATGAATTGTTCTGGCAAACCAGTCGTCTCCTTACCGAATAAGAAGTAGTGGTCACCGTCTTCAGTGTAGTCAACATCGGTGTAGTCGTGGTTAGCGAACTTGGACACGATGTAGAGCTTGTTCATATCTGGAATTGTCTCCAAAAATGATGGCAGATCTTCGTGGTAGGTAATCTTGACCTTGTCCCAGTAGTCAAGTCCCGCCCGCTTCATGTGCTTATCATCGGTGGAAAATCCCAGTGGCTTAATTAAATGCAATTCAGTGTTGGTGCCGGCGCAGGTCCGGGCAATGTTCCCAGTGTTTGCGGGAAACAGTGGTTCAAATAATACAATATGGTTAGTCATAATATCTCCTATAGAAACAAAAAAAGCAGGGTCTCGGTGTGGGCACGGCGAAACGCTGCTTTAGTGAAGTACTCCTTAGTAACTGCTAACGAATCCGATATCAGCTACTAAACGATTTCTGAAAAATATTCTATCACTATTCAAATCGACGTGCAATTATTATTTTGTCTTTTTTGCGGTCATGACGCTGACGTCAACGGTGATCCTGGTTAAGGCCTGTAAGTCTTCGTCCGTCAACTGCTTAGCTCCCCGTCCCCAGTGTAGCGGCGTCATCTCAACTAGTGGACGCTGCAAGCCATCTGGGATCGCAAATTGGTATTTCACCCGGTCAACCTGACAGTCTGGGTAGTGTTTCTTAAAGAGGTCCACTACCTGCTGATTGTCGTAGCTCGACTTTCCTTGGTCGGTCCCATACAGCATTGTCCGTAACTCAGCCAGGTAGTCAGAGTTTGGCACAACCTTGATGACCGTCCCACCAGGCTTCGTCACGCGAGCAAATTCGTGGTAGTCAGACGGAGAGAAAATTTCAACCAGCGCATCAAAACTTTCATTATTAAATGGCACTTGGCGGAGATCAGCCACGCAGAAGAATGCATCCATCCCAAGCTGAGTCGCCAGTGTGATCCCGGGTTTGGAAATATCGAATCCGACCATGATGTCATTGCAGTCTTCACGAATCTCCTGCAGTTGTTTCAGTGGCGTCCCCTCACCTGTCCCGACATCGAGGATCGTTAATTTTTCATCCGGTAAATTGTCAGCAATCTTTTCGACAATCGGTTTGAATAATCCGGCCTCGATCAATTGACGGCGATAGAGAAACATCTCACGTCCGTATTCCGTATCCGCAGCTCCGTTCAAGAAGTGCAGGTAGCCATGGCGGTTGAAGTCGATCCGGTGTCCGTTTTGGCAAACGATACTATTGTCGACCACCTCTTGCATTGGCATCTGACAGCTTGGGCAGCGGAAGAGGTCGATATGTTCTTGGACAAATTTTCTTTGTCGTTCACTTTTTTTCATAATTTCAATTCTCCTAATATCTTCCATAATATTTTAGCACAGGCTTTTATTAATCAACATTCCTTGGTATCATTGAAGTAAGCACTTTCAAAGGAGGAAATAGTTTTGACTGAACAATTTTTGATTGGTACATATACAAAGAAGGAAAGTAAAGGTGCCTACATGGTGACCTTAGACACTGACAAGGGTGAATTGAAGGATGTTGAATTAGCCATCCCTTCACAAAAGCCTGCATACCTGCAAGTTGGCCCTAAGCAACGTGTGTACGCAATCAAGCAAGTCGACGATCAAGCCGGTGTTGCTTCATACAACATGGTGGACGGCAAGGCCGAAACCATTAGTACTTTCTTGGAGGAAGGACCTGCTCCTGCTTACGTTGGTTTAGACGAACAACGCCACCTGCTTTACAGTGCAAACTACCACACTGCAAAGACTCAAGTATTCAAGGTTGCTGAAGATGGCGCATTGACCCTGGTTGATTCTGTAACCCACCAAGGTGAAACTGGCCCAGAACCTGAACAAGATGCACCTCACGCACACTACGCTGACCTCACTCCCGACCAACGTTTGATCGTTTGTGACCTCGGTATGGACCTGATTGTCGTTTACGACGTTTCTGATGAAGGTAAGTTGACCGCCGTTTCCCGATTCAAGTTTGAACCAGGATTCGGTACCCGTCACCTGATCTTCCATCCAAATGGCAAGTACGTTTACGTGCTCGGTGAACTTTCCAGCAAGCTCGCGGTTCTCAAGTACAACGATGCTGACGCAAGCTTCGAACACCTGCAAACTATCAAGACCATCCCCGCCGACTGGACCGCTCATAACGGTGCTGCCGCTATCCGGATGTCAAAGGATGGCAAGTTCATCTACACTTCAAACCGTGGTGAAAACACCATCGCAGTCTTTGAAGTACAAGCTGACTTCACTGTTAAGCACATCCAATCAATCTCTACTGAAGGTGATTTCCCACGTGACTTCAACCTCAGCAGTGACGAATCTTACTTGGTAGCTTCAAACCAAAACACTGATAACCTGACATTATACAAGCGTGACGCCGAAACCGGTAAGTTGACCATGGTTCAAAAGGACGTTAAGTGCCCTGAACCTGTCTGTGTACAACGCTTCTAATATTAAAAGAGATCGGAAAATTTCCGGTCTCTTTTTAGGTTTAAAGTGATTTTGCTTGTAATGCCTGTTTGAAGTCATCTGGTACCGGCGCAGTCACGGTAATCCATTCTCGCTTAAATGGGCTGTAGAACTGCATCCAGTAACAGTGCAATGCTTGCCGGTCAATCAGCTTGTTGTCCGGAGCCCCATACATCGAGTCACCCACCAGCGGATGTCCGAGGTATGAGAAGTGGACACGGATTTGGTGGGTCCGGCCAGTGTGGAGGCGGATCTTGACAAGTGAACTCTCCTCCCCCGCCTCTTTCAACCAGTATTCGGTCACGGACGGCTTGCCATCAGCTGCCACCATCCGCTTGACGAAGGAATCCGGATCACGCCGAATTGCAGCGTCAATGTAACCATGCGTCGTTGCGATCTTGCCTGATACTAAGGCGTAGTAGTTCTTCTTGACTTCATGGCGTTTGAGCGCACGGTCGATCACCGCATGTGCGAACCGGTGCTTGGGAAAGACCACTAATCCACTCGTATCCTTGTCCAACCGGGTTGCCACGTGTGTAACCTGGTTTTCGTAGTTTTGGACCCGGTAGTAGTGCTTGACACGGTTGACCAGGCTGTCTGGTACCTCAACATTGTGGGCTGGTACGGTTGCTACACCCGCAGACTTATTGATGACCAGGAAATCATCGTCTTCGTATGCGATGTTGATTGGTGCATCAAATTCGTCGACGTGGTCATTGGCTTCTTCGGGTGGGATGACGATTGAGAAGGTGTCACCCGGATTAACAATATCGATCGCCCACTTTTCTTCGTCGTTGATCATCATCTTCCCACCGTGGAAAATGACGACCTTCATCAGTGAACTCGTCACCCCGTTCATCTTCAACGCCGACCGTAATTTCCGTGGCGTCTCATGGTTGTATTGCCATGTAAACTTCATTACTTAGCACCGCCGATGAAGGAATCTTTGACACGGTTCCAGAAGTTGTTGTGACGGTATTGGGCAAATGAAATCCGCTTATCCGAAACTTGGTAAGTGACTTCTACCAGGTGGCGATCACCTTTTTCATTTTTCTGACGCATCTGCTCACGGTCACAAGTGATCACGTGGTCATTGTCATCACGCAAGCGCAGCATTAACTTAGCGTCTGAACCGAAGATAATTGGTGAACCCAAAGTACGGAAGACCCGGTTGTTGAGTGAGGCCATTTCCGCCAGTTGGAATCCAATGCTGGTTGGGTCCATGATCGCACCACCCACGGACTTGTTGTAGGCGGTAGATCCGGTTGGCGTTGAGATACATAATCCGTCCCCACGGAAATTTTCGAAGAGTTGGTTGTTAATGTAGACGTCACACACCATCGTCTTGGTAATATTACGGACAGTGGATTCATTCAATGCGACAAAGTTTTCCACTGATCCGTCAGAATAAACTGCGTGCATGTCCAACAATGGGTATGAAACTGATTGACCACTGTCTTGTACCAGTGAGTCGACCAGGTCATCAATTTCGAAGTTGCGCCAGTCAGTGTAAAACCCTAAGTGACCAGTGTGAATACCAACGAAGCGAACCCGGTCTAGTGAGTCGATGTAGTGGTGGAAAGCTGACAGCAGCGTCCCATCCCCGCCAATCGTGATCACGACTTCTGGTTGATCATCATCGTATTCCAGTCCGGCCCGTTCAATTTCGTCACGCAACAACTTGGTTACGCGTTGTGATTCGGACGTTTCGTTATTGAAAATTCCAATCTTCATTTGCTACTCCTTCTCGTCATCCGGCTTGTCCAAGAACTTCTTGTATGAGAACAAGGTTTGGGCTTCTTGAATTTCTTCACGAATTTCTGACATTTCCTCATCCAGTTGGAAGGCTGCCTCTGCCGCTCTCTTCAGACGTGCTGACAATTCTTCAGGGAAATCTCCTTGGTACTTGTAGTTCAAGGAGTGTTCGATCGTGGCCCAGAAGTTCATCGCTAAGGTCCGGATCTGGATTTCAACTAAAATCCGCTTCTCCCCAGTAATCAGCTGAACCGGATATTCGATCACAATGTGGTATGACCGATAACCGCTGGGCTTGACGTTAGAAATGTAATCCCGTTCTTCCAGGATTGTCATATCAGTTCGTTGACGCAATAAATCCACGACTTCGTAGATATCTTCCACGAACTGACACATGATCCGAAGACCTGCGATATCTTGCATGTCTTGTTCGAGACGGTCTTCTTGAACGTGACGGCGCACCATCTTTTCTTTGATGCTGTCAATTGGCTTTACCCGGCCCGTCACAAATTCAATGGTCGAGTGTTGCTCTGAGTCTTGATATTGCTTCCGCATCCCCCGCAACTTGACTTTTAGTTCATTAACGGCTTGTTGGTATGGCAATAAAAAGTTCTGCCAGTTTTCAATCATATCCGATCTAGCCTCCCGTAAAATCTCGATATTCATTTTATCATACTTCCCCAAAACTAGGGATAATTAAGGCAAAGACATATCTCTTTACAAATTTAGATTGTTTTGTGAAAATACAGATAGCGTTAAAACTTTGAACGGAGGGTCCGTAATGTTTGAGATTCACTTATTTGTGAACCCAGTAGGAATGCGTTGCTACAAGTGTGAACAAGATGTCTTGAGAGCAGACGAAAATTTGGATGCTAAAATCGACTATCAATTTGTCCCAATCTTCAGTATGCAGACTATTGAGGATACCTTAAATATCTATGGACTCGATCACCGGAGTATGGATGTTCGAGCTTCCGTATCAGATATCATGTACCAGGTCATTTTAGATTACAAATCTGCTCTTTTCCAAGGCAAGCGCCGCGGACATCACTACCTGTTGGCGATGCAAAAAGAATTGCTTGATAAAGGCTGGAACTATTCTTCCGAACTGGCTTTTCGGATCGCAGAAGAGAGCGACCTCGATACAGAAATGTTTATGGAAGACCGCCACTCCGCTCTCGCCAAAAAGGCCTTTGAAGAGGATCAAGCAATGACTACTTCACTGGGCATCACCGAAACCGGAACTGCAGTTGTCTATAATTCAAAAGAACCAGAATATGGCTACATTATTTCGAGCGTTGACTATGAATCCTTGATGAAGTCATATAATAACTTAGCTCTGCAACCTGAACCTAAGTCCTTCAAGAGTTTTGTTCAGATGTATCATTCAAACATCCGTATCATTAAGAGCAATTAATTCATCATCCACGTACTAATTGGTGCGTGGTTTTTTTATGCCGACTTTTTGCTCACAGTCCGGATTGCGCGGTACTTGTCGTCGAGATTTTCAAACCAGTGTGGATGTGTGATCAGTATGTAGGAGCGCTGGTACTTCATAATGATGCCGGCTGCGATGAGTTGCTGAGTAAAATCTGCGATAACCTGCTTGCGGGGTGTAGATTGCAGACACGTGAACTCTAACCACCATCCTTGACCTATTTGGATTAACATCCGTGACCACTCTGCAGCAGTCCAAGAAGAAAATAATGACCGCCTCGTGAGCACTATGACGACCGCGATCCGCCAATAGATTAGCTCTACTCTCATGGTCGGCCAAGTCGGAAAGTTATCGTGACACACTAACGGACAGTGCGCGAGTGGCTGCTGGATTTCGGATAGCGCACGCGATAAAAGCTGCAGGACTGATGGATCTGGGGTGGGCCGTGTAAGTGACACCGATTGATATTTGGTGGCCGCGCTGGCAAATGAACAGCGGTAATACTCGGTGTGGTACTCGAACTGCTTGGATTGGGTGTTCCAATAGATGAGCGCGGGACGGCCGCAGTGGTCCATCTGTGTAAACTGCGCAGTCTTGGCCCGGGATAAGGAATGGCGATATGGCTTTCCGAGGGCCCAGACGAAGCGAATCCCCATCCGGCGATATCCATCGTTGCGTTCACGCAGTCTTGTCAGAGATAGTGGACTACACTGGAATTCCACCGCTGTGAGGACCCCGTGATCGGAAAAGAGGAGGTCTGGACGCTGGTGGATTTCACCCAAATACACCTCCATCTGTGGATCATACCCGTGCGCTCGCAGCCAATCAAAAATCTGCTGCTTGCCAAGGAGGTGCTCACTGGTCTCACCCTCACTCACCGCACATTCCGCCCCTGGCAAATGCGCAAAGTGAGCGATCATCACCCTGCCCCTGCGCAATCGGACCGGGCTATCACACGCCGGACAGCGATAATCGTGGTTCGGCTGCGCATCCTTTGCAAATACTGCTTGTTGATTTTCATATGCAACTAACAAAAAAATCCCTCCGCCATATATAGACGGAGGAATTTTCGTTTTGCACTATTTGAAATATTTTTTGATCTCAAGTTGCGCATGATCCGGTACCAGCAAATTCCCGTGTTCTTCGAGGAAATCTGATGGGTACTTGCTCTTGTCAGCGTACTCATAAATCATCGGTGTCTTTTGATCCAAATCGAGCCGTGACCGCAATGAATCGGGCTTAACCACCCAGTAGAATGCTTTGTCATATGTGTAAAGATCGTTTGGCATCAAGTTGATCGTGATGAATTTAGTCATTGAAATCAAATTATCAATATTCTTGAATTTGAAGACACGAATGGTATTTTCCAAGTGCACATCCCCAAAATCTACAGAGTCATCAGACATGGAATCATCGTCAATTGAATCAAGGTCGTCAAAGGTCCCATCAAATGAAATGGCCCGACCTGCATCCGGTGCATCGTCATCATTCTGTCGGTCAAAAAACGTACTTTTGATGATGTCTGTGATCTCATCTTTGCTTGCTTCTGGATCGTCTGTTGGCTTAGAAATGAACAGGTCGATTTCCTTTTGACTAGGCAAAATCTGGAAAGTCAGCGTATCGGTATTTGCGAATTGATTGTCAGTATCCACTTCTCTCAAGACTTTGTGGAAAAAGTCATCGATCGCCTTGGAGTGACTCATCAAGTCCATCATCGACAGCCCGTGACTTTCAAGGTCTTCCATCGTGAGAATCACACGCATCAAATGATCATTAATTACTTCCTTTTTCAAACAGTGCACCTCCCTTACGTTTTTTTATGTACATTACTATTTTAAGGATTTTGAAACAAAAGTAAAGCAAAGACAAAACAAAAATCGTGAACCAAGACCGGCCCACGATCGAATGTTAAATTAAATCTGCTTTGCGTTGTGCTTCTGCCAGTTCCAGCTGACTAACTTCACGTGGCAAGAAACGACGAATTTCATCTTCGTTATAACCAACTTGCAGACGCTTGTCATCCATGATAATTGGACGCCGCAACAAGCCAGGATTCTTGCTAATTAATTCGTACAACGCCTTCATTGGCATCGCGTTCAACTCGATTTTCAAGTTTTGGAATACCTTGGAACGCTTGGAGATAATATCTTCCGTTCCATCTTCTGTTAACCGGAGAATATTCTTGATCTCATCGACCGATAATGGGTTTGAGAAAATATTGCGTTCCTCAAAGGGAATATTGTTTTCCCTTAACCATGCACGTGCTTTACGGCATGAGGTACAACTTGGAGACATGTAAAGAGTAACCATAATATTGAAAGCCTCCTTCAATCTGTACGTAGAAAACCTATCCATTAACACGTTTATATTATACAATGCTTTAATACACGATAAAAGGGTTGTGAACAAATTCATTAACTTTTTGTAAGTAAAATTTGTTAATTCGTCTGTAAACATAAATTGCTTAAGGTAATATAATGGATACCATAATACTAGCAAGGAGGTAGCATTCGTGACACTTTTACATTTCACCTTTGGATCTGAACCGATCTTAAGGAGCATCATGGGCAAGCACCCTGACCGACAACTGCAGCTCTACCAGGCTTCCAATTTCAGTTCCAAGATCATGCTGTTTGACTTTTCGGGTGGAAAATCTATTTTCGCTGCGCCGGTCACGTTAGACATTCTCGCTCACACTAATGGACGAGAATACCGGGGCGTGATGTTGTACCAATCTTTTGAAGTCAACGCCGATAAACAAGACTACCTACTTAGCTCCGTGAAAAAGGCTCTCACATCCCTTCCTGCGAATTCTAATGCAGGTTTGATGTCTTGCTTAAAAGATCGTAAAAAGAGCTCCACAATCGTTCTTATAAGCTTCTGGAACGACTTAAAATCAATCGGTGAATGGAAAGAAAGTTCTGACTACTCACCTCTCCTTCCTTTTATTGATAAAAGTCCGGATCATGATTACTTTGAAGAACTCTACAACCCGATTCGCTAACATATACAAATGTGAATTGGCATACGTCAATCATTAACATTCAAAAAGAGATATGAATGTCTCAAAGGAAACCATTCATACTAGGATCAATTCTGTTTTGAAGTAGGAATTGGTCCTTTTTTGTTGATTAGATTTGAAGCGGTTATATTTGCAACATTATTGAATATTGTGGAATTTGGTTTTATTAATGGATCTTTGTCAATCGGTAATGATGGGCAAATTTCCTAACTGAAAGACTAAGCAA
>JAUMUE010000014.1 GCA_030530845.1 Limosilactobacillus sp.
AATCATTTATAATGGATTAGTAAGTTGAAGACGAGGGTGAGAAAAAGTGATAAATAAGCAAAAATTAGGACAACTGGTGGAGCAATACAAGCGGGTTTTTGACGAGCGCTGGGCGAGTGAAGGATTCAAGTGGGATGCCGTGGCGACCTTCCAACGCAACTGGGATGTCGATGCGACTGACTTTGAAGGAATGCTGGAAAAGGCGCTTGAAGATGCTAATAAGTTGTTGATCGGACGATACTTCATGCCGGGCGATATGATTAATATCTTTGCCCAACATTATCCTGAACAAGTACGTGCAATGTTCCGTGGACTATTTGACGAAAAGCAGGACCTGATTGAACGATTAGCCGAGTTCAAGAATCAAGCCGAGAACTTACTGGTTGATTTTGCCAAACAGGATCCGAAAGCCAAAAGTACTTACCAAAACGAAGGAACGATGATGACCTACTTGTGGCTGAAGTATCCTAGCAAGTATTTCTTCTACCGTTACGGACAATCCAAGCACGTCGCAGATATTCTGGAATCCGATTACCAATTCAAACCGGGCAAATATGATTTGGACATCAACAACGCTCTGTCACTTGATAATGAAATCGCTGAATTCTTGCGCCAGGACCCTGAGTTAAGAACAATGCTGGCTGATAAGCTCGGCGCGAATTCATATACAGACGAAAACATGCACGTCTTAACGAGTGACTTTGTATTCTTCCTCCAACATGATTTGAACGAAGCTGATGAGCCAGAAGTCACGGAAGAGGAAATTTTAGAACCAGTAAAGATTGCTTCTTATACCAAGTCCGACTTTCTTGATGAGGTCTACATCAGTGCGGATAAGTTTGACCGGATGCAAAACGTCTTGAAACACAAGAAAAACATTATTTTGCAGGGAGCACCGGGTGTTGGGAAGACTTTTGCGGCGAAGCGTTTAGCCTATGCGATGATGGGTGAACAGGATGATGACCGGATTGCCTCCGTCCAATTTCACCAAAACTACTCGTACGAGGACTTCATGATGGGATACAAGCCGACCGGGGATGGGTTCGCACTCAAGACCGGTGTGTTCTACGATTTCTGCAAGAAGGCAGCCGCGGATCCTGAACGTGACTACTTCTTTATCATCGACGAAATCAACCGTGGTAACCTCAGTAAGATCTTCGGAGAACTGTTGATGCTAATTGAATCCAACTACCGCGAAAAGCCAATCACGCTGGCCTACAATGGTGAGGAATTCACGATCCCATCACGCCTTTACATTATCGGAATGATGAACACTGCAGACCGGAGCCTGGCAATGATCGATTACGCACTTCGCCGCCGGTTTAGTTTCATCAGCATGGAGCCCGCCTTTGATAATCCACGGTTTGTTGCGTATGAAAAAACGCTGCAGAGCGCAACACTGGACCGTTTGATCGACGTGATTAAGAGTCTGAATAACGATATCAGAAGTGACAAGACCCTCGGCAGTGGATTCTGCATCGGACACAGCTATTTCTGTCAACTGGATCCCGCTGACGACCTGACACTGAAAAATATCGTCGACTACGACATCATCCCGATGCTAGAAGAATATTGGTTTGACGACGAAGAAAAGGTGAGAGAGTGGGCTGACCAACTCCACGGTGTCTTTGCATGAAAGATAAATCGATCCTGATCAAAAACGTCTATTACATGCTGTCGTACGCGTTTTCGGGCTCAAGCAGGGTGTCTACGAAGATGTGGCGACCGAGTCATTCGACCAGATGTACGACCTCTTCGCAGCAATCATGGCCAAGGGGATCAGTGCGCAACTCAAGAGGGGATTATACCGTGAATACCTGAGTCGCCAAGATGATCTGACTGTGTTGCGGGGCAAAATCGACATGCCAAAGACAATCAAGCACCGCCTGTCACAAAAGCAAGTCCTGTCTTGTGACTACGATGAACTGTCTGAAAATAACCTGCTCAATCAGATCCTGAAGACGACGATGATGAGCCTGCTGAAGAATCGCCGGGTAAGCTTGAAATACCGGGTACAACTGAAGAAGCAACTTCTGTATTTCAACGGCATCGACTTGATCGACCTGGCGCGGATCAACTGGACAGGGATCAAATACCACCGCAACAACCAGAGCTACCGACTGCTGATCTGCATCTGCCAGCTGGTGATGCAGGGTGAAGTGATGGCGGGTGATCCGGGCAACTCCCTGTTAGCCAGCTTTTCCGATGAGCAAGGGATGCACCACCTCTACGAAAAATTCATCCTCGAGTACTACCGCCGTCACTACCCACAGCTGACGGTCAATGCATCCCGGATTGACTGGGCGACCGATGATGGTGACGACCAGTTCCTATTGCCCAACATGCGCACCGATGTCCACTTGGCGCTGGGTGACCGGATTTTAATCATTGATGCTAAGTACTACGAGCACACGACGGCTGTTTGGTACACGAACCGCGCAATCAAATCTGGCAACCTCTACCAGATTTTCACCTACGTCAAAAACGAGTCCTACAACTATCCGGACAAGACGGTGGCGGGGATGCTTTTGTATGCGAAGACTGACGAGCGGGTGCAACCGGACGAAAATTATCACATCCACGGAAACCAGATCAATGCCAAGACGCTCGATCTGAACCGCCCATTCAAGCAAATCTCAGCCCAACTCGATGAAATCGTCAACGCATATTTCACTAACCTGCAGAAAAATGTCTGAGCAAAATGATGCGCTCGGGCATTTTTTACGTAATTTAGTATTGAGAACTATTTTGCGTCCGTGAAACCTTGCACTGGTGGACAGCAAAAAATATAATAAATAAGATAGACTCTGATCGAAAACAATGAGGTGAACCTTCCTTGACGAAAAAACAAACTCCAATGATGGAACAATATCAAAAGGTGAAAGACCAATACCCTGACGCATTCCTTTTCTACCGGCTCGGGGATTTTTACGAACTCTTCAATGAGGATGCTGTTAAGGGGGCTCAACTTCTTGAATTGACGCTGACGACGCGGAATCACAGCGCCAAGAATCCGATTCCAATGTGTGGTGTACCGCACCGTGCTGTTCAAAACTACATCGATATCCTGATCGACAAGGGATACAAGGTGGCAATCTGCGAACAAATGGAAGATCCTAAGCAGGCCAAGGGGATGGTTAAGCGTGCCGTGACTCGTTTAGTTACTCCGGGTACCCAGATGGATCTCAACGGTGACCAAGCCCGCAGCAATAACTACCTCAGTGCGATTTTATGTCAAGGAGCTGACTTTACGCTGGCTTATACTGACCTTTCGACGGGTGAACTCAAGACCAGTACTTTCGGCTCTGCTAATGCGGTTTTAAATGAAATTATCAATCTGCAAACGAAGGAAGTAGTCGTGCAAGGCGACCTTCCCGATGAGTTAACATCTGCTTTTGAGAAGCTCCACATCTTGGTTTCTAGTCAAACTGAGATCCTAAACCAAGCCGAGATTAGTTACCTGACCCAGGACCTTGCAGACGAAGAACAAGTTCGCGTCGTGTCACTGCTGGTATCATACCTGCTGACGACGCAAAAACGTTCACTGGCCCACATTCAAAAGGCCGTGGCGTACCAACCAAGCAACTTCATGAAGATCGACCACTATTCCAAGACCAACCTGGAATTGACGACTAACCTCCGTTCCGGCAAGCGTCAAGGTACATTGGCATGGCTTTTGGATGAGACCAAGACAGCGATGGGTTCACGCCTTTTAAAGCAGTGGCTCGACCGTCCGTTGATCGATCCCGACGACATTTCCGAACGCCAGGACAAGGTAGAAGAGTTGCTCAACCACTATTTTGAACGCAGCAACATCCAAGAAGAATTAATCAAGGTGTACGACCTCGAACGTCTTGCGGGACGGGTAGCTTACGGTAGTGTCAATGGCCGTGACCTGATCCAACTTAAGACGTCACTGCAACAAGTTCCTAAGATCCAATATGTCTTAGAGACCCTGGATTCACCATACTTTGCGGACTTAACTGACCGTCTTGATCCGCTGTCTGACATTGCGGACTTGATCCAACGGGCAGTTGTCGACGAACCACCAGTATCAGTCACTGACGGTGGTGTAATTCGTGAGGGCTACGATGACCAGCTCGACCAATACCGTGACGCCATGAGTAACGGCAAGCGCTGGATCGCGGATTTACAAGAAAAAGAACGTGAAGAAACAGGGATTAACAACCTGAAGATTGGGTACAACCGCGTCTTCGGCTACTTTATCGAGGTTACCAAGGCCAACGTTGATAAGCTTCCTGAAGACCGTTACGAACGCAAGCAAACCCTGGTCAACGCCGAACGTTTCTCTACACCGGAATTGAAGGAGAAGGAATCCCTGATCCTCGGTGCGCAAGAAAAGTCGGTCGCACTCGAATACGAACTCTTCGTCAAGATCAGAGAACAGGTGAAGTCTCAGATCAAGCGCCTGCAAAAGTTAGCGCAAGCCTTGTCTGAACTCGACGTCCTGCAAAGCTTTGCGGTCGTTAGTGAAGACTACCACCTGATTCGGCCAAAGATGAACACCGGCCACAAGCTTGTGATCAAGGATGGCCGTCACCCAGTCGTTGAAAAGTTCATGGGTCACCAAGAATACGTACCTAATGACGTCTTGATGGGTGAAGACACTGATATTCTGCTGATCACGGGGCCTAACATGTCCGGTAAGAGTACCTACATGCGCCAACTCGCATTGACTGCTGTGATGGCACAAATGGGTTGTTTCGTGCCCGCAAGTGAGGCGGAACTGCCAATCTTTGACCAAATTTTCACCCGGATTGGGGCCGCTGATGACCTGATTTCTGGGGAAAGTACCTTCATGGTCGAAATGATGGAAGCAAACAATGCCTTGAGCAACGCCACGGACCGGAGCCTGATTCTCTTTGATGAAATTGGGCGGGGGACGGCTACTTACGACGGGATGGCGCTCGCACAAGCAATTATCGAGTATGTCCACAAGAATGTCCGTGCCAAGACGCTCTTCTCAACCCACTACCATGAGTTGACGAGCCTGGAAGAAAGCCTGCCACGTCTGAAGAACGTCCACGTAGGCGCTACGGAAAAGGATGGTGAACTCGTCTTCTTGCACAAGGTGAGCGCGGGTCCAGCCGATAAGTCGTACGGTATTCACGTTGCTAAGTTGGCGGGGATGCCGGTTCCGCTGTTGACACGGGCTGACAGCATTCTCAAGCAACTCGAACAAAAAGATGTCGAAATTCCAGCAGATCAGGATCAAGTCAAGGCCGACCGGATCGCAGAACAAGCTGCACCAGTAGTTGAGCCAAGTGGACAGATGGAACTGTTTGAACCACAGGCAACATCTGTTAAGCTGGATAAGAAAGAAGAACGGGTCTTGAAGCAAATCAAGGACCTAAATTTGATGGGCATGACGCCACTGGAAGTCATGAACCAGATTTACGAATGGCAACAAAAACTGAAGTGAGGTATAAGCAATGGGGCGAATTCATGAACTAAATAGTGTCTTAGCGGATCAGATTGCCGCTGGGGAAGTTATTGAACGCCCCGCATCTATCGTCAAGGAATTGGTCGAAAACTCGATCGATGCCCACAGTCGCCGTGTCGACGTGATCGTGGAAAATTCCGGCTTGGATAGTATCCGCGTGATCGATGACGGGGATGGAATTGAACCTGACGATGTTAAGCTGGCCTTTACCCGTCACGCTACGAGTAAGATTAATGATCGTAAAGACCTTTTTCGGGTACAGACAATGGGTTTTCGCGGGGAAGCTTTACCTAGTATTGCCTCAGTCGCCGACGTTCAGCTGACAACATCACAGGAAGGCCACGACTCTGGTGTGATGATCCACATCAAGGGTGGGGAAGTTCTCACCCACAAGCCTGCAGCCGCCCGCCGTGGTACTGACGTCCGTGTCACCGACTTATTCTTCAACACGCCTGCACGTTTGAAGTACCTCAAGTCGCCACAGACCGAACTGATGCGGATCACCGACGTCATCAACCGACTGGCACTGGCCAACCCAGCGATCGCATTTTCCTTCACCCACAACGGTAAGGAACTCTTCCGCTCCGCCGGTAATGACAACCTCCAACAAGTGATCGCTGCTATATACGGAATCCAAGCGGGACGGAAGATGTTGCCAATCGCAGGTGAAGATGATGACTTTAAGGTCGATGGATTCGTGTCACTACCAGAATTGACGCGGTCTTCACGCCAATACATCACGATCACCATCAATCATCGTTATGTCCGCAATTTTGAGCTAACCAAAGCGATCATTAAGGGCTATGAGTCTAAGCTGATGGTCGGTCGTTACCCAATTGCCGTGATCAACATCGACCTCGATCCAGTACTTGTCGACGTCAACGTTCACCCAGCCAAGCGGGAAGTTCGTTTGAGCAAGGAAGCACAGTTGACAATGCTGATTTCACAGACGATTCGCAAGCGGATTGCGCAGGAAAACCTCATTCCGAGCCTTGATGGTGATGAATTTGGCCCAGAAGTGACTGAAGATGACGTCGCAGATCTGAACCGCCGTTTGAACGAAGCGACGACCACCTACGACGTGCACAATGAAACTCCGGTAATTGAGACTCACTCTGCTGGTGCCGATACGATCGATAGTGAACTGTCAGAACCAGTCATTATCCACACGACCAGTGAATTGACCTCTGACAACATGCATGAATTCGACGAACGCTACAAGGATGAGGGACCAGCTCTTCCTTTTGGAGAAGAAGTGACGGTTAAAGTCGATTCCAAGCCGGAAAACCTCGAGCTCGATGTCCAAGATAAGTCCGACCAAGACCAGGGACGGTTCCCAAACCTCCAATACATTGGACAGTTGCAGGGGACCTTCTTATTGGCGCAGGCCGGTGATGGACTCTACATTGTCGACCAACACGCTGCTCAGGAACGGATCAACTACGAGCGCTACCGTAAGGAAATCGGCCAAGTCAGTGATGATCAACAGACCTTCCTGGTACCGCTCGTGCTCAATTACTCAACCGTCGATGCTATGAACATCAACAACCACATCGACATCCTAGAGAGTGTAGGCTTGCACCTGGAATCATTTGGCCAAAATAGTTTCCTCTTGCGGTCACACCCAACCTGGTTCACGGAAGGACAGGAAGAGGATACCGCTAAGGAAATGATCGATTGGCTGATCAAGGACGGTAAGTTAACGGTCCAAGAATTCCGGATGAAGACGGCAATCATGATGTCATGTAAGCGGGCAATCAAGGCCAACCATCACCTGGACGAACGGGAAGCCAAGGCACTCTTAGAACGGTTGCCAAAGTGTGAAAACCCATTTAACTGTCCACACGGCCGCCCAGTCACGGTCCACTTCAATGATCGCGACCTGGAAAAGATGTTCAAACGAATTCAAGAATCACACGTTCCGTACGCTGATGATTTTGATGACCACGATTTTTAATAAAGGAGTTTAACTGACGTGTATGAATATTTAACGGGGAAAATTTCAATCGTTGCGCCCCAATATATTGTGATTGACGTGAACGGCGTTGGTTACAAGCTCTTAGTTGCTAATCCGTACCGCTACAACGTTGATTTGACGACCGACGTCCAAGTTTTCGTATACCAAGCCGTACGTGAAGACGATATCTCACTGTTTGGTTTCAACGACCGTGCCGAAAAGCAACTCTTTATGCAATTGATCAACGTTTCTGGGATTGGTCCAAAGAGTGCTCTGGCAATTTTGGCTAACCCCGATCACGAAGGTTTGGTCAATGCGATTGCCAATAACGATATCGGCTACCTGACCAAGTTCCCAGGAATCGGTAAGAAGACTGCCTCACAGATCGTGCTCGACTTGAAAGACAAGCTGTCAGCCACTGCGACCGGCGACCTCTTCAACCAGGCACCTGCACAAGAAACTAGTGACGACCCTGCCTTAGACGATGCCTTAGCTGCACTTAAGGCCTTGGGTTACAAGGAACGCGACATCAACAAGGTCAAGAAGAATCTGCAGGGCAGCGCCGAAACGACCGACGAATACCTGCGCCAAGCACTGCGTTTACTTAATCAATAGGGGGGATCAATGTGGTAGAAAAGAAACCAGGGATTATGTCTGACCAATCCCAAGACGAAACCGAAGAGCAACTTGAGCTGACCCTTCGCCCACAGACCCTTAAAGAATATATTGGTCAGGAACAAATCAAGGGTAAGCTGAACGTCTATATTCAAGCTGCCAAGGGGCGGGAAGAAGCGCTCGACCACGTGCTCTTGTATGGACCTCCTGGCTTAGGTAAGACGACCTTGGCGATGGTGATTGCTAACGAAATGCAGGTTAACATCAAGACTACCAGTGGTCCGGCAATCGAAAAGCCCGGTGACCTGGTGGCATTGCTGAACGAACTGCAACCCGGCGATGTTCTTTTCATCGATGAAATTCACCGCCTGCCTAAGATGGTCGAAGAAATGCTCTACTCCGCGATGGAAGACTTCTACATCGATATCGTTGTCGGTGAGGGGCCAACTGCACACCCAGTCCACTTCCCACTGCCTCCATTCACGTTGATTGGGGCAACGACGCGTGCGGGGATGCTCTCTGCACCATTGCGTGACCGCTTTGGGATTGTCGAACACATGAACTATTACAACCGTGAAGAACTCAAGAAGATCATCTTCCGTTCTGCCAAAATTTTCGGTACCACAATCGAAGAAGAAGGGGCGTTGGAGTTGGCATTGCGTTCACGCGGTACTCCACGGATCGCCAACCGTCTACTCAAGCGGGTGCGTGACTTCGCCCAAGTCGCAGAAAAGGGCAGCATCGATCCTGCCACCGTTAAGCAAGCACTCGACTTACTCCAAGTTGACAGCAACGGTTTAGACGAGGTCGACCGCAAGATGCTGATGACGATGATCAACTTTTACCACGGTGGACCAGTTGGATTGAAGACGATCGCCGCCAATATCGGTGAAGAAACCAACACGATCGAGGAAATGTACGAACCATACCTGATCCAGATTGGCTTCATTGCACGGACTCCCCGCGGACGGGTTGTGACACCTGCCGCATACGAGCACCTCGGCGTTCCGTACCCAAGTGATGAGGGAAAATAAATGCAAGCACAATTCAAATTAATGGCACACTCCGCAAACGCCCGGTCTGGGAAACTTTTGATAAATAACAAAGAGTTGACCACCCCAGCCGTAGTGTTCACGGGAGTCAATACCACAATGCTGACAAATCAAGAGTTGCAGTCACTCGGCACCGTTGCCATTAAGCAGTCTGCACTGCGATACTGGCTCAACGGTAGTGATGTCTTTGGTGATCTCCACGACCGCTTGAACTGGGCTGGATGGATCATCGGTGATCCCGGATGCGAACAGGCTTACCGCTGGGCAAAACCTCGTGGCCGTAAGAAGGACGGCGTGAGTTTTCACGAGCCAGAATCTGGCCAGCAAAAGCTCTACAAGCCTGAAGATGCGCGGGGATGGCAAGACAAACTCGGCTGTGACCTGCAGACTGGTTTTTGGCGCTGGGAAGACTATTATTCACCCGTCGACGACCTGCAAGCATCCGCAAAACACACCGCATCATGGACGACTGAGAAGGGAGACAACACACTCCTGCCAATCGTCGGCGGTGGCTTAAAGCGGGTCCGCCAAGCCAGTGCTGAGACAGCAATCAAGCAATCTCCACTGGGCTATGCGATCGCCGGAGTGGATACCGAGGTCAAGTTAGCTGAACAAGTCCGCTTGGTTAAAGAAGTGGTGGGGATGTTGCCAGAAGACGGACTCCGCTACCTGCCAACGAGTGGTTCGATTGAGCACGTCTTGATGGCGATGATTAATGGGGTTGACCTGGTTGATTCCGACTGCGCTGATGAAGCTGCCCAGCATGGCGTGGCTTTCGATGGCACCAAGCGGATTCACCTGGCAAAGGAACACTTCCTTGAAGATTCCGCAATCCTGGTTGATGGTTGTCAGTGTCCAACTTGTCGTAGCGGTTATTCACGTTCATACTTGCACCAACTCCAGAGCGATCACAGCCCACTCGCGAATCGCTTGTTGGCAAGCCACAACCTGTATGTACTGAACCGTCTTGTGGCCGATTTACAAGACGCCATCGCAGGCAATCGGGTCGATGAATTCGTGAAACAACATGCGCTTGGCTAGCTCGGTAGATTTTTATTAATAAATCTAGTAAACTGAAAGATATAAACACGAAAGGACTGTATGTATAGTGAATACTTTAAGTTTCTTTACTCTTGGTGCCGCTAACGCAAACGGTGGTTACCAAGGTATCATTTTGATTGTTTTAATGATTGCTTTGATGTACTTCTTCATGATTCGTCCACAACAAAAGCAACGTAAGCAACACCAAGACATGATGAGCAAGCTTCACAAGGGTGATGAAGTTGTTACTATCGGTCGTCTCCACGGTGTTATTTACTCCATCAACGAAAGCGACAAGACCGTTGTCCTCGACTGCGATGGTATCTACCTCGAATTCGATATGGTTGCAATTGCTCGTGTCGTAAATCGTGCTGAAGATGACAAGCAAGAAGCACCAAAGGAAGAAGCAAAATCAGAAGAAAAACCAGCTGAAAATGATGAAGAATCTGCTTCTGATGACGCTAAATAAAACCCTATTGACTAATTTATAAAAAAATGCGAAACTCTTAACTGGTAGGTAGTTAAGGGTTTTCATTTTTTCTAAAACCTTTTAGCTATTTCTAGATAACAAGAAACTCTCAGATCTTGTAAACACATGTGGTAACAGGAGGCAAATACACATGCAAATTGGATTGATTGGTTTAGGTAAGATGGGGATTCACCTGGCTCAAAACATGTTGCGCAACAAGAACGATGTTGTAGCATTTGATTTGAACCAAGATGCTGTTAAGGAAGCCGGTTCATACGGCGCTCAAACTGCATCATCACTCGACGAAATGATCGAAAAGATGGACGCTCCACGCACTGTTTGGGTAATGGTTCCAGCTGGTAAGCCAACTGACGCAACTATCGAAGCATTGGCAGAAAAGCTTGACGCTGACGACATTGTTATCGATGGTGGTAACACTTTCTGGAAGGACTCACTTAAGCACAACCGTCTGCTCACTGAAAAGGGTATTCACTTCTTTGACTGTGGTTCTTCAGGTGGTTGGCGTGGTGCCCTCGAAGGTGGTAACTTCATGATCGGTGGGGACGACAAGGATGCCTTCGAACGTATCCGCCCACTCTTTGAAGGTATTGCTCAAAAGGATGGTTACCTTTACACTGGTAAGGCCGGTTCTGGTCACTACCTCAAGATGGTTCACAACGGTGTCGAATACGGTATGATGGAATCAATCGGTGAAGGTTTCGAAGTTCTTGAAGCATCAGACTTCGACTACGACAACGCTGCAGTTGCTAAGCTTTGGAACAATGGATCAGTTATTCGTTCATGGCTGATGGAATTGGCACAAGCTGCATTCGAAAAGGACCCTCACTTAGACCAAATCAAGGGTCGTATGCACAGTAGTGGTGAAGCTCACTGGACTATTGTGGATGCTATGGAAAAGGGTGTTCCAACCCCTGTTATTTACGAAGCATTATCTGCTCGTTTCAAGTCCATGCAAGACGACTCCTTCGATGGTAAGGTTGTTTCTGCATTGCGTAACGGTTTCGGTGGCCACGCAATGGACAAGAACTAAATCAAATTTTTCTGAGCTGTGGAGCAATCCACGGCTCTTT
Source organism: Limosilactobacillus sp. (assembly GCA_030530845.1). Classification (GTDB taxonomy): domain Bacteria; phylum Bacillota; class Bacilli; order Lactobacillales; family Lactobacillaceae; genus Limosilactobacillus. The sequence goes on from JAUMUE010000014.1 coordinate 11,690, forward strand.
TTTATTAGAATAAGCTGGCAATTATTGGTATACTGAATTGTTAGGAAAATTTTTTTCAGAGGAGATCAAAATTATGGCGGACCAATTAAACGCAATTCTTGAGCAAATTAAAAAGTACAATAAGATTATCATCCACCGGCACCAACGCCCCGATCCAGATGCGATTGGTTCCCAAACTGGGCTGGCGGAAATCTTGAAGGCTTCCTTCCCATACAAGGAAATCTACACTGTCGGTAAGGACATCCCAGGCTTAGATTGGATTGGCACGATGGATGACATCGATAATGCTACTTTCAATGACGCCTTGGTGATTGTTACTGATACTGCCAACGCTCCACGGATTGACGACCGCCGCTTTGACAATGGTGAAAAGCTGATTAAGATCGATCACCACCCAAACGATGAACCATTTGGCGACATCATGTGGGTTGAACCAGACGCATCTTCTTGTTCTGAAATGATTTACGCATTCTACCAACACTTCAGCGGTGAATTGAAGATGACAAAAAAGGCTGCGAACGCTATGTACGCCGGCATCATCGGTGATACTGGACGTTTCTTATACCCAGCGACTACTCCAAAGACGATGCTGGTAGCCGGTGCTTTAATGGCTGCCGGTGCTGACGCTGCTAAGATTAGCCAACGTGAAAATGAAATCACGATCCCCGTTGCCCGCTTGTCTGCTTTCGTTTACGAAAACTTGACAATCATGGATGACGGTGCCGCCTACGTGATTTTGACTGACGAAATCCTCAAGAAATACAACCTGACTGAAGCGGGGACTTCTGCTGTTGTTTCACTCCCTGGTCGGATAAAGGGCGTGAAGTCATGGGCAATCTTTGTTCAACAAGAAGACGGCCATTACCGTGTTCGCCTCCGTTCAAAGGGCCCTGTGATCAATGAATTAGCTAAAAAACACAACGGTGGAGGTCACCCACTTGCTTCCGGTGCAAAGGCCACTGATGAAGCCGAAATCAAGCAGATTATTAGCGAATTAGACCAATTGACCCGTGAAAACTAATTGCTAGTAGAAAGGATCATACATGGCAAACTTTAACGATTTTAAATTACAACCTTACCTGATTAAGGCGGTTCAAGCGATTAACCTCCGCCAACCAACTCCGGTCCAAGAAAAGGTGATTCCGGATGTTTTAGCAGGTAAGAGCGTTGTCGGACAATCCGCAACTGGTAGTGGTAAGACGCACGCGTTCTTGCTGCCAATTTTCAGCATGCTGGACGCAAGCGACCAAACAGTCCAAGCTGTGATTACCACACCTAGTCGTGAATTGTCCTACCAAATTTACAACGCCGCAAAGCAACTCAATAAATTTGCGGACAACCCAGTCACCATCCACAATTACGTCGGAGGTACTGACAAACAACACCAAATCGAACAACTGGAACGCAAGCAACCACAACTGGTGATCGGTACTCCCGGACGTGTATTGGACCTGATCAACTCACAAAACCTGGACATCCACACTGCGACCCGGTTCGTTGTCGATGAAGCGGATATGACTCTAGACATGGGATTCTTGGAACAAGTTGACAAGATCGCCAGCCACTTCCCAGAAGATCTCCAGATGATGGTGTTCTCCGCTACGATCCCACAAAAGCTCCGTCCATTCTTGAAGAAGTACATGGCAAACCCTGTCGTGGACGAAATTCCTACTGAGACGGTAATCAACGCCGACGTGGAAAACTGGCTGATGTCAACCAAGGGGCAGGACAAAAACGAACTGATTTACGATCTGTTAACAATGGGTGACCCTTACCTGGCACTGGTTTTTGCCAACACCAAGGAACGGGTAGAAGAACTGACCCGCTACTTGAGTGAACGCGGACTCAAGGTGGCTATGATTCATGGTGGACTCGAACCACGGAAGCGGAAGCGCACCATGCGTGAAATCCGCAACCTCGATTACCAATACGTGGTTGCATCTGACTTGGCAGCCCGTGGTATCGATATCGATGGTGTATCATTGGTGATCAACGACGATATCCCAACTGACCTCGAATACTTTGTTCACCGTGTTGGACGGACTGGTCGTAACGGATTATCCGGTACTGCCATCACTCTCTACAAGCCAGCTGAAGACGACATGATCGCCAAGCTGGAAGAACGGGGCATTAAGTTTATTCCAAAGGTGCTGAAGGCCGGACGGGTAGTAACTACTCACGACCGGAACCGGCGAAAGAAGTACAAGCGTCGCCAAGCAGAACTTGATCCAAACATGAAGGGTTACGTCAAGAAGACCAAGAAGAAGGTCAAGCCTGGATACAAGAAGCGGATCAAGCGGGCCATCAAGGAGGACGAACAACAAAAGCGTAAGTTGGAACTCCGCCACAAGATGCGTAAGGCTAAACGTCAACGTCAGCGTGAACACCGCCGTGAAAGAAATAGCCGTTGATTTTTAATTTCTAGTTAGATATAATATGAATCGTCTGGGACATGTCTAATGTTTCGTCAGTTTCAGAGAAGACCGTTTGCTGAGAGAGTCGACTGACATTCATTGGGTGCTACCCACTCGTCAAATTGTTAATAAACCCGTAATGGGAAATAAAGAGGTTAACGAATTCCATCGTTGCAAGCGAAGTGGTACCGCGTCGGTAGGCGTCTTCGCAAGCAATGGTGGTTTTTGTTTTTTGAAAGGGAGAGACACATGAAGAAATTGAAGCGATTAAACAGTGCTCAAGTTCGTCGGATGTACTTGGATTTCTTTAAGGCTCACGGCCACAAGGAAATGCCTAGTCAATCACTGGTTCCAGTTAATGACCCTACTTTGTTATGGATTAACTCTGGGGTTGCCACAATGAAGAAGTACTTTGATGGTAAGGTTGTTCCTGACAATCCACGGATGACTTCATCACAAAAGAGTATCCGGACTAACGATATCGAAAACGTTGGTAAGACTGCTCGTCACCACACCATGTTTGAAATGCTGGGTAACTTCTCAGTAGGTGATTACTTCAAGAATGAAGTTATTCCTTGGGCATGGGAATTCTTGACTAGTGATGAATGGCTTGGTTTTGATCCAGAACGTCTTTACATCACTTATTACCCAAAGGATCACGATGCTTATAACAAGTGGATTGAAGTTGGTGTCGCAGAAGACCACTTGATCGCCGACGAAGACAACTTCTGGGATATCGGTCAAGGTCCATCTGGTCCAGATACTGAAATTTTCTACGACCGTGGACAAGAATTTAACAACCTGTCTGAAGACGATCCAGAAAGTTACCCTGGTGGTGAAAACGAACGTTACCTGGAAATCTGGAACATCGTGTTTAGTCAATTCAACCACACGCCAGAAGATACCTACGAACCACTTCCACACAAGAACATTGATACGGGGATGGGTCTTGAACGGGTGGTTTCCATCTTTGAAAACGCCCCAACTAACTTCGAAACCGACCTCTTCATGCCAATTATCAAGCAAGTGGAAGAAATGTCTGACACTGCTAAATACGGCACTGACAAGGCACAAGATGTTCAATTCAAGATCATCGCTGACCACATCCGGACAATCACCTTCGCTATCTCTGACGGTGCATTGCCATCAAACGTTGGTCGTGGTTATGTTATCCGTCGTCTCTTACGTCGGGCTGTTGTTGCCGGTAAGAAGCTCGGGATTGACGAACCATTCTTGGCTTCTCTGGTTCCAACTGTGGGTAAGATCATGCAAGATTACTACCCAGACGTATTGAAGAATGCCGAATACATCGCTTCAGTGGTTAAGTCCGAAGAAGACCGGTTCAGTGCTACTCTGAATGGTGGTTTGAACCTCTTGAACTCCGTGATCGACGAAGCAAAGCGCGACGGTAGTAACCAAATCGACGGTAAGACTGCCTTCAAGCTTTACGATACTTTCGGTTTCCCAATCGAATTGACTAAGGAATACGCTGACGATGAAGGCTTGACTGTTGACGAAGACGGCTTCAAGGCTGCCATGACTGAACAACAAAACCGTGCACGTAACGCTCGTGACATCGATAATGGTATGGGTGTTCAATCTGACCTCTGGACTGACTTCAAGGACGAAAGCAAGTACGTTGGTTACACTGACTTGGTTGTTGACGACGCTAAGGTAATCGCATTGGCACACGATGGAAAGCAAGCAGACGAAGCTAGCCAAGACGACAAGAACGTGGAAGTTATCTTTGACGTTACTCCATTCTACGCAGAAATGGGTGGTCAAGTTGCCGACACTGGTGACATCATTGACAACTACGGTAAGACTGTTGGTCGTGTTGTGGACGTACAACACGCACCAAACCAACAAAACCTCCACATGGTTGAATTGAACGCGCCACTGAAGAAGGGTGCCCGTTACAAGTTGGTTGTTGACCGTGCTCGTCACATCAAGATCGAAAAGAACCACACCGCAACTCACTTGCTCGACCAAGCATTGCGTAACGTCCTCGGTGGCCACACGCAACAAGCTGGTTCCCTCGTTGAAGCACACTACCTTCGTTTCGACTTCAACCACTTTGGCCAAGTAACTGCTAAGGACCTTGAAGCGGTTGAAAAGATGGTTAACGAACAAATTTTCAAGGAAATCCCTGTTCAAACCGTTGAAACTGACATTGACTCTGCCAAGGAAATGGGTGCCATTGCGCTCTTCTCTGACAAGTACGGTGACAAGGTTCGTGTCGTAAAGATTGGTGACTTCAACACTGAATTCTGTGGTGGTGACCACGTTAAGAACACTAACGAACTCGGCCTCTTCAAGATCGTTTCTGAAGGTGGTGTCGGTGCCGGTGTTCGCCGGATCGAAGCCGTAACTTCTAGCGACGCATACGAATTCCTTCAAAAGCGTAACAACATGTTAGAAGAAGTTGCTTCTGACTTGAAGGTTGCCCAAATCAAGGAAGTTCCACGCCAAGTTGCTAAGTTGCAAGACGACTTGAAGCAAGCTAACAAGGAAGTCGAAGCACTCCAAGCTAAGATCGCTGGTCAACAAGCTGCTAACGTCTTTGATGATGTTGTTGAAACCAAGGGCGGTAAGTTGATCGCTGCTGAAGTCAAAGTTGCTGGTATGGACCAACTCCGTCAATTGGCTGATACTTGGCGTGCAAAGGGATTGTCAGACGTTCTGGTACTGGGTACTGGTAACGACGGCAAGGCCAACTTGCTGGTAGCAGTAAGTGATGACAAGGTCAAGGATGGCTTAAAGGCTGGTGACTTGATCAAGGCAATCGCTAGTGCAATCAAGGGTGGCGGTGGTGGCCGTCCAAACCTCGCCCAAGCTGGTGGTAAGGACCCTGCTGGTATCCAAGACGCACTGAAGCTCGCTAAGGAATACTTAGACAAGTAAAAATTAACTAACAAAGGGATTGGGAGCTGTCTTCCAATCTCTTTTGTTATTTTTCAAGACAAAAAATTTTATTCAGGTAAGCGGGTTAATTGTGATTTAGAAGCGATTATAGTAAAATAAATAGCTAAAGAGATAATCTGGAGGTGACTATTGATGAGTATCAATAACGATAAGACGATGTTTTTTGACTTCGGCCAAGAACGCCAAGAAGACATCAAACAAACACTTAAGACCGTTTATGAGTCACTTGAAGAAAAAGGTTATAACCCAATTAACCAAATTGTAGGTTACTTACTCTCTGGGGACCCAGCGTACATTCCCCGTTTAAACGACGCACGTAATTTGATCCGTCAACACGAACGCGACGAAATCATTGAAGAGCTCGTTCGCTCATACCTTAAGAACAATGGTGAGACTCGATGAGGTTGATGGGATTAGACGTTGGTTCGCGGACTGTTGGTATTTCCATTAGTGACCCACTTGGTTGGACCGCACAGGCTGTGGAGATTATTCGAATCAATGAAGACGAAGAATCTTTCGGCTTGGACCGGGTTGCCGAACTTGTAAAAAAAGAACAGGTCGCAGGATTTGTTCTTGGATTGCCAAAAAATATGAATAATACTGAAGGCCCACGGGTAGAAGCATCGAAGCATTACGGCGAGCTGTTACAAGAACGGTTCCCTGAGATTCCAATCGATTTTCAAGATGAACGGTTAACGACTGTTGAAGCACACCGGATGCTGGTTGAAGAGGCAGATATTTCTCGTGCCAAGCAAAAGAAAGTGATCGATGAAGTTGCTGCCACGTTTATCTTGCAGAGCTACCTTGATCGTCATGGCCGGTTAGTACAAAAACTAAAATAAAGGGATGGTTGAAGTGACTAAACAACAAAACAACGATGACAACATGATTACCTTGATCGATGAAGAAGGTAACGAACAACTTTTCAAGGAATTATTTACTTTCGATTCCGATGATTTCGGTAAGTCATACATTTTCATTTACCCAGCTGAACAAGAAAACGACGAATCAGTTGATATCCAAGCCTACATCATCGCCGACAGCGAAGAAGACGATGGCCAAGACTTGGTACCAATCGAAGACGACAAGGAATGGGACATGGTCGAACAAGTCCTCAATACCTTCCTTGACGACAACGGCAACTTCAACGCTTAGTAAATGGGTATATCACAATTAGAGGCTGGGAAAAGTTTTTTCTCAGCCTCTCGTTTCGTTATTTGATATGGAGGGACAAGAGAATTGGTCTTAACAACGCTAATTATCGTGATTTTAGCGGCTAGCTATTTACACGGACACCACCGCGGATTATTGATGATGGTCCTGTATTCGGCTGCTTACATTATTTCCTGGATCGCCGCACGCCTAGTCGCACCGGTTGCCGGATCACTGGTAACGGGGATGCTTCCAAATGTCTCAGATAGCTCATCGTATTCGGGTTCACTGCTGTCTTCAGTCGACCTGAATGGCTTCTTTAGTCGCGGGATCGCATTTATCCTTGTCTTTTCCATCGTTTCGTTTTTCTGCCACTGGTTTATCCGTAGAATCTCCTGGGTGAGTCGACTTCCCATTATTGGGACAATTGACCGCCTCCTTGGGGGAATCTTGGCATTTGCGATTGGATATATCATCATCTTCGTGGTCCTGCTGGTGATCCAGCTTTACCCCGGCGCATGGTGGCAGCTCCAAATGGCCAACTCCGGATTAGCACGGTGGATTATCAACCAAACCCCAGAGTTAGCACAATTAGTGATGCAAGCAATTGGATAGAGGAATTAGAATGAATCATAAAATCTTTGACACACTCGAATTTGATCGAATTAAGGGACAACTCGCTCCATACCTGGTCTCTGCTGCTGGGCACCGCGAGCTGGACGATCTCGTACCTTCGACGGATTTAGAAAATGTCCAAAAGATGTTGACTGAAACCACAGACGGTGCGGATATTCTGCGATTAGAAGGCGGAATTCCCTTACCAAAATTGGCCGACATCAAGCCTCAGATGAAGCGTTTGAAGATCGGCGCCAACTTAAACGGTACTGAACTGGCACAGGTGGCACGTGTTCTCCAAACTAGTCTTAGTGTCCAAAACTTCTTTGACCAGATGCGGGAAAAGAAGATTTCACTCCGCGTCTTAAATGGCGTGGTCGACGAACTGATCACAATCCCATCCGTCACTAACCGGCTGATTCGCTCAGTCGACCCGGACGGACGGATTAATGACGAGGCATCACCAAAGCTGCACGGTGTTCGTCAACTGATCAGCCAAACGGAAACTGAAATTCGTCAAAAGATGGACCGCTACACGCATGGCAAGAACGCCAAGTACCTGAGTGAACCTATCGTGACCGTCAGAAATGACCGTTTCGTGGTTCCCGTCTTGGCCCGCTACCGCAATAAGTTCGGCGGGGTTGTACATGACCAAAGTGCCAGTGGGCAAACCCTCTACATCGAACCCGGCTCAGTGATGGAAGACAACAACCGTCTCCGCCAAGCCCAAATTGAAGAAAAACATGAGATTCTCCGTGTGCTGGCGGAATTATCTGCCTTGATTTCACCATACCGTCTCGATATCTTGAACAACGAGCAAATCTTAGGACACCTCGACTTCATCAACGCCAAGGCCTTATTTGCCCACCATATGAAATTGAGTTTGCCAATCCTGAATGCGGACAACCAGGTGAACTTGCGCAAGGCCTGGCATCCACTGATTGCACGAGATAAGGCCGTCGCAAACGATATTGCTCTCGGTGACGAATACCAGGCAATCGTTATTACTGGTCCGAACACCGGTGGTAAGACGATCACGCTGAAGACACTTGGGATCATCCAATTGATGGGGCAATCCGGGCTCTTTATTCCTGCTGATGAAGGCAGTTCGATTGGGATCTTCGACAATGTCTTTGCAGATATCGGGGACGAACAATCACTGGAACAAAACCTTTCAACCTTCTCCGGTCACATGGAAAACGTCAAGTCGATTCTCGACCGGATCACCGACCGCAGCCTGGTTCTGCTCGATGAATTGGGTGCCGGTACTGATCCAAAAGAAGGGGCAGCCCTGGCGATGGCAATCCTGGATGAAATCGGTCAAAAGGGGAGCATGGTAGTCATCACGACTCACTACCCTGAATTGAAGGTCTACGGGTTCAACCGTGCAAAGACGATTAACGCCAGCATGGAATTTGACCAAGAAACACTTAAACCAACTTACCGTTTACTGATCGGGATTCCTGGTCGTTCAAACGGTCTAGAAATTGCCAAGCGCCTTGGAATTAGCGAATCAGTAATCACGGTCGCACAATCTCTGGTCTCAGATGAAAGCCAGGACCTAAATGAAATGATCGGTGAGCTGGTGGAACAACGCAAGCAGGCCCGGGAAGAAAGTGAACGACTTGCTAAGTTGATCGCGGAAAACGAAGCAACCGAGTCAGAACTGACCGAAAAGCTCGACCGCTTCAATGAACAACGTGACAAGATGCTTGAACAAGCGCGGTCACAAGCAAACCACCAAGTTTCACAGGCTAAGAAGAAGGCGGACAAGATTATCCACCACCTTCGCCAACTGGAAATGCAACATGGGGCTAACGTAAAGGAACACGAATTGATCGATGCCCAGGGTGCCCTCAATGCCCTTCACCAAAACCCAAAGTTGCAGCATAATTCCGTCCTCAAGCGTGCGAAGGCAAAGAAGGACTTCCACAAGGGTGACGCGGTCCTCGTTAAGTCATATGGCCAACACGGTGAGTTGATGAGTAAGCGTGGCAATCACAAGTGGGAAGTTCAAATCGGGATTCTGAAGATGGAAATTGATGAGAAGGACCTCGAGAAAGTTGCCAAGAAGGATCTGCCAAAGGGTAAGCAAGAGAAACGGCCACGTGTCGCTGCGGTTAAGACGACCCAGACCCGTCATACTTCTGCCCGTCTTGATTTACGTGGTCACCGCTATGAAGAGGCGATGAGTGAGCTCGAAAGTTTCATCGACCACGCTCTGTTGAATAACCTCGGGACTGTCACGATCGTCCATGGTAAGGGTACCGGTGCTCTGCGGAAGGGTACGCAACAATACCTCCGTAGCAACCCCCGCGTGAAGTCATTCTCCTACGCGGCGCCAAATGCTGGTGGTGATGGTGCTACAATTGTTAACTTATAAAAAAGTAAGCAGGATATATGATTTTTCCTAGTCACTTTGGTAAAATATCCTTAGAACAATTAAAGAAGGTGCATTAGTGATGGCAGTAAAAGAAACTACCGATCAAACTTTTGAACAAGATACAGCACAAGGCGTTGCTTTAATCGACTTCTGGGCTACTTGGTGTGGTCCATGTCGGATGCAATCCCCTGTTGTTGACGCACTGTCTGAAGAAATGGACAATGTCAACTTCTTCAAGATGGATGTTGACGAAAACAAGGAAACTCCCGGCAAGTTCCGGATTATGAGTATTCCAACTTTGATGGTCAAAAAGGATGGCGAAGTCGTTGATCAAATCGTCGGCTACCACCCACAAGAAGCCTTGAAGAAGATTTTGGAACAATACACAGACTAACGAAAAAACCACGCTGGAAATTAATCCAACGTGGTTTTTTTATTACTTGTCTTTTGACTTTTTCTTTTCCTTGGTCACTTCACCAGGAGCGTGCAAGGTGATGAAGGTGGCCATTTCGGAACCTTCACTGTTGCTGTTGGTTTGTGGATCGTTTTCTAAAATCACTTCCACGTAATCGTGGTGGATGTTCATGATTCGTGATTCAACGACCGTCTCGAGTTGGAATTCCATCTCTTGGGCCAAGAAACCACATTCCAAACCGAATGAAGTCTTTTCTCCGTCCTTCTTCAACCGGGCTGCGACAATTGGACCATCCAGGTGCCAGAGTTGTTGCGTCTTATTTTTCTTTTGGAGGGTCAAGTTACCAAGTCCGAGCTGTTGAGTCAAAGTCATAAGTTCTTCTTCGGTTGCGACCGGGTATTGACGCGCTAAGTCCTTACCAATCCAGTAAAGCATGTCGTCGGCTTCTTTTCCTAGGATGGTAGGTAGAATCACATCGCGCAATGTACCGTTGATTAAGCCTTGTGGGCTGTTTAATAACTCATCGTATAGCTTTTGACTCATATTCTTGTTCGCTCCTTTATACAATCAGTTTCTATTATACTGAAAAATCATGTGATTGCGGTTAGAAATTTTTAAAAACTTGCAAATTAAGGCTATTAAACCGATAATTAAGTTTCAAGCATAATTAAGAGAAATTAGTGAGGTGGCAGAAATGGATAGACGTCCCATTGGAGTAATGGACTCTGGATTAGGGGGACTCTCTGTATTGCGGGTGTTGCGTGATCAACTACCCGATGAATCACTTACCTTTGTGGGTGATCAAGGTCATTTCCCATACGGCACTAAGAGTCAGGAAGAAATTTGTCGACTGTCCTTATCAATCGGACATTTTCTGGTCGAACAGGGCGCAAAAATGATGGTGATTGCCTGCAATACGGCGACCGGAGCTGCTTTGCCAACACTGCAACGTGAGCTTCCGATTCCTGTTGTCGGCGTGATCGAACCGGGTGCGAAGGCTGCTCTGGCGACTGGTGCCAAGACGGTCGGCGTGATCGGTACCGAATCAACAATCAAAAACGGTGCTTATGCGGCCACGATTAACCGCTTAGCCCCAGACGTGAAGGTGATTAGTCACCCGGCACAGCCACTAGTTTCGATTGTCGAGCACGGCAAGACCGGGACGAGTGAATCACAGGCAGCAGTTGACGATATCTTGAGCGTTTTTGACCAAGAGCCCGTAGATTCACTGGTGCTGGGCTGTACACACTTCCCATTTTTGACAAATGAAATTCAGCGCAAGATGGGAGACAGTGTTCACCTGGTCGACCCAGCAATAGAGACGGTCCAAGAGGTCAAGCGTATACTCACAGAAGGTGACTTATTGGCACCAGCTGGCAATGGCGACCAAGCTGTTCACCTGTACTCAACCGGTGACAAACTGGACCTGCAGGCGGGAGCTAACCAATGGCTCAACGGAATGTATGAAACATGTAACCACTTAGATTTGTAAAGGAGTGACGACGATGGCAACCCTTGTAATTGCAACCAAGAATGAAGGTAAGGCCCGTGAATACCGTGCGATGTTTGCACCATTCGGGATTGAAGTGAAGACCTTGGCTGATTTTCCTGAGTTTGAAATTAACGAAAACGGCCAAACCTTTGAAGAAAACGCCAAGATTAAGGCCCAGACAGCTGTTGACCACCTGAATTTACCGGTGATGGCCGATGACTCAGGACTGTGTGTCGATGCGTTAGACGGCGCTCCAGGGGTCCATTCCGCACGTTATGCCGGCGACCACGACGATGAAGCAAACAATGCGAAGTTGTTACGGGAATTAGCCGACGTGGAAGATGATAAGCGAACTGCGCACTTTCACACGACAATCGTTGCCATCAAGCCAGACGGTGCCAAGTTGGTCACTGACGGTCGGGTGGACGGCCACATCTTGAGAAGCCCTCGCGGTGAAAATGGATTTGGTTACGACCCACTGTTTGAACCGGTGGAACATCCCGGATTAGCGATGGCCGAATTGACGGCAGAACAAAAGAACGCAATTAGCCACCGGGGACGTGCCCTGCGTGACTTCATGGACAAGTTCTCAGGATGGTGGGAAGCATGACCAAGGCTTTAATCATTAGTGACAACCACGGTGACCGCCAAGTTCTGGAAGACATTGTCGCCAAGTGGGCGGACAAGGTCGATGTCATGATCCATTGTGGCGATTCTGAATTTCCGGCAGACGATCCGCTGATGCAAAATTTCGTCCGGGTTGCCGGCAATAACGATTGGAATCTCGGATACGACAACGACCAGGAGACGACGGTTGGTGGCACGCACTTCTTCGTCACTCACGGCCACCACTACCAGGTCAACTTCACGATGACGCCTTTGATGCTCAAGGGACAATCCGTGGCAGCTGACGTGGTATGTTTCGGCCATACCCACCAGCTGATGGCAACTGTCGAAAAGGGGATGCTGCTGATTAACCCTGGTAGTATTTCTCTTCCCCGGGGACAATACGCTCCGATCGGTGGAACCTTTGCGATTGTCGATGCAGACGCGGACCGATTCGTAGTCGATTTCTACAACCGCCAATCACAGGCCCAAGCTGACTTGCACCTCGAATTGAATCGTAAGTAAAAAATACCACCCAGTTTTGCGCTGGATGGTATTTTTACTATGCATTGTAATTATTTTGTTCGTTCCATGACAGAGGTACATTTGCAGCCCGTAAAGCCTTTAAGTAGGATGCGAGGAACTTACTTGCGACCCGTGATTGCGTCCCACTGGTTACGGTAATGGATACCCGGTAGACCAGGCGTGAATTCACGGTGACAGGGCCGATGATCACTGGCTTGTCTTGTAATTCAGGAATTTCGGAAATCAGTCGTTCGTTGGTTTCTGTAATGATCTGGAGGATTTGTTCTAACTTCGCATTAGGTGAGATCCCAATGTCGACGTTCGTGATCATGTTGTTACGTGAGTAGTTTTGTACAATCGTGATTTGCCGGTTGGGGATGAAATTCAATGTCCCGTCAGAACTGGTAACCTGGGTGGTTCGAATCCCTAATCCCGTTACCGTCCCTTTGATTTGGCCGATCTGTACGATGTCGCCCACATCTAATTGTTGTTCCAAGAGAATGAAGAACCCGTTAACCAGGTCACTCACAAACCCTTGGGCACCAAGACCTAAAGCAATTGAGAATATCCCGGCACCAGCGATCAGTGTGCCAACTGGAACCCCAATTTCAGACAGGATTGCGTACAGGAAGAAGAAGTAACAGGTGTAGCGGTAAATGTTGAGCGTCAACGTCTTGATCGTCGCTAACCGGTTCTTGTTCTTCAAAAGTTCGTGCTTGTCAGATTCTAGGAAAAGGTGCTTGATTGCCAGGCGACCTAACCAGAGAATCATGAAGAAAATCAGTGCAGTGATTAGAATCAGCAGCAATTTATTGAGAAACTGCCGGGAAATTTCTTGCCAGGATAAATCAGTGAATGCCAGCTTGACCTGTTCAAGCTGTTTTTTTAATTGGCTACTAGCAGCAGCAATTACCATAAAAACGTCCTCCAAAAATTTTTCATCCTACCAATTGTACCAATTTCACGGTGAACAGTCGATAGGACCGATTTTTGTTTGAAGATATTTTGTGATATTCTATCTTTAAGAAAAAAGCCAGGGAGGCGAAAAAATGGTTAGATTAGCAGTATTAATCGCAGCGATTGCGTTTGTGATTTTAGTAGCGTTCTTATGCGTCTTTCTTACCCATTTGAGCAGTGCTGTGAAGGAAGCAAAGCAAAGTGTAACTACTTTGACGCGTGACCTCGACAGCTTAAGCAAGGAAGTGGAAGACGTTTTAGGTAACACTAACACCCTGCTTGAAGACGTTAATGACAAGGCAACTCGGTTAGATCCAGCTGTCCAAGCGGTAGCCGACGTGAGCCAAAGTGTAATTGATATTAACGATCACGTGCACAGCATTGTTGACAAGGTGAGTGCACAAAAGGAAAAGAATGGATTTGCATTTAATGTAGCTAAGCGTGCAGGGATGGCAGTACTCTTGAGTTCTCTCAAGAAGGTCCGTCAACGTCGCGAAGGTGAAAAGGAGGACGCAGAAAATGAGTAGTAAATTATTGACTGGTGTTTTATTAGGTAGTGCCGCCACAGCAGCTGCATGGGCAATGCTTCCAGAAGAAAAGAAGGAAGAAATTCGCGCACAAGCATCTGACAAGTTGATTGATCTGGCAGATTACGTTACTGATTACGCATTGACTGCTTTGGATATCGTCGACGAACGGATGGCTGAAATGGAAGCTCCAGCTGTGACCGACAACCTGCGTGCAGCATCTGACAACTTGAAGGCTGCCACAGAAACCTTGAAGGCCAAGAAGGACCAAGTTGTCGACCGTTTCACTACTGAAGATTTCGACAACCAAACCGAATCAATCAGAGAACAACTCGCTAAGGTTCACCAAGATCGCGAAGAAACTAAGGGTGAAGATATCGTGATCGACGCAACTGTCGACGAAGACTAAATTCTTTTTGAGGGGGGGTGACTGCGGTCGCTCCTTTTTTGTTGCTAATCGTTTGCTAAACGTTTCTTAATTTGCTATATTAAGATAGCTATGAAAATAAATGAAAACAAGAAATAACAACAAAGAAAGGGCTATCCATATGGAAAAACAAGCTGTAACTATTTACACTGTGGCACGTGAAGCTCGCGTATCCATGGCCACAGTTTCCCGGGTTGTCAATGGTAATCCAAATGTTAAGCCAGCAACTCGTCAAAAAGTTCTTGATGTGATCAAGCAATTGAATTACCGTCCCAATGCGGTGGCGCGTGGACTTGCTTCCAAGCGTACGACTACTGTTGGTGTAGTTATCCCAGATATCACCAACCCATACTCAGCTGAATTGGCACTTGGTATCGATGATATTGCAACAATGTACAAGTACAACATCATCCTTGCCAACTCTGATTATGACAGTGAAAAGACACTGAAGGTTGTTCGGAACCTGCTCGCAAAGCAAGTTGACGGTGTGATCTTCATGGGTAACAACATGACAGAAGAAATTAAGGAAGAATTCAAGAACGCCAACACCCCAGTCGTCGTAGCTGGTTCAATCGTTGACGACAAGGAATTTCCTGCAGTGCGGATCGATTACCGCAAGGCTGCAAAGGAAGCTGTCGACAAGTTAATCGACCACAACAAGGACCACGTTGCCCTTGTTTCTGGACCACTCAAGTACACCATCAACGGTGACGAAAAGCTTGGTGGTTACAAGGATGCCTTGGCTGCTAAGAACGTGAAGTATGACGAAGACCTGGTTGTTGAAACTGATGGTCTGTACGACTCAGCCTACCAGCTTGGCAAGGACCTCGTGGCTAAGGGAATCAAGGCCGCTTACGTTACCAATGACCACTTGGCTGTCGGCTTGATGAACGGATTGACTGACAATGGCATTAAGGTTCCTGATGACTTTGAAATCATTGCTTCAAACGACACTAAGTACACTCGTTTAGCTCGTCCAATGTTGTCATCAATTACCCAACCACTTTACGACTTGGGTGCCGTTGCCATGCGTCTTTTGACTAAGCGGATGGAAGACCAAGATGAACCAGAAAGTGACGTTATCTTGGACCACGGATTCGTTGATCGTCAATCTACTCGTGGATAGGAGATTGAACATTGACAACTCGTAGTGAAATGAATCAAGGAGTAAAAGCAACACCAAAGAAGAAACGCCACATTCCGGTTGATATCATCATCGGAATCGTGCTGATGTTTCTCTTCATGTCGACTTTCATTTTGAACCAAACAATTTTTAATACTAAGTTTGTCACTAACGAAATCACGTCTTCAAATGTTGAATCATCATTCCTGAAGGCTGCCAACCCGGACTTGGGTGATGGCATCTCCACTGATTCACTGATGACTAAGAGTGAAGCAAACATGGTTTTTGGCAAGTTGGTTGAAGAAGCATTCGCCGGTGAAAAACTGACCGTTGATCTGACTACGCCAATTGAAAATGCGATGTCAGAAGGAGCAAGTAATAGTGATTCAACTGGTTTTGCCAGCGCAATTGTTTCAACTTTCTCCGGTGCAATCGCCAAGGAAGTTAACTCCAAGATTAACTCTGAGATCAACACCCCAGAAGTGACAAAGTTGGTTAAGAACCTTCACACTGCTAAGATGGCCAGCAACGGCATCATGATCGGATGTGGAATTGCACTTTTGATCATGATCGTTCTTTCCTTGATTGGTAAGTATTTCTTGGCTGTCTTTAGTTGGGTAACCACGATTTCTTGGTTATTGACCTTTGGATTTGTTTACATAATCAAAGGAATTTTGCCAAATCTCGTGAAAGACTACCCCGACTACAGCTCATTGATGGCTCAGGTTTCCACTGATTTTTATTCCAAATCTTGGACCTGGTTATTGATCTTCGGTGCGGTCGCAATCGTACTGTGGATCTTACGCTTCATCCGCTCCCGAGTATCTTCTCGATAGGGCGCTTGAATTTATAACGTATTTTTGCTAAAATTTATCTGTTTATTAACATTATTCAAAGAAAAGAGGAGTCAGTAATGTCAGGACATTCAAAATGGCATAACATTCAGGGACGTAAGAACGCCCAAGATGCTAAGCGTGGTAAGATTTTCCAAAAGATCTCCCGTGACTTATACCAAGCAGCTAAAGCAGGTGATCCAAATCCTGCCAACAACGCACAATTACGTTTGGTAATCGATAAGGCGCACGCAGCTAACATGCCAAAGAAGAACATCGACCGGGCTATTGCCAAGGCTTCAGGTATCGGTGGCGCCAAGTTCGAAGAAGTTATTTACGAAGGTTACGCCCCAGGTGGTGTAGCTGTCATGGTTTCAGCTTTGACTGATAACAAGAACCGTACCGCTTCAGCTGTTCGTTCAGCATTTAGTCACTCAGGTGGTTCACTTGGTGCTAGTGGTTCAGTTTCATACATGTTCGACCGTAAGGGATTGATCGAAATTCTTCGTGATGGTCTCTACAAGAGCGAAGACGACATGTTGATGGATGCTTTAGATGCTGGTGCAGATGACATGCAAGCAACTGAAGAAAAGTTCCAAATCTTCACTGATCCAAGCAACATGACTAGTGTTCGTGACGGTCTTCAAGAAAACGGCTACGAATTGGATACTGCAGAAGTAACCATGATTCCACAAAACCGTACTGAAGTTCCTGAAGACAAGGTTAAGCAATACCGTCACTTGATCGACGAATTAACTGAAAACGAAGACGTTTCCGACATCTACGAAACTGGTATCTTACCAGATGATGACGAAGACGAAGAATAGTCTTAAAAAAACTGGAAGAAATTCCAGCTTTTTTAGTTTAAAACGACCCCTTTGCCGTATTTAAAAGCAAGGGGGTTTTTGAGTATGAAGAGTTTTGAAAAAGAAATTGCCGTGGCGATTGGAAGACGCGCGGCAGACCTCTATATCTTGCCATACCAGAATTATTACCGGCTTTTGATGACCTGTGTAGGCAAGCTGGAAGTAATTAAGAAGGTGTCACCAGATTATGGCCAACGCCTAATTTCCTTTTTGAAATACCAGGCAGATATGGCAGTCAGTGAACACCGCCGTCCACAACTGGGTGCGATGGAGTGGCAACATGGATCGGAAATCATCAATTTACGTCTTTCGAGCGTCGGTGATTACCAAGGTCGCGAATCACTCGTGGTGCGTTTTATCTACCACCTCAGTGACGCCAACTACCAGCTTTTGGCGCCTGATCAATGGAATACGCTGACTAACCTGCTCAAACAACGTGGTCTGATTCTATTTGCTGGTCCAATGGGTTCCGGGAAGACCACGACGATGTACCAACTCGCACGGACATTGGCAGAGAAACAGGTTGTGATGACGATTGAAGATCCGGTCGAAATCAACGAGCCGTCTTTCGTGCAGTTGCAGGTTAACGAACGGGCGGGGATGGATTATCAACAACTCTTGCGGCTCGGTCTGCGTCACCGTCCGGATGTCTTTATTATTGGAGAAATCCGGGATCCGGAGACTGCTAAGATGACGGTCCGTGCTGCTTTAAGTGGACACCTGGTATTAGGAACAGTCCACGCCAAAAACGCAAATGGTGTAATTGCCCGGTTGGAACAGCTTGGCGTCACACCTTCATTTTTACAACAAACGCTGACGGGAATTTTTTACCAGCGACTATTACCAACTACTGACGGCAAGCAGGCAATCTTGTTTGATGACGTGATCGCAAGTGACCTCGACAAGGCGCTCACAGACCAGGGTGAAAGGGGGATGACAGATGGATGGAGGACAAAGCTTGAAGAGGCAGCCACAGCCGGTCTCATTACGGACGCGGTTAAAGAAGAATTTTACCAAGGATAACTTCAACCTCGCTGCCCAAGCTAAGTGGTTCTTATTGATCAGTGACTTACTGAAGGTCGGTTTTTCACTCCAACACGCGCTGTCATTTACGATGGTCGTGATGAAGAAGAACCAGAGGACGCTGTCGGCGATTAATGACAACCTGGCGACGGGGATGACCTTTGCGGAGAGTGTCAAAGACTACATCAATACCGACCTGTACTACCAGTTAATGCTGGCAGAAAAACACGGGGAGTTGATCGACACCCTTGACGAAATCGGGACACTCTTGGTTACCAAGCAAAAACAACGGCGGAAGTTGCAACAGCTATTGCAGTACCCGCTGATCCTCCTATTTTTGCTGGGGCTGTTAGTTGTCGGATTGAGCGCCTATGTTTTTCCAGAACTATCAACCTGGCAAAACGGCGACCAGGGTCCATCGCTTTTTACGTTGATCAAGCAATGGTTCCCGCTCGTGGCTTCTGGGATCGCAATGTCGTTGACGAGCTCAGGCATTGTCCTGGCAATCCGCTGGAAAAAATCAGACGCACAATCACGGGTGCAGTGGCTCTGTGGCTTGCCAATATTAGGGAAGTGTTATCAGCTTTACTACGGTTACTATGTCACGAGCACGATTGCGACGATGCTGCAGTCGGGGATGTCGTTGAAAGAAATTTTAGCCGTGGTCGAATTCTTCTCAGAGAAGTCCTTGTTAAATTCACTGGGGCAATCTCTGCAACAGAAGGTTTCACGTGGCGGCGATATCCAAGATGTGATCAAGAGTAAGTCATATTTACCCGACGAGCTTTCGATCCTGGTCAATAAGGGGTCAACGATGGCGGAGCTCGGGGATGACATGGCAGTGATGGCTAAGCTGCAATTCAAACGGCTAATCGAACAACTCGAGGGACTGCTCTCACTCGTTCAACCAATCATCTTTGTCGTTATCGCGCTTGTCATCGTCTTTCTCTACTTGAGTATTCTGCTACCAATCTATCATTCAGTTCAGGGGGCTTACTAATGCTGAAAAAATTACTTTGCAAACGTCACAAAGCGTTCACTTTAATCGAAATGTCGATCGTCCTGTTTATCATCAGTCTGTTAATTTTGATTGTCTTGCCAAACCTTTCCCAACAACGAAAGAGTGCCAGCAAGGTTCACAGCAATGCCATGGTTTCCGTAGTTCAGACCCAGATTGACGCCTACGAAAATGAAAACGGGACCGATGATGTCGATTATGCGACGCTTGAATCTAATAACTACCTGACCGCCTCACAAGTTAAGAAGGCGCGGGGAGAACACATCGCAATCATTAAGGGTCGGGCAATTCAGAAATGATTAAGCGACGGGCATTCACCAGTCTGGAGATGATCATCTGTCTAGGAATCGTGGCCATTCTTTTGTGCATTACCGGACCCCAGATTGGGCGGAGTAACCAGAAGATGGCAGAAGAGCGCTTCTTTCAGTCGTTTCGCCAGGAATGGCAATCTGCCCAGGTGCGGTCACGTGTTCAAGGAAAATATACAGCGATCAAGTATTCAGAGAGCAATCACGCAGTTAGCTTTGCGTATGGGCACAATCTCTGTGACTGGGTGAATCTGCCGAACAGTCTCCAGGTCAAGAATTTTCCCAACAAGATGGTCATGGAAAATAATGGGTACGTGAAACCAACGACGATCACACTCTATTCGACGGTGGAACATTGTGAATACCAGATTGTCGTTCAGATGGCGAGAGGAGAATATGATGTTAAAAAATCTACGCGGGTTCGTGATGGCGGATAGTATGATTGCACTCGTGATTATCAGCATCGGCATCACCACGCTTTTAATGTGCCGGCAACAACTCGACTTCATGAACAAGCAACACGTGATGAAACTCAATGCCGCGCGACTTGCCAAGGAAGCCAGCGACGAATACATGCTGACGGGCGATACGGCAGAGATCAGTCGCCCAGGATTTCAGGCAATTGCCGCCAATGACCAGGTTGTTGTCTATCACCAGGGGAAGATCGTATTGAAGGTGACAAAATGAAACGCCGACCAGGATTTACGCTCGTGGAATGCATTAGCGCACTGATTATTACTAGTATCGTGATCGTATTGATGAGCCTTGCGATGACCAGTGTGCGTTCACTTGCCAAACACTCACTGTCCCAGGACCTTGACTGGCAGATCTTTTTGAAGGAGATGGAATCTGATACCCATGATTTCGTCCTCGAACGAGTTTTCACGAACGATATTGAACTGTATGAGAAAACGACGAAGAAGCACGTCACTTTGAAGACGCGCGGCCGGATGTATCTGAGCTATGCCGGTGGTGGCTACGTGCCAGTGTTTGGCTACGTAAATGTCACCTACTGCAGAAGGCTTGATGACCGACGAGTGTATATTGAAACGGAGCGAGAAAATGGAGAAAAGTTATCGGGGATCCTGTGCTTTGATACGCGGTAAAACGGCACCGGGATACGTGCTATTGACGTCTATGATTATTTTGGCATGCATCTGCACCGCAATCGTATTTGCATACCGCTACTACGCCAACCAATACGCAGCAGAACACAAATTGACACAAGAATTGATTCAGACTACCAAGGAAAATCTACGGAATAAAAATATTGTTAACAACAGCAGTAATATTGAATTTGAGGGGGATAATCGGTAAACTGGTAATGTATTGTTTGTCATTATTTAGGAGGTGACATGGACATTGCCACAGACACCAAACGAGATGTTTGAACTCTTCGACAAGGGGACTGAAATCTTACAGTCAGCTTTGAAGAGCTCATATTTGGATGCCATGCTGGAAAACGCTGAAAATATAATTGATGGTCAGGTCAAGGTCGAAGCCGGCCAACCTGATGCCAAGACAGTTGAACAGCTACAAGATCTCTACCAAAAACTCAATCTCAAAGAAGTAGCTCCAGAAGCAATTCGGCAAGTTATGCAGCTGAGTTTTCTGAAGGTAATTCGCAAAGATGCCATTCAGGCTAATCACCAAATGACACCGGACACGATTGGCTTTTTGATGGCGTTTTTGATTGAAAAGATTAGCGATTTTGACCGTCCATACTCAATTTTTGATCCCGCTGTGGGTACAGCTAACCTGCTGACCACGGTGATCAATCAGCTCAAGAATAGCAGTAAGCAACCAGTTAAGGGATACGGGATTGATAACGACCCAGCGATGCTTGAAGTTGCAAGTGCAAGCAGCGCACTGCAAGGATTAGATGTTGATTTGTACCACCAGGATGCAATTACTGCCTTGGACATTTCCGAGTGTGATTTGGCGGTAGCTGATTTGCCAATCGGTTATTACCCACTTGACCAAAATACCGAAAATTACAAGACCCGCGCTAAAGAAGGTCACTCATACGTTCACCATTTGATGATTGAACAAGCGATGAATTACCTGCGCCCAGGTGGTTTCGGTGTGTTCTTGGTTCCAAGTAATATTTTTCAGACGAAGGAATCCAAGTCATTTGTTGAATGGATCCAATCAGTTGCTTATTTCCAAGGGTTGATTAACCTCCCTGCAGAGATGTTCGCAAATCCAAACGCACAAAAGGCGATCTTGATTTTGCAACGTCATGGTGCAGACGCAAAGCAAGCGGTGAAGGTACTGCTCGGTGAATTCCCATCAATCAAAAATCAAACCGAATTCAAATCCTTCATGCAAGAAATCGATCAATGGGTTAAAATGAATTTGAATAAATAAAAGGAGTCAATTCTTATGTCAAAATCAATTGCAGTTAATGCCGGAAGTTCTACTTTAAAGTTCAAGCTTTTTGATATGCCAAGTGAAGACGTTGTTGCTGAAGGTACTATCGAACGGATCGGTGAACAAATGGGTCACGCTAAGATCAAGTTCGGTGACGGCCAAAAGCACGAAGAAGACACACCATTTGCTGATCACGGTGCAGCAATCAAATACCTTTTAGACCAACTGATTGCCCTCGGGATCGTTTCTGACTACAACGAAATCACTGCGGTTGGTCACCGTGTTGTTGCTGGTGGTGAATACTTCAAGGACTCAGCTGTTATCACCGACGACGTTATGAACAAGATCGATGAATTGGCTGAATACGCTCCACTTCATAACCCATCTGAATTGGTTGGTATCAAGGCATTCAAGAAGGCACTTCCAAACGCATTTGCAATTGCTGTCTTTGATACTTCATTCCACGCTAACATGCCTAAGATGAACGCATTGTACAGTGTTCCATTTGACTGGTACGAAAAGTACGGAGCTCGTAAGTATGGTGCACACGGTACTAGTCACCGTTACGTTGCTGCTCAAGCTGCTAAGATGCTCAACAAGCCATTAGAAGACCTTAAGTTGATCACTTTACACATTGGTGCGGGTGCTTCTATCACTGCTGTTAAGAACGGCAAGTCATTTGACACTTCAATGGGATTCACTCCATTGGCAGGTATTACTATGGCTACGCGTGCCGGGGATGTTGATCCTTCACTTGTTGCCTTTGTTCAAGAAAAGACTGGCAAGACTTCATCTGAAATCATTGACGACCTTAACCACAAGTCTGGTTTAGTAGGTATTTCAGGTATTTCACCAGATATGCGTGATATCTTAGATGCTGCTGACAAGGGTGATGAACGTGCGCAACTTGCCCTCGACATCTACGTCAACCGCATCAAGCGTTACATCGGTTCATACATCGCTGAAATGAACGGTGCAGATGCCATCGTCTTCACTGCTGGTGTTGGTGAAAACAGTATTCCAGTTCGTAAGTTAATCACTGATGACATGGAATGCTTCGGTATCAAGATTGACCAAGAAAAGAATGACTGCCGTGGTGTTGAACGTGATCTTTCCGCTGCAGATGCAAAGGTTAAGACTCTGTTGATCCCAACTGACGAAGAATTAATGATCGTTCGCGACATTGAACGTTTGAAGGCAGAAGCTTAATTAAATAAGTGAATACAATGGCTGCGGGTTCTGCCCGTGGCTATTTTTTATGGTATGATAAAGTGGTTATTGAATTTAAGGAGGTGGCATAGTGAACCGGGCGAAGATCCAAGAATATATCGACCAGCGTGAAGAACAGCGGGCAGACATCTACCGCTATGAACCGCAAGAAGACGGTCGCTTTTTACTCAACGGTCACGCATACCAGTTAGTAAAAGAATACCGTGACGGCTTTAATGGCGAAGAGCTGGCTAAGCGTTACTCCAGCATCTTAAGCAAGTACGACTACATCGTCGGTGACTGGGGATACGATCAATTACGTCTGAAGGGATTTTTCGATAAGAATAACCCCCAATATAACAGCGAACAGGGTGTCGAGACGATCGAAGACTACCTTTACGAAGACTGTAACTTCGGCTGTGCCTACTTTATCGTTCACAATGAAAATGCCAAGGCTCCACGGTCACGGTCCCGGCGCAGGAAACGTTCAAATGAGAAGCGCACCAACGGACCAGTGATTAAGGAACGGCGCAAGAAGGTAAGCCAACCTGAACCACGCAAGCGTAAAAACCAACAGGCTAAGCGAGTTCAATCCGGCAAACGCCAACAAAAATTCGTGATTCGTAAGCGAACTCAAGGAGAAAAGAAATGAGTCAACACTACCAAGGCTACTTTATCGATCTTGACGGTACCATCTACCGCGGCAAAGAGAAGATACCAGCAGCTGCCCGCTTCATCAAGCGACTTCAAGATGCTGGAGACACGGTTCTCTTTGTTACCAACAACAGTACCCGGGAACCGGAATTTGTTGCTGATAACCTCCGCAACAACCATGACATTAACGTGACCGCGGACAACGTGTACACATCTGCACTGGCAACAGCTGACTACCTGGACAACATTGCTGGTGACCGCCGGAAGATTTACGTGGTCGGGGAAAGTGGTCTCCGTAAAGCTCTGGCTAGTCGGGGCTTTGTAATCGATGAGGATCATCCTGATTACGTAGTCGTGGGATTGGACAGCCAGATCACCTACGAAATCTTAGCTAAAGCAGTACTTTTGATTCGTGCCGGTGCGACATTCGTGGGGACTAACTCCGACTCGAACCTGCCAAACGAACGGGGGATGCTGCCTGGTGCAGGGTCATTCATTAAGCTGGTCGAATACGCCACTCAGACTAAACCCATCATGATCGGTAAGCCTGAGACAATCATCATGGAGATGGCGCTGAAGAAAGTCGGCATGCAAAAAGAAGACGTCGTGATGGTCGGTGATAACTACAATACCGACATCAAGGCTGCAATTAATACGGGGATGGACAGTCTGCTCGTCTACACGGGTCTCTCCACCCCCGAACAAGTCGCAAAGGAAAAGATTCAACCTACTCATACTGTAAGGACATTAGATGACTGGGATGTATAAAGCACAAAAAAGAGCAATACTAACTGCGGTGGTCGTTACCATCACCATGGCTAGTATTGCCTTTTTTCTTACCGTCAACTTATCGGCATTGTTGATTCATTATCCGGTCGGTATGTCAGTGAGCCGGGTGCGGGGTGATTACTGGCGCTTATTACGCTACCTCCAACTACCTGGCAGGCTCGACTTCACCTATATTCCAATCTCGCAACACGGACTGCGGCATTTTGCTGATGTGAAAATTTACATTGTGTTAAACGAATTGTTGATGCTTGTACTTGCGGGGATTTCCTTTACGTTAACACACAAACTAAAACGGCGCGGACAACTATGGCTGTTGCTCGCACCGTTGAAGTGGATTATGTGTATTGTATTAGTCGGGGTAGTAATGAGCGCCGTCAACTTCGATACGATTTTCGTCGGGACGCACTACATGTTATTTAACAACCTCGACTGGATTTTAGATCAGGGCCGCGATCCGGTAATATTGCTGATGCCGGTGGGATTTTTCACGCGACTCTATCTGCTGTGGGCGGGGATGACGCTATTCTTCCTCGCTTTGTTCTGGATCAAGATTTGCCTTAGCTTGAAGCTTCGACTTGATAAATCCAACCACCGCCGGAATCAAGGTTACCACGATAATTCCCAGGATAATAACTGAGAAGTGTTCTTGAACAAATGGCAGGTTGCCAAAGAAGTAACCGGCAGAGCAGCAAATTGC
The DNA here is from genome assembly GCA_030530845.1 of Limosilactobacillus sp. Classification (GTDB taxonomy): domain Bacteria; phylum Bacillota; class Bacilli; order Lactobacillales; family Lactobacillaceae; genus Limosilactobacillus. The sequence continues at coordinate 37,021 of JAUMUE010000014.1, forward strand.
TACCCATGAAGTACAGCCGATCAGACTATATGGAATAAACTTACGGTAAGGGAATCCTGAACCCGCAGCGGCAAATGGAGCAAACGTTCTAATAATTGGCATGTACCGTGCAAGGATAATCGCAGGGGCACCATGCTTCTCGAAGAATGCTTCAGACTTTGCCAAGCTCTCCTTATCAATCAGTCGTCCGAACAATGAATGATTGGAGAGACTCTTTCCAATCTTGCGTCCAATCATAAAGTTAAGTGAATCACCGGCAATGCACGCTACTAAGAATAAGAGGATAAAGATCCAGATATTCAGATTGTAGCGACTGTCGGCAGCAATCGCACTCGCTGCAAACAGAAGTGAATCACCAGGAAGAAACGGCATGATCACCGCACCGGTTTCGATGAAGATGATCGCAAATAAGATTAAGTATGTCCAATCCCCAAATTGATTCACGATCTGAATGATATGCGCATCAATATGTAAGATGAAATCAATAAGTGTAGTCAAAGATATTCTCCTTATTATTTTTCAATATTGTTAACAGAGAAGAAGTTTACCAATAAATGGGGAGTTTGTTAATACGATTCACCCAATATTAGGATAAATGTAACAATCTGGTATAATATAGCGGAAATTATTTGTAATAGCTTATTATGAAAGCTGATATACCGCTATTTACGATTATTAGCTGTGTTAGATAATTTTGAAGTTGGGACACCATTTAGGACACCAAGACTATTCAAAATATCACGATTAGTTTTGTCTTCAAATTCTTCGATAAGGTAAGCGTACGTATTGGCAGTGGTAGTAGTGTTAGCGTGCCCTAATCGCTTAGCAATAACTGCTAGTGGAATATTGTTTGCTAACAGGTATGCCACGTGAGTATGCCTTAGTGAATGAAAATGATATGATTGTTTCTCTATATTACAGGTGGTTAGTAGTTTCCGCAAGCGTGTATTAACAATCACTGAATAGCTTACATGGTTTTCCAAGAACAGATATTGAGTATGATTTACTTTCAGTTGCTTTAATGCTGAGAGTAATTCATCATTTACTGGTATAGTTCGGTTAGAAGACGTGTTTTTTGTGGTAGAAATAGATTTAGTGGTGTGATTCCATGCTTTATTGATTGTGATAGTCTTAAAATTAAAGTTAATATCTTCCCAGGTTAACCCTAGTATTTCTCCTAAGCGAGCGCCAGTGTAGATAGCCGTCAGAATAATATAGTCTGCTCGGTATTCTGGATTAAGGTTGTTGGTGATATAGCGTGTGAGTTTAGATAACTCTTCAGTATTAAGGTACTCAATTGTGCGATCTGTTTTCTTGGGCTGCATGATACCAGTAGTGAAATTCTCGCTTATGACATGGTCTGACACCGCCAATTTAACCAAGTTGCGAATAGCCTTAACCACTAAATTAATCGTGCTTGTACTGTATCTAGGAGATAAAGAGTTGATGAATAACTGGAAGTCACGCTTTTTTATATCTTTAGCAAGTGTGGATTGA
>JAUMUE010000015.1 GCA_030530845.1 Limosilactobacillus sp.
CACGCCGAAAGTAGTTGGGGGATCGCTCCCTGCGAGGATAGGACGTCGCCATGCGTTATTCCGGCATAGCTCAGTTGGTAGAGCACCTGACTGTTAATCAGGTTGTCGTCAGTTCGAGTCTGACTGCCGGAGTTGTAAAGCTGTTGGCTGGTATGGTTAGCAGCTTTTCTTTTTATGCCGACATAGCTCAGCTGGTAGAGCATCTCCCTCGTAAAGAGAAGGTCGGAGGTTCGACTCCTCTTGTCGGCATTTTTTAATACAGAAATTACGTCACACCAACTATCACTTACCAGCTAGTAGGTGTTTTCTTTTGGACAAATTCTTAAAATCGGCTAGAATGTTCGTATAAGTTCAAGGAGGAGATCTAATGTCATTAACGATTAACTTGTACTACACCGGAAAGAACGGTTCTGCACGCCGTTTTATGGATGAAATGGAAGCAAGTGGGATTGCAGACCGGATTCGTAAGGAAGATGGAAACGAACGCTACGAATACTTCATACCTGCAAATGATCCTGAGACGGTTTTGTTGATTGACAGTTGGAAAGACCAAGAGTCAATTGAACGTCACCACCAATCAGAAATGATGAATGAATTGGCAGCACTGCGCGAAAAGTATGATCTCCATATGAAAGTAGAACGCTTCGTATCAGCGGAAGAACCTGATTCTGATCAAAAGTACATTCGTAAGTAAATAATATTAAGAAAGTTCTTGACGCGGTATTGTATCTTCTATATAATTATTACGTTAAATCGTTATTCCGGCATAGCTCAGTTGGTAGAGCACCTGACTGTTAATCAGGTTGTCGTCAGTTCGAGTCTGACTGCCGGAGTTATCTAAGCACTGTTAATTCAGTGCTTTTTTGTTTTAAATAATTATCTTGCTGCTTTGACTTAATTTAATTAACTTAACAGAGAAAGTTATCTTATTTATTAAAGCAAATGAAGAAAAATCTTCGTTGTTTTCTCACTAAATTCTTATAATAAAATTGACGTGGTAAGGTTACACGTTTATAATGTTCATATTCTTATTTTTATTTGCTAAGTAAATGTTGATATATCGGCATTTGCAAACTGGAGGAATTATTATATGAGTAAAGAGAGAAACTTAGATACAGCTTTCTTTGGTCAGCCTCGTGGTTTGTCTACTCTGTTCTTCACTGAAATGTGGGAACGGTTTAGTTACTACGGTATGCGGGCCATCCTGTTATTCTACATGTACTATGCCATTAAAGACGGTGGTTTAGGAATTAACCAAACAACTGCAGCATCTATCATGTCTATCTACGGGTCATTAGTTTACCTGTCAGGTGTTGTTGGTGGTTGGTTGTCTGACCGTGTATGGGGTGCTCGCCGGACTGTATTGATCGGTGGTATCTTGATCATGTTTGGTCACATCGCCTTGTCACTTCCATTTGGTATTCCAGCACTGTTTGCATCAATCGCATTGATTGTTGTTGGTACTGGTTTATTGAAGCCAAACGTTTCTGAAATGGTTGGTGGTCTCTACAGCCCAGAAGATCGTCGTCGTGATGCTGGTTTCAGTATGTTCGTCTTCGGTATCAACTTGGGTGCTGCAGTTGCTCCATGGGCCGTTCCAGCAGCTGCTAGTGGTTTTGGCCTCTGGCATGGTAACAACTTCCACGCTGGTTTCTCATTGGCAGCCATTGGTATGTTCTTCGCATTGATTCAATACGTAATCGGTGGTCGCAAGTACCTTTCAGACGCTAGCCTTTACCCACAAGATCCAATTGAAAAGAGCGAATTGAACAAGGTTATCACTCGCGCAGTTATCGGGGTAGTTGCAATTGCTATTATTCTTGCCTTACTCGCAGTGCTTGGTCAATTAAGCATCGCAAACATCATCAACTTGATCACGATTATTGCGATTGCATTACCAATCTACTACTTTGTTATTATGCTTACTTCCAAGAAGGTTACTAAGACCGAAAAGTCACGGGTTGTTGCTTACATTCCACTTTTCATCGCTGCAGCAATCTTCTGGGGTATTGAAGAATCTGGTTCTGTTGTTTTGGCACTCTTCGCCGAACAACGGACTGTCCTTCACATTGGTGGTTGGCACTTCGCAGCTGCTAACTTCCAGACTTTGAACCCATTATTCATCATGATTCTTACTCCAGTATTCGTAACTCTCTGGAGCAAGTGGAAGAACCAACCAAGTGCACCTGGTAAGTTCGCCGCTGGTCTTGTCTTTGCCGGTTTGTCATACCTGTTTATGGCGTTACCTGCATTGATCCACGGTACTACTGCCGGTCGGGTATCTCCATTCTGGTTAGTTGGTTCATGGTTCATTGTTGAAATTGGTGAAATGCTTGTTTCTCCAATTGGGCTTTCTGTAACTACTCGCTTGGCACCTAAGACATACAAGTCACAAATGATGAGTATGTGGTTCATGGCTGATGCAGCCGGTCAAGCAGTTAACGCCCAAATCGTTAAGTTCTACTCATCATCAACTGAAGTACCTTACTTCTTAGCTGTTGGTTTTGTCAGTGTAGTATTTGGTATTATCCTGATGTTCATGGTTAAGAAGATCCACGGCTTGATGGCGGGTATCGACTAATCTAAATTCCAATTATTGGGTCAAAATTATTTTAATTTTGACCCAATTTTATTTTAAAAAGTGCTTGCAAAAAAGTTGTTTCTTCGGTATTATATTTATTGTTGATTAGCGATAGTCAACAATGGTGTCAAATGGCGTCACCATTTTTGGAGGAGTAGCGAAGTCTGGTTAAACGCGACGGTCTGTAAAACCGTTCCTCTTGGTTCGGTGGTTCGAATCCACTCTCCTCCATTTTTATTATTGGGCTATAGCCAAGCGGTAAGGCAACGGTTTTTGGTACCGTCATGCGCTGGTTCGAATCCAGCTAGCCCAACTGACTGAAGGTTATCAGTGTTAGCTGATAACCTTTTTTGTATGTCTAATCTTAAAAGGAGTTCTACTATGCCAAAGCAAGGGAAATTCGCTAAGTCATCGCGAATTAAACAGCTCAACAGCTTCAAGGTTAAGCGTCACCAACAGGCAAGCGGGATCGAGCAAAAAGACCTCGTGCAATACTTGATCTTGCGTTACGGCTTGACGCTGGCGAACAGGATGACGGAAGATGAGCGTAATACTACTGATCTCTTTATGCTCCAAGTTTGGGTGCGCCTTGCAAGCCAACAGGGGAACCTGCCGGAAATTGTCCAAGAAGTGATCACCGATATGAATTCTAAAGTGCCTTGGCAGTTGTTGCGACTGGTCGATTCAATCTGGACTGACCAGGAGAAATTCCTGAAAAAAGAACTGGCAAATGCGCCACTGGATGAAAAAGTTTTCCTGACACCACTTAGTCAAGAAGATTTACGGATGATGATTGCTCAAGCACTGGCAATGAAAGGGGCTGCTGCGACGCTGTTGAAGGGTCACGCAAGTCCTGCAATCGTGAATCAAACGGCGCAGTTATTGCTTCCATCATTTTTCCAAAACGGGGAAATTGATTGGGAAAAGGTACGTGGGATTTTCAAACCACTACCATACGAACCAGCGGAAGAGTGGAGCAGTGAGACTCGTGACTGGCTGAAACGACTGAGCCAAAGAGACTAAGCTTGATGATTGACCAACTTATTGGTATAAACAGTGAGTTATATTAATCAGGCTGTGGTGGAGCTATCACCATGGCCTTTTTTAAGCAAATGGAGGAATTATCGTGGAATCAAAACCAAAACATATTTATTTAGCGATTGCATCGTTGGCTGTGCTGACGTTTGTAGGGATCTTAAATGAAACATCGATGAACGTTACTTATCCAACTCTGTCGACGGAAATGGGTGTTTCACTCGACACGGTTCAGTGGATCACGACCGGGTACCTGTTGATGGTGACGGTTACGATGGGGACGACAGCGTACCTGTTACGTCAATTTAAGGCGCGGAATTTACAATTAGTTGCCGTGCTTGCGTTCGTCCTTGGTGATCTGATGTGTGCGATGGCGCCAAACTTTACGTTGCTTTTGCTGGGGCGGTTGATTCAGGCGGTGGCAACTGGTCTGTCGACGCCAATCTTGTTCCACTTGATTTTCACGGAAATCCCACGTGAGCGTCTGGCTTCGATGACTGGTTTTGCGGGAATGGTCATTTCGTTTGCGCCTGCACTTGGTCCTACATACGGTGGATGGATTTCTGCTATCATGTCATGGCGGATGATCTTCTGGTTGATCCTGCCATTTGCGCTGATCAGTCTGTTGTTGGGACAATTATTCATCCGCAACACGCCATTCGGTAATGACAAGCAATTCAGTTACGCAAGTTTGATTAGCCTGAGTGTGGCATTGGTAAGTACGGTTTATGCGTTCTCTACAATCGGTGAACAAGGATTGTCTTGGCAACTGGTGCTTTGGTTAGTTATTGCAGCAGTCGCATTCTCATTCTTCATTTACATCAACAACCATGGTGAATCACAACTGTTTGATTTGAGCGTCTTTAAGAACAAGATGCTGTGCTTGTCAACTTTGACTTACTTCAGTCTTCAATTCGTCAACATCGGGATTTCTTTGGTAATTCCACTCTATGCTCAATATGTGCTGGGTGCATCATCAACAATCGCTGGTTTGGTACTGCTCCCTGGTTCAGTCTTCGGTGCCTTTATTGCGCCATTAGCCGGTCGTCTGGCGGACGCACAAGGATTTGCGAAGCCAGTAACGGCAGGTGGAATAATGTTGCTGGTTGGGACTGCTTGCTTCGTGATCTTCCAACACTGGTTAACGCCATTGCTGGTACTGGTGTTCTTCACCATACTGCGGATTGGTTTTGCCATGGCATTCGGTAACACGATTACTAACGCCTCTGTCTTGGTTGATGCAAAGAATAGTGCTGACGTAAATTCTATTTTCAATATGGTTCAACAATTTGCTGGCTCACTCGGTACTGGGATTTTGGCATCAATTATTGCTGTCTTCCAAAACAACATGAGTGGAAGCATGGCCAAGAAGACTTACGTAGGTGGTTTGGTCGATTATTCCTTCCTTACTCTGATTGCGGTAGTTATCCTGATTACGATTATTTCTAACTACCGGATGCAAAAACAAGCTAAAATTAGCAAGTAAAGTATGCTAAAATATTAGTTTGTAATATGCACGTTGCAATAAAAGGAGTGAGTAGCAATGAGCGAACAACAATTTGTTCCGCTTATTTTGGGTAGTGACTTCAATGCCTATGGAATGGCGCGGTCAATGTACGAAAAATATGGAGTTAAGTCACAGCTATATGCCCGATCACCATTGGCACCAACACGGTTTTCCAAGATTGTCGAAATGCACTTTAATCCAGATCTTCAAAAGCCAGAAATTCTGACGAAGACCTTGATTTCCGCTGCAAAGCAATACATCGCAGAAGGCAAGAAAGTCGTATTGATTAGCTGCGGTGACGATTATACAGAGCTGGTTAGCAAGCACCGCGCGGAATTAGCTGAATACATGGCAATTCCATATGGGGACTATGATGCGGTTTCTAAGCTAACTAATAAGGAACAATTCTACAATGTCTGTGAAAAGTATGGTTTACCATATCCAAAGACAGATATTTTGAAGCCGGACTTGGATTACAAGAATTACAAGTCACCGTTCGAATTTCCAATTGCTTTGAAGGCTGCGGACGCGGTTGAATGGCACAAGGGTAATTTTGAAGGTTACGAAAAGGCCTACATTATCAATGATGCTGACCGCCTGCAAAAGGTATTGAAGACGATCTACGAGGATAGCCCATACAACGGTGATTTGATCCTCCAAGAATTCATCCCTGGTGATGACAGCAACATGCGGACAATTAATTGCTACGTTGGTAAGGACCACCAAGTTAAGTTGATGAGCCTTGGCCACCCACTTTTGGAAGAGTGCGAACCTACCAACGTCGGTAATTATGTCGCAATCATGCCGGCTTACGATGAACAAATTTACCAAAATATCAAAAACTTCTTAGAGAGTGTCGACTTCACCGGTTTTGTTAACTTCGACCTGAAGTATGATCGCCGTGATGGCCAATTCAAGGTATTCGACCTCAACCCACGTCAGGGACGGAGCAGTTTCTTCGTTTCCTTAAACGACCATCAATTGGCAACCTACCCAGTTGAAGATTACGTTTTCGACAGCTTAAAGGATCAAGATACGCTTTACGCTAACCAAGATCCTTCTAAGTACAAGTTGTGGTTGAGCGTTTCTAAGAAGACCTTCCTGAAATATGCCAAGGACAATGACATTAAGAAGGAAGCTGAGAAGTTGATCAAGGAAGGCCGTTACGGTACGACCTATAGCTACTCCAAGGACATGAACTTCATGCGTTGGCTTTTGGGTAAGCGGATTGACTCAGTTTCTGCAAAGAACTTCGCTAAGTACTTTGTGATGAAAAAGTAATAAAATCAAGGGATGACGGGACTTCCGTGATCCCTTTTTAATTTATAATAAGAAGCTTCAAATAACTGTTGAATTGGGGCCGGGTGAATGTAATAATAGGCAAGAATTATTAAAATGAAAGAGAATCGAAATCGATGAAACCAATCATTCACTTTATGGTCGAAAACCAGACCTTCACATTGTTTATTTGTGTGGCGCTTGGATTTGCGCTTGGTAATTACAAAATCGCCGGACGATTCAACATGGGTGCAACGGTGGGGACACTGGTTGTAACTTTGATTGTCGGACAAATTGGAGCTTTCCCACGAAATGAAATGCTCGGGACGATCTTCTTCGGAGCCTTCATGTTCTCGGTCGGATACCGGATCGGACCACAGCTGATGGTCAGCCTGAAGATTTTCGGAATTCGGATCGTGATCGCCAGTCTCTTCTGGATGCTGGTCGCATTTGGTGTCTCATGGGGCCTCTTCGTCGCGTTCAAAGTCGGGCCGGGTGTCGCTGCCGGGATTATCTCTGGTTCATTGACACAGTCGGCAACTCTGGCCAGCTCCCTGCAGACGATCAGTTCACTGCCGGTGAGTGATGCGGTCAAGGCTACGTACGAGTCGCAGATGCCGGTTGCGTACGCTTTGACCTATGTATTTGGTACCCTGGGTGTCATCATTTTCCTGCGTGACCTCTCACCAAAGATTACCGGGATCGAGATTCCAGAACAGGGTCCACGAATGGCGCGGCGTTACCACTTCCACGCGAAGAATCCTAACCCTACTTGGCGGCGGACTTACGAGATCAATGAAGGTTCTCCATTAGTCGGCAAGTCAATTGCAGAATTTAACGAATGGTCTGAATACCACTTGATCGCACTGGCGGCCTTTCATAATGATGAGATGACCGACCACCTGGAATACGTGATCCAACCAGGCGACCTGGTGACTGTTATTGGATACGCGGTCTACTACGATCGTTTGCACGGGGTGAAGGCAATCAAGGAAGTTCTGACGCCAACCAACGCGCCAAAGGAACAAAAATTTGTGATCGGTCGTAACTTCAAGCCGGTCCAAATTGCGATCTTGCGTCAACATGGTGTTTTCATTAATATTCAAGATCCTAACACCGGGGCAGAGCAGTTGGTCAACCAATTGCGCCCTGGTAGCGTGATTTCCGTGACTGGTAACACTTCACGGACTTCTAAGATCCTGAAGATGATGGGACGCTGGCACACGAGCGAAGATGCTGTGAACTACACATTGTTCGCTCTGGGGATTGGTGGCGCTTCCCTTTTAGGACTTCTTGGGATAAAATTAAATGGTATCCCATTGCAACTTGGTAACGGTACAGCGGCGTTGATCATGGGTCTTTTCTTGAGTACCTGGATCAGTCGCCACCACGATTACAAGTCGATTCCACGAAACATCATGTCATTCTGCCAAAACGTTGGTCTGACAATCTTCGTGGGGACAGTCGGATTGCAATCAGCCCAAGCCTTCACGTCCGCTATCAAGTCGCTTGGATGGGGTGTCTTATTCATCGGTGCGGTGGTTACGATTGCACCACACCTGTTGACACTCCTCTTCGGACGTTACGTATTAAAAATTGAACCACTGGCATTGATTGGTGCCTTGACTGGTTCAGGCACGAGTGCAGCTTCAATGAGCGAAGTTGTTCAAAAGGCAGGTCCTGAAGGTGGGGCTTACTTTGCGGCCGCATTTACACCAGCATTCGTTGTTGGTAACATTGGTATTACCTTGCTAGGCCCAGTTTTCGTTGCGTTACTGGCTTAGTGGGGAAGAAAAGAGGATTTATTTAATGAAAAAGTTCTTTACAGTTTTAGGTGGGATGGGGACCCTTGCAACAGAAAGTTATGTGCGGATCCTCGACAAGCGTACGCCAATCACATGTGACCAAGACTACCTGGATTACATTGTTGTGAACCACGCGAGCGTTCCTGACCGGACTGAGTGGATTTTGGACCACAGCAAGCCTGATTATAATGTCGATTTGATTGAAGACATCAAACAACAAAGCCTGTTGAAACCTGAATTCTTCGTTTTGATTTGCAACACCGCGCACTACGCCTTTGATAAGTTGCAAGCAGCCACTGATATTCCAATTCTTAACATGTTGGAAGAAACGGTCGCTGATATCAAGAACATCAAGCCTGGTGCCAAGAAGGTTGGTCTGCTGGCGACCCGTGGTACTGTAGAATCCGGACTTTACGACAAGTACATTACGGAGGCTGGTTATGAAGAAATCAAGCCAACTCCTGAAATTGTCGATATGACCGAAGATCTGATTTACCATGATATCAAGGAAGCAGGTCACTCAGATGGTGCTAAGTTCCACGAATTAGTGCGTAAGATGGTAGAAGAACAAGGTGCCGAAGTGGTAATCCTTGGTTGTACCGAATTGTCATACGCACAAGAAATGAACCCTGAAACGACCTACCCAGTTGCCGATTCACAATCAATTATTGTTGACCGGTCACTTGAATTGGGTATGAAAACACAGGGTCGCAAGCAAAATTAGCTAATTTAATTAAGTAGGTAAGCGAAACAAACTTTGCTTATCTACTTTTTTGTTTAACGTGGACTAAAATTGGTATAGGTCATTAAAAACGTGATAAAATATAGCTATTGTTTTATTGACAGTTTTAATTGGCATAAGGAGGAAAATAATGGGTTCACCGGTCTACATTCAAATCCACAATCAGTTAAGAGAAAATATTGAAAATGGAAAATGGCGTGTCGGACAAAAGATCCCTGCAGAACGTGAGCTGGCCAGTCAATTTGACGTGAGCCGGATGACGTTGCGCCAAGCCATCCAAGCACTGGTGGATGAAGGAATCTTAGAACGGCGGGTTGGCTCTGGGACATTCGTGGCTAACCGCAAAGTTCAGGAAAAGATGGCCGGTGTGACAAGTTTCACCGAACTGATGACCGCTACCGGAAAGACGCCTTCGAGCAAGACGATTTCATATCACTTGACGGTCCCATCACAGACTGAGATTGAGAAGCTCCAATTAAAGTCTGATGAACAGGTTCTGCGGATGGAGCGAGTTCGTTCTGGAAATGACGTGCCGATCTGCTACGAAATTGCGACGGTACCCGCCAAGCTGGTCGAAAAGTTCAGTCGGGAAGAAATTACCACTTCCTTCTACAAGACACTAGAGACTAAGGCCAACCTCTATCCAGGTCACGCTGTACAACATATTTCGGCAACTACGGCGACAGAACGGATTGCCACTTACCTGAACATCAAGCGTGGAGATCCACTTTTGCAGATGACGCAACTGTCCTACCTGCAAGACGGTCGACCATTTGAGTATGTTCACACACAATACGTGGGATCACGATTTGAATTTGTGCTCGAAAAATAGTCTTTAATACGAGCGTAAATGTTGTTATATTAATAGCAATCAAAATTTGCAACCACGTACTATTTGTTATTTTGAAGGGAATTAGAATCATGAAATACAATTATCCAGATGATAGCTTTGCTTTGCATACTGATGCTTATGAGTTGAGCATGATGCAAACATTTTGGAAGCAAGGTCTGGGGAATCGCAAGGCCGTTTTTGAAACATTCTTCCGTAAGATGCCATTCGAAAACGGTTATGCAGTCTACGTTGGGCTCAGCCACATTATCGATTACATCAAGAAACTCCACTTCACTGACACGGACATTGAATATCTGAAGTCCACGAACCAGTTTGATCCAGAATTTCTGGAGTACCTCCGCAACTTTAAGTTCACTGGTTCATTACGCAGTTTTGAAGAAGGGGACTTTGTGTTTGCTCACGAGCCAATTCTGCAAATCGAAACGACAATTCTAGAAGGCCAATTAATCGAAACGGCCATCTTGAACATTTTGAATTACCAAATCATGGTCGCTACTAAAGCTGCGCGGATTCGTTCTGCAGTAGGTGACCAAAGCGTGATGGAATTTGGTACCCGCCGTGCGCAAGAATTTGATGCTTCAATCTGGGGAACCCGGGCTGCCTACATCGGTGGTTTTAATTCCACCAGTAACGTCCGCGCCGGTAAGCTCTTCGGTATTCCAATTTCAGGTACCCACGCACACGCACTCGTTCAAGCCTACATGAGCGATTACGAAGCATTTAAGGCCTACGCCGAAACGCACCATGATTGTGTCTTCCTCGTTGATACCTTCGACACGTTGAAGAGTGGTGTTCCAAACGCTATCCGGGTCGCAAAGGAATTTGGTGATAAGATCAACTTCCTCGGTGTCCGGATTGATAGTGGTGATATGGCATACTTGTCCAAACGTGTCCGCGTGATGTTAGATGAAGCCGGATTCCCTGATGCTAAGATTATTGCTTCCAACGGTTTAGACGAAAAGACGATCCAAAACCTGAAGATGCAGGGTGCCAAGATCGACGTTTGGGGTATCGGTACCAAGCTGATTACCGCCTACGACCAACCAACTCTGGGTGCGGTCTACAAGATGGTTTCCTTCGAGGACAAAGACGGCAAGATGGTTGACACGATCAAGATTTCTAACAACGTCACCAAGATGTCTACGCCAGGCAAGAAGCAGGTTTGGCGGATTAATGACCGCAGCGACGGCAAGAGCGAGGGGGACTACATCACGCTGTACGATGAAGACCCACGCCAAGAGAAGACGCTGAACATGTTCAACCCAAACTTCCCTCTGCAACAAAAGGACGTTACTGACTTTACTGCCCGCCCAATGCTGAAGGATATTTTCAAAGACGGTGAACTCGTATACGAAGAGCCAAGTCTTGATGAAATTCGTGACCACCGAAACGCCAGCCTGGCAGCTCTCTGGGATGAATACAAGCGTGACTTGAACCCTGAAGTTTACCCAGTTGACCTTTCACAACGCTGTTACGACAACAAGATGAAGCTGATACACCAAGTTAACAACTATGTTAAGACACTTGGTCGCAAGGAGGAAAAATAATGCGTAAGTTACAAGAAGAAATCATTGCTGCATTAGACGTTAAGCCAGAAGTTGACCCCGAAGCCGAAGTTAACGCCCGGGTGCAATTCATCGCTGACTACCTTAAGAAGACGGGGATGAAGGTTCTTGTGCTCGGAATCTCAGGTGGTCAAGATTCAAGCTTAGCCGGCCGTTTGAGCCAATTAGCGGTGGAAAAGATGCGCAAGGAAAGCGGGGATGACGGATACAAGTTCATCGCCGTCCGTCTGCCATACGGTGAACAAGCCGACGAATCTGATGCAATGATGGCTATTAACGACTTCATCCGCCCAGACGAAACAGTGCGTGTAAACATCAAGCCCGCTACCGACGCCATGGTGGCATCACTGGAAGAAGCCGGTGCGGAAATTAGTGATTTCAACAAGGGTAACATTAAGGCCCGTGAACGGATGATTGTGCAATACGGGATTGCCGGTGCTCACCGCGGTACTGTTGTCGGCACTGACCACGCTGCTGAAGCGGTCACCGGATTTTACACGAAGTTCGGGGATGGTGGTGCTGACCTGACACCATTATTTGGACTCGACAAGCGCCAAGGAAAAGCCCTGCTCGAATACCTTGGTGCACCAGCTCACTTATACGAAAAGACACCAACTGCTGATCTGGAAGACGATCGCCCAATGCTGGCGGACGAAGAAGCACTCGGTGTACGCTACCAAGACATCGACAACTACCTGGAAGGCCGGGAAGTAGAAGATGACGCTGCTGAAAAGATCGAAGCTTGGTACAACCGCACTAAGCACAAGCGTCACCTGCCAGTTGCACCTGCTGATACCTGGTGGAAGTAACCGACGACGGAGGATTTATGGATTCACAAACACTGCAAATTGTTAGCAAAAACTTGCCTGACCTGCGCCAAAGCCAGGTTGAAGCGGCCCTGAAGTTGATGGATGAGGGGAACACCATCCCATTCATCGCCCGGTATAGAAAGGAAATGACCGGGACGCTTGATGAAGTTCAACTCCAAGAAATCCGCGACGAATACCGTCATGTCACGAGTCTGCGGGAACGAAAGGAATCTGTCATCAACAGTATTCAGGAGCAAGGGAAGCTGACGCCAGAGCTGGAAAAGGCAATTCAAGAATCCACTGACCTGCAAACCGTGGAAGACTTGTACCTTCCATACAAGCAAAAGCGGCAAACCAAGGCACAAAAGGCTCGTGAAGCAGGCCTGGCTCCACTGGCAAACTGGCTTTTAACCTACCCAGATGACGATCTGAAGTCTAAGGCAGCTGAGTTCGTTAATGACGATGTAGAAGACGCAGACGCCGCTTTGGAAGGCGCACACGAAATTCTCGCCGAAGCCATCAGTGAAATGATCACAGTCCGCTCCTGGTTACGTAATTTCACCACAACCCGCGGGATGATGGTGACGAGCGTGAAGAAGGACGGGGAAGAGGCAGACGAATTGAAGACCTACAAGCAGTACTACGATTTCTCCGGTGCCGTGAAGGACTTGAATTCATACCAGGTTCTGGCAATTAACCGTGGTGAAAAGGAAAATGTCATCAGTGTTAAGATCGTGGCTGACGAAGAATTGGTGATGAACTACCTTAAGTTCCGTCTGATCCGGACTAAGAAGCGCAATGCTGCAACGGAATTCATTACTGAGGCCGCTGCGGATGCCTACAAGCGTTTCTTAGGACCATCAATCGAGCGTGAACTCCGCCGTCAATTGACTGAAGACGCCGACCAACAAGCCATCAAGGTGTTTGGTGAAAACCTCTACCACCTGCTGATGCAAGCGCCAATTAAAGGCAAGGTCGTTCTTGGATTTGACCCCGCATACCGGACAGGGTGCAAGCTCGCCGTATTGGATGAAAACGGAAAGTTCCTGACAAAGGCCGTTATTTACCCTCACAAGCCAGCGCCAGAAAAGCAACGGGCGGTAGCGGAAAGTGAATTTATCGACCTGCTCGAAAAGTACAATGTCGAGATGATCGCGATTGGTAACGGGACCGCAAGTCGTGAATCTGAACAATTCGTTGCTGAAGCTCTCAAGAAGGTTTCACGTCCCATCTTTTATGTGATTGTGAACGAAGCCGGTGCCTCAGTCTATTCTGCCAGCCAGGAAGCGCGTGACGAGTTCCCTGACCTCCACGTCGAACAACGGAGTGCCATAAGTATTGGACGCCGTCTGCAAGATCCTCTGGCCGAATTAGTAAAGATCGATCCGCAATCAATCGGGGTCGGTCAATACCAACATGATTTGCCAAAGAAGGAACTTTCTGGTGAATTGGATGCGGTAGTTGAACGGGCTGTTAACCGGGTAGGTGTCAACCTCAACACGGCGAGTTACCAACTGCTCACCCAAATCTCTGGTTTGAACAAGACGATCGCCAAAAACATCGTCAAATACCGTGATGACAATGGTAAGTACACTAACCGGAAACAATTGAAGGAAGTGCCACGGCTGGGGCCAAAAGCTTATCAACAATCTGTCGGTTTCCTCCGTATCGTTAACGGTGAAAACCCACTTGATAACACTGATGTTCACCCAGAAAGCTACAGCATCGCTACTAAGATGATGGAAGCTGCCGACGTCTCCGTGGCTGACCTGGGAAGTGCGGACGCAACTAAGCGTTTGAAGAAGCTTAAAGTGGCCGATTTCGTGACTGACAAGGCCGGGGATGAAACGGTCAAGGATATTGTCGACTCACTGCAAAAGCCGGGCCGGGACTTCCGTGATCAAATGCCTGCACCACTCCTGCGTAAGGACGTCATGACGATGGAAGACTTGAAGCCGGGGATGCAACTACAAGGGACCGTCCGGAATGTCGTTGATTTCGGTGCCTTTGTGGACATTGGTGTGAAGCACGATGGACTGGTCCACATCTCCAAGATGACCAAGAAGTATACTGATGACCCACGCTCTGTAGTGTCCGTTGGTGATATTGTCGATGTCTGGATCGATAGCGTGGATCTGGACCGGCAAAGAATTCAACTGACAATGTTGGAACCAAAGAACAATGACTAACGAACAATTACAATCACTGGTCGAAAAGTGGTCGCTGGAATATTTCCACCGGCCATTTTTGCACCAGGCATACTTTAATAAACGCTTGCGGACGACAGGTGGACGCTATCATCTGAATGACGTGCACATCGATATCAACCCATTGATGTACACGGAATTCGATCTCGATAACCTCAAAAAAGTCGTCTTGCATGAACTTTGTCACTATCACTTGCACCAAACCGGGCATGATTTTCACCATCGGAGCCAAGAATTCAAAAAATTATTGGCCCAAGTTGGTGGCTCACGATACGCACCAGCGACTAGTAAACGGGAAAAAACGAAAAAAATTCGGTGGATTTACCAGTGTTCTGGATGTGGCGTAATCGTTGCTAGACAGCGCCGTTTCAACACTTCACGCTATGTTTGTCGACGGTGCGGAAAACATTTTTTGCTAAAAAATTAAAAAAGTGCTTGTCAATGAGTAGTGGGGTTGATATAATACTATTTGTTGATGCGGCCGTGGCGGAACTGGCAGACGCGTAAGATTAAGGATCTTATGGTCGTTTAGACCGTGGAGGTTCAAGTCCTCTCGGCCGCACTACTAAAACACCTGACTAATTATTAGTCAGGTGTTTTTTTATTTTTTTATTTTACTATTATCGGGAGAGTTAAAACGATATACTTGGTATAAGTAAAAATGAGGAGGATTCCTAATGAATGCAGATCTGAAGTGGCTTGATGATCCGGAAGTATTTCGGGTTAATCAATTGCCTGCCCATAGTGACCACCGTTATTACGGGGACTATGACGAATATAAACAAGACCGCAGTCACTTTGTCCAATCACTGGACGGGGAGTGGCAATTTAAGTTCGCTCCTAATCCATCAGAGAGACAAGAGGACTTCTATGACCCAGCAGCACAGTGGACTGGTTATGATGAAATTAAGGTGCCTAGTGAAATCGAACTTAACGGTTACGGGCAAATCCAATACATCAACACACTGATGCCTTGGGAAGGGAAAACCTACCGTCGTCCTGCTTATACAATTAACGGTGCAGACCAAGCTGGATCGTTCAGCAAAGCCAAGGACAATACTGTCGGCATGTACCGGAAAGTCTTTGATCTTGACCCAGAGTTACGGGGAGAGACTGTCCGGGTTTGCTTTGAAGGTGTTGAGCGTGCGATGTACGTTTGGTTAAACGGACATTTCATTGGTTATGCTGAAGATAGTTTTACACCATCAGAATTCGACCTAACGCCATACATCAAGGAAACTGGTAACGTGCTCGCAGTTGAAGTGTTCAAGCACAGCACGGCCTCATGGTTAGAAGACCAGGATATGTTCCGTTTCTCCGGGATTTTCCGCTCAGTTAAATTACTGGCCCAACCAGCTACCCACCTGGAAGACATTAGAATTAGAGCGACCGTTGACGACAATTATATTGATGGTCACTTCCAGCTTGCTTATAAGGCCGCTGGTGAGCTTTCTGGCTCGATCCACGTAATTGTTCAGGATCAGGACGGAAAACAGCTTATGACGATGGACAGGGCCGTACAGGGGGCAATGGTGCTGACATCAATCCCATTGCAATATATTCACCTCTGGGATCACCGTGACCCATACCTGTACCAATTACTGATCGAGGTCAAGGATAAAGAGGGCAACTTAATCGAACTGATCCCATACAAGTTTGGATTCAGACGGATTGAAATCAGTGACGACCATGTGGTGAAGCTCAACGGCAAGCGTTTAATTCTCAACGGGGTCAACCGGCACGAATGGAACAAGAAGACTGGCCGGGCCATCACGATGGACGATATGGAATCGGATATCACGACCTTTAAGGAAAATAACATCAACGCTGTCCGGACATCACATTATCCAAATCAAATTCCGTGGTACTACCTCTGTGATCAAAACGGAATCTACGTGATGGCGGAAAACAACTTGGAGTCACACGCAACCTGGCAAAAGATGGGGAAGGTTGATCCAACATACAACGTTCCGGGATCTTTGCCTGAATGGAAAGAAGCAGTGTTAGATCGTGCGCGGTCTAACTACGAAACATTCAAAAACCACACTTCAATTCTCTTCTGGTCACTCGGTAACGAATCGTTTGCGGGTGATAACTTGGTGGCAATGAATGAGTTCTACAAGAAGAAGGACAACATGCGTCTTGTGCACTATGAAGGGGTTTGCCACACGCATGACTACAGCAAGCGGATTCCGAGTCTGGACATGGAAAGTTACCTGCCAGATCAACCGGTGACCGATTACCGGAATCAGATTTCTGACGTTGAGAGCTGGATGTACCTGGCTCCAGTGCACGTTGAGGAATATCTGAAGTCACATCCGGATAAGCCATTCATGGAGTGCGAATACATGCATGACATGGGTAACTCCGCTGGTGGCATGGGATCTTACATGGAATTGCTGGACAAGTATCCACAATACTTCGGTGGATTTATCTGGGACTTCATCGACCAAGCACTGGAAGTTGAAGATCCAGTGACTGGTCAAAAGGTTCTGCGCTATGGTGGTGATTTTGACGACCGCCACTCCGACTACGAATTTTCTGGCGATGGTCTGATGTTTGCGGACCGGACTCCTAAGCCAGCGATGCAGGAGGTGCGTCATTACTATGGTTTACACAAATAAATTACATCTGGTATACGGCGACGCGACGCTGGGTGTTGGCGGGGATGGATTCCACTACATCTTCTCCTACGAACGCGGTGGACTGGAATCAATGCTGGTAGACGGCAAGGAATGGCTCTACCGGGTTCCTACCCCAACGTTTTGGCGTGCGACAACCGATAATGACCGCGGTAGTAGATTTAACATCAAGTCTGCCCAATGGTTGAGCGCCGACTATTTTCAAAAGTGTGTCGGAATTGATGTGACAGTAGATGAATTTGATTTTGATGGCCTGCCACTCGTTAACGACCATTACAGTGATAACGAGACGGCGGAGAAAGTCATGGTTGAATATACATTTGCGACCCTGACCGTGCCAGAAACGACCGTGAAGGTAAAATATACGGTGACTGCTGACGGTCAAATCACTGTTCACGTTCACTACGAAGGAAATGCTGACTTGCCTGACCTTCCCGTATTCGGATTACGGATGATCATGCCAACACCGGCAACCGGATTTGAATATGAGGGCCTTTCAGGTGAAACCTACCCAGATCGGATGGCTGGGGCAGAGAAGGGTATTTTCCACGTGGCGGGGATGCCTGTCATTAAGTACCTGGTACCTCAGGATAATGGCATGCACATGGAAACCAAGTGGGTAAAAATTTCCCGGGAAATAACGCAAAATAACGCGGATGTGGATGAGAAACTATTTAGCCTTAAGATTGCTCAATCAAATCAACCCTTTGCCTTTAGCTGCTTGCCATACACTGCACTCGAATTAGAAAACGCTACGCACATTGAGGAACTGCCTGCTCCACGGCGGACGGTCCTGGTGATTGCCGGTGCAGTTCGTGGTGTTGGTGGAATTGACAGTTGGGGTGCGGACGTAGAAGAGCGTTACCACATCCCAGCAGGTAATAACATCGACTTTGAATTTATCTTAAATGCACAATAGAAAAACGACTAGCCAAGTTTGGCTAGTCGTTTTCTTTTAGGAAATAATCTTCCGATATTTAATTGGCAGCCAGACGCCAAAACGGTAGAAACCATACAGACTGTACAAGGCGAGTGCTATCAGTGAGAAGGACATTAGGTAGGTGAACCAAGTTGATTGGTGGAAACTCAAGATGACCGTATTCTTACCCTTTCGTTGGTAGACGTATGGTGCACCAACCTTAGAACGGTGGTAGTGGTGGATCGTCTTGCCGTTTAACACAAGCTGTGATTCTTGATAGGTGATGATCGGAAGCCGAACCGTGCCAGACTTTTTTGCGTTCCACGTAAGCATTAAGCGTCCGTGAGAGAGTACCTTGTGGCGATACTTATGCGCTGGCTTGATGATTTGGCGTTGGTAAGCGTATGAGCGGACATACTTTTCTTTCAAGTATTTACTTGGAATTGGTAGGTAGTCCGGTGACCGCTTTTCCACCTTTTCTAGGAGTTGTCCCGGATATTCGGTATGAACAGAACGGCGGAGGCTTTTGGTATCATGTGTGACCCAAGCAATCGCCGATGAGGTGTTGAGAACCTCATAGGACTTGTAGGTTGCTGTACGCCGGAAAATAATCATGCTGGTGGGGATCATTACCTGGAAGAAGGTAAATATTAACACACCGAAGATGATGAACCGGTGGACGGTTTCGTGAGGCCAAGTGTCGATGATGCGCTGGCAGCTGTATGCGATGCCGGCTAGCAAGAGTGGGTAGGCGATTACAGTCAGACGGTTGGGAAATTGCAGGAGTTCGGTGAGGGCGGGGATGGATTTTTCCACGTGCGCCCATGGGAACCAGATTGAGCTGACGTACAAAATCAAACTTCCCATCAACGTGATCGTGGTGTTTACCAGTGACTTGCGGAAGGTGCAGAGAACGTAGATCAGTTGGGCCAAGAAAATCAGCCAAACGAAGTAGATTAAGAAGTCACGCGAGCTGTTGAATTGTGATGGCTTCAAGGAGTTCTTTACCATGTCGAATGGTGCTGGCTGAGCGATGTGGTTGTGCAGCTTCAGCATCAGCAACGCACCCCAGACGTTACCGGTTAGTATGATTGTACCGACTACTGATTTTAGCGTATCAATCAGCATCTGCTTGCGGTTATTGGCTAAAATTAAGCCGATGACGAAGAATGGGATTAGTGCTAACGTGAAGAATATTGAGCTCAGTAAGTGGATTTGAATGATGATTGTCATCAAGGTCATCAAGGCCATCCAGTGTACTGGGCGGTTGCGATCTTCAATCATCGTGATTCCAATCATGATACAGTACGGCGCGATTGCTGCACCCCATGCGTTCATGTTCTGTGCCATTTCCCACCGTGGCAGCCACCCGAGGCAGAGGAAAATCATGCTGATCAGTAAGGCTAGCATCCGTTGTGCCTTCATCTTGAGCGCCAGGTGGTACATCCCAACACCGCCAATGAAGTAGACCAGGAAACTCGAGACAATCTGGTACCTGAACCAGGTGGAGCCGAGCAGCCCAAGCAAGATCCCGTTGAGGTAGGCGAAGAGAGGACCGTAGACAGCGTTGATGACACGACCGCTCTGCTGGAAGGAGTAATTACTCTGGAAGTAGCTCCAGTTCCACTGCTGGATTTGCTTTGCCGCATCGTAAAAGCGGTTGAAGTGGAAAATGGAGTCCGTGCCCAAAATTACCCCGTGTGAAATGATTTGCGGGTACATGATTATATATATCATGGTCGCTAGTGAAACGTATGGAAGCGACCAATCGATTATTTTTATTAAATCTTTTCTCATAGCTCATCTCATACTAACTTGTTTGCTAAAAAATATTATAGACCAAAATAGGTTTTTCATGCCGATATGGTTGAAATGTTTGACTTCTTTTAAGATTTCTCGGGAGATGTTGTACAATAGACGTTAAATTAGCAAAGGGGTTTTTCAATGTTCTCAATATTTCTCTCAGCTGTATCAGGAGTAGCAATCATCCTTGTGATGGTGGTTGTCGGTTTTGTCCTGAACGAACGAGGCTGGTTTAACGAGCAATCACCAAGAATCATCTCACGGATTGTTACACAGGTTTCACTGCCTTGTTATATGGTGACGACCATCATGCGGGACTTTTCGGCCAATCAGCTGAAGTACCTGCTTCCTGATCTCCGTTACCCAGTTATTTCAATGATCATCCTCTTTGCGTTTTCCTTCGCAGTAGCGCGTGTAATCGGGATCAAGCGGTCACACCTGGGACTCTTTTCATCGATGTTCTTTAATTCCAATACCGTCTTTATCGGACTGCCCATCAATTTGGCGCTGTTCGGGGATGCCTCAATTCCATATGTCCTGGTCTACTACATGGCTAACACGACTTTCTTCTGGACGCTTGGTGTATGGTTGATCCAAAAAGACGGAATCGGCGAGGCTAAAATTTCACCAAGCACGGCACTGAAAAAAGTCTTCTCACCACCACTGCTCGGTTTTATCCTCGGTGTGATCCTCGTGATCGCTAAGGTGCACCTGCCAAAGTTCATTATGAGCGACCTGACTTATATCGGGGGACTGACGATTCCGATGTCAATGATCTTTATCGGGATTGCGATTTCCAACGCCGGCCTCAGTCGGATGAGGTTATCACGTGACTCCTGGGGGATCTTACTAGGTCGGTTCTTGTTTGCTCCTGCATTGATGGCCCTCCTGGTAATTCCAAGCTCAATGTCGCCACTGATGAAACAAGTCTTTATCCTTCAAGCAGCCATGCCCGTGATGACGAACGCACCGGTTGTTTCGAAACTTTACCATGCTGATTCCAACTATGCGGCGATCATGGTAACCGAGACCACGGTACTCGCAATTGTCGTTATCCCAATTCTGATGGTGCTGATTAAGACGTTCTTGTGATTTGATAATTTCCCGGGAAATAAGATATCATATGAAGGTAAAGGAAGTGCGATTTAATGGCTAATTTAGTAATCGTTCGGCATGGTGAAAGTCAGGCTAACCGCGATAATATCTTTACCGGTTGGACTGATGTTCCTTTGACGGACAAGGGAATTCAACAGGGTGTCGCTGTCGGGAAGGAACTTGAGCAATTGGGCATCCAGTTCTCCGACGTCAATACTTCTTATATGTCACGCGCAATTAAGACGGCGGATATCATTTTGGAAGAAATTGACCAACTCTACATTCCCGTACATAAGACTTGGCGGCTGAATGAGCGTCATTACGGTGCTCTGTCTGGTCGCAATAAGGATGAGGTGAAGGCAGAAGTTGGTGCTGAACAACTGCATCGCTGGCGGCGTGGATATACTGAGTTTCCACCTGAGCTCAAGGAACGGCAACACGACCGTCGCTATGACCGCCTCGGAATCAAGATGCCATTGAGTGAAAGTTTAGAAATGACGCAAGAACGTCTGCTGCCATTCTGGGAAGACCAGGTAGCACCACGCTTGCTTGATGGCAAAGACCAATTGATTGTGGCCCATGGTAGTTCATTGCGGGCGCTGATCAAGTACCTTGACAACATTTCAGACGACGAAATTGACAAAGTGGAAGTGCCAAATGGTAAGCCAATTTGGTATCAATTCGACGAACACTTAAACGTAATTAAGAAGACATTCATAACAATGGACGGTGAGTAAGATGCCAATCAAAGAAATTGCAAACAATCCCGCATTAAAATATCAGGTGCGCTTGCTTGATGACATCACTTACGCAGCCATCGATGGTAAGCCACTCAAGATGTGCCTGCTCGAACCATGGACGCAACGTTACCCGGACAAATTTGAGCCACAAGCTCGACCATTAATCGTCTTTGTTCAGGGAAGCTCCTGGCGTGTTGGTAAGATGGGTGAGCAGTTGCCACAGCTGGCTCAATTCGTGAAGGCCGGTTACGTGGTTGCCAGCGTCCAACACCGGAATGCAATTGACGGAAACCCATTTCCAGCATTCCTTGAAGACATTAAGACGGCGATCCGTTATCTCCGTTACCGCTCCAAAGACTTCCAGATCGATCCTAACCGCGTGGCAATTTGGGGAACTTCCTCTGGTGGTAACGCTGCGATGTTAGTTGGACTGACCGGGGATGATCCTAAGTACCGCAATGATTTTTATCCAGACCAATCTGACAAGGTTAATGCGGTAATTAGTTGTTTTGCACCAATGGATGTTGCGGATACATTAAAGTACACTGCACATGTTCCCGGTAGTGACTTGCTGGGCTACTACCTTTTTGGCCGTGACGTAAAGAAATGGCCAGAAAAGCAGGCAGAGATGAGCCCACTCTACCAAGTGCAAGCGGGACAAGATTACCCAGCATTCCTTTTGCTGCACGGTGACGCCGACATGGTAGTCCCATATCACCAAATGGAAGACATGTACAATAAGCTGTCCGAGTTTGGGTACGACGTCGATGCATACCGGGTTAAGGGTGCTAACCACGAATTTGATTTTTGGAGCGACCAGATTTATTCAATTGCCCAAGAATTTCTCGACAATAAGATCAAATAAAAAAGCTCAAAGGCTGTCTGCCTTTGAGCTTTCGTTGTTGTTAGGCCAAAGTTCCCATTGGATCCCATGGCTTGAGGACAACTGGCTTTTGTTCTTGTTCTTCCTTGAGTTGATCGGAGAGGTACTTCTTGTTGATCACGATTTGGAAGCAGTATTTGTCCATCCATTCGTCACTCATAACAAAGTAACCCTTCTTACCGACTTTGTCACCCCAGGAGTTTTCGACCTTCCACTTAGTTGGCTTGTCGTCAACCAGGTCTACACCGGTAAGTACCATTGCGTGGTCCATCATGCTTTGGCCGTAGTCGAGCATATCAGCCTTAGACATGTCGAGGTCAACGTCGAATAATTCATCGTACTTGAAGGTGTTGAGAGCCATGATACCAAGCTTGGTTTCGGAGTACTTAATGACGTCAGAACCAAACCAGACACTTTCACCGTTCTTGAGTTGTTCGATCGCCAATTCCTTGAATTCGTCCATTGGCAGGTTCAAGTGCTTAACTTGGCGACCACCAACCACGTTACCGAGCATGTCGATGGTGTAAGTCTTGTGGTATTCCTTGTCGTCAGTAGGAGCTTGGATGATTGAGATGTAGTCATCGAGGTTCCATCCCACGTACTTCTTGAAGAATTCTTGTGGAGTGATGTTTTCTTCGCGGTGGAACTTCTTGTCCTTCTTTGTCCGGTATTCGAAATCAAAGTGAGTGACAGGTTCACCAAATGCGTATGCGAGCATCCGGTAGACTTCATTTAACATCTTTTGGCGTGCTTCGTTCAATTCCTTTTCGCTGGCCTTGTCTTCGTTAATCATCTTACGCAAGATCACAGCGTCGTGACGGAGCTTGTTGTTCAAGACGTCATTAATACCACGAGATTGGCTGGAGTTGAATGATTCTGGCATTGCGGACTTTGGCATTACACCGTATTTTTCGATTAATGCACAGAGCATGTCCCATTGACCACCGTCGCTTTGTGGAGCGGCCATCAGCCATGCAACACGGCGACTGTCGGCATCCTTGTCAGCGGTCCGGATGACATTTTCGTAGAAGTAGTTGGCTTTTTCAAACTTGTCCCAGAAGAATTGGTAGGATTGGGAGAGTTCGAAGTCGTCAGGGAGGTTAAACTTAGCTTGCATGTCATGACGCATAGTGTTTAACGCAGCGAATAACCAGCAACGACCAGATTGCTTTTGGTCCGCAACTTCACCAGTAGTCAGGTCAATTGAGAAGTGTGGTGCATCGTCAGCGATGGAGTGCCAGTCAAAACTAGCATTGCGTACACCATTCTTTGTGACGGTCCGTTCTAAAACTTTTGCGTCGCGTCGGCTTTGGTAGTCAGCGCGGAAGTTAGCAATATCATCATTTGAAATTGAAAAACTCATAAAATAACCTCCTAAAGTTGTTATGCATATTATAAACAGAAAAAGCTGCTGGTGGTACCCAACAGCTCTATAAAATTATTAGTGATTAACGGGCGTGGAGAATCTTTGGACCTTCTTCAGTACCAACAATTACGTCGTTAACACGGTTTAAGAACAGTCCAGTTTCAACAACACCAACCATGTGAATCAGTTCGTCGGCTAATTCCATTGGGTGGTCGATTTCGCCTAAGTGGAGGTCGATGATGTAATTCTTTTCGTCAGTCAAGAACTTCTTGTCACCGTCCATCCGCCAGCTAGGCTTGTAACCCTTCTTTTCCATCCGATCGAATACCAATTGAGAACCAAATGGGATAACTTCGACTGGAAGAGGGAAGGCACCTAACTTGTGTACTAACTTGCTTTGGTCGACAATCCAAATCTTCTTGTCAGATGCGTTGGCAACAATCTTTTCCCAAAGAAGTGCGCCACCGCCACCCTTGATGCCTTGGAAGTCATCGCTGATTTCGTCAGCACCGTCGATACATAAGTCGATGTGGTCGATTTCGTCAATGTCCTTGATGGTGATACCTAATTCCTTGGCTTGCTTGGAAGTGCGGCTAGAAGTGGTAACACCCACGATGTCTGTTAACTTACCTTCCTTAATTTGCTTACCAAGTTCGTCCACCATGTAACGAACTGTGGAACCAGTACCCAAGCCGACGATCATGCCTGACTTGATGTATTTAACAGATTCTTGACCAGTTTGTGCCTTTAATTCGTTTTGATTCATAAAAGCTCCTCCTAATCCATCCGGTCTTCCGGAAGAAGTAATTCTTGATATTCTGGATGTCTACGAAAGGCTTCCTTAGCGTACGGACACATCAGCTTAACGGTCAAATCTTGTTTCTTAGCGTAATCAACAAATTCTTTGACTAACTTGCCTGCAACTCCTTGACCACGAAAGTCAGGATCAACAAATACTCGTTCAACAACAACGCGACCATCAGTTACTGGTGGGAAATCAATTTCTCCCATCATTTTTTCGTTCGCGTCTAGTGCAATAATCCGATTTCCATATACTTTGAATTCCATTATTATCACATCCATTCATATTTAATTTTCGATAAAGTAATCAGAAAAGTCAAGTGAACCAATACCATAAAAATTCAAACTATCCTATAATATTAAGATAGCAATTATTAAGTACGAGGTGACACATATGAAGCGTGGATTTGAAGTTGTTTCACACAAAAAGGACCAGGGGATTAACCTCCCAAAGCGGCAAACTGCCCAAGCTGCTGGTTACGACTTTGAAGCATCTGAAGATTTTACTTTACCATCAATTTGGAAGGGGAATTTTATCAAGGCCCTCATGAAGATCTGGGACTTTGGTTTCTCTAAAAAAGAATTGAGCGACGAAGATTTCCAAAGTGCGGATGCGAACTTAAAACCGTATTTAGTACCTACAGGGATCAAAGCCTACATGCAAAGTGATGAATACCTGTTGCTTGCCAATCGCTCAAGTGGTCCATTGAAGCGCCGCCTGATTTTGCCAAACGGGATCGGAATCGTGGACGCGGATTACTACAACAACGAAGGTAATGAAGGGGAAATTTTCTTCCAACTGATCAACTTCGGACTCCGCGACTACCACATCAAGAAGGGTGAACGGATTGGCCAAGGAATCTTCATGCCATTCTTGACTGCGGACGAGGAAGTTGCACCTCAAGCACAACGAAAGGGCGGCTTTGGTTCAACTAAGAAGTAAGGAGAGTTAATTCATGGCAAAGGTTAGAACACAATATGTTTGCCAAAATTGTGGTTACAATTCACCTCGCTACCTGGGGCGTTGTCCAAACTGTGGCGAATGGAATACATTAGTTGAGGAGCAGGTCCAATCTGCGAGTTCATCAACTCAAAAGCGGGCGACGACTACTCTGACCGGGCTGGTTTCAAAGCCACAAAAGATTAGCGAGATCGACTCCAAGGAAATGCCACGGGTCAAGACTAAGCTCAACGAATTAAACCGGGTGCTCGGTGGCGGTATCGTTCCGGGTTCACTGATTTTAATCGGTGGTGATCCAGGAATCGGTAAGTCCACACTCCTGCTCCAGGTGTCTGGACAATTGAGTGATGACAAGCACCGCGTTTTATACGTATCCGGTGAAGAAAGTGGTACGCAGATCAAGATGCGTGCCGAACGACTGGGTGTTTCCGGGGATGAATTCTATGTGTACCCAGAAACTAACATGGAAAGCATCCAGGAGACTATCCGTGACATCAATCCAGAGTACGTGATCATCGACTCTGTTCAGACTATGCAGGCGACCGATGTGACAGCTGCAATCGGTTCAGTCTCCCAAATCAGAGAAGTCACCGCACAGCTGATGCAAATCGCCAAGAGCAACAACATCACGATCTTCGTTGTTGGTCACGTTACCAAGGGTGGTGCGCTGGCTGGTCCGAAGATTCTGGAACACATGGTTGATACGGTGCTCTACTTTGAAGGGGATCTCCACCACACTTACCGGATCCTGCGTTCAGTTAAGAACCGGTTTGGATCAACCAACGAATTAGGGATTTTTGAGATGCACACCAACGGACTTTCTGAGGTGCAAAACCCATCCGAGATTTTCTTGGAGGAACGGCTTCGTGACGCCACGGGATCTGCGGTCGTGGTTTCCCTCGAAGGTACCCGTCCAATCCTCGTCGAAATCCAAGCTCTGGTCACCCCAACCGTATACGGTAACGCCCAACGAACAGCGACCGGACTCAACCGCAACCGGGTCTCATTGATCATGGCCGTGCTCGAAAAGCGGGCCAATTTGATGTTGCAGAACCAAGATGCATACCTAAAAGCGGCTGGTGGTGTTAAACTAGATGAACCAGCAATTGATTTGGCGATCGCGATGAGTATTGCCTCAAGTTATCGTGACAAGGGGACTAATGCCTCCGACGCCTTTGTTGGTGAACTCGGTTTGACTGGTGAAATTCGCCGGGTTAACCGAATTGAACAACGTGTGGCCGAAGCACAAAAGTTGGGCTTTGAACGCATTTTTGTTCCAAAAAATAATCTCAAGGGCTGGAACCCAACAACTGGCATACAAGTGATTGGGGTTTCCACTATAAAAGAAGCTCTTCGTTTAGCATTAGGCAATTAGAGAAGGAGGGATGATGCGATGTTAAAGCGGATTATTCGATTGCTTTACGTCCTGGCCGGTGCGATGGTCGGTTTCTACTACCTGCCATTAATATGGGACTTGCTGGGGCTGAGACTTGACCGTTCGCTGTTGGTATTTATGGATATCGCAATTGGTGCAATTATTCTTTGGTTATTATCGCTGGTATTGGTAAATCCAACAGAGAAACTTGTTCATCGCCTAGAAAAGGAATTGACCAACCAGAGCCCGATCTACATTTTCTTCGGGGGATTACTGACGATCATCGGTTTGGTAATCGCAGTGTTGATCTCAATTCCACTGTGGCGTTCACACATTCCAGTAGTAAATAACCTGGTACCAGTCATTTTGATGGTGGCATTCTCATACTTTGGATACAAGATTGGGACTTCCCGCCTCGATGACTGGAAGACCCTGGCATTTATCCGCCGTGGTAAGGATAGTTCTACCAGTGGCGAAGTTATTAAGCAACAGGATGCAAACTACCACCACTATAAGATTTTGGATACCAATATTCTGATCGATGGCCGGATTTATGACCTGGTCAAGACTGGATTCTTGGAAGGGACGCTCTTGGTACCAAACTTTGTCCTGTATGAACTGCAATACATTGCGGATTCTGGGGAAAGTATCAAACGGGTCCGCGGTCGCCGTGGTTTGGATATTTTGAACAAGCTGCGTGAAGAAAAGATCGTTCCAGTTGAAATGTACGAAGATGACTTCGAGGACATTCCAGAAGTCGATTCTAAGTTGATCGCTCTGGCCAAGAAGGTTGACGGAATCATTGTTACCAACGACTACAACCTCAACAAGGTGATTCAGTTCCAAAACGTTGACGTGCTTAACATCAACAATCTGGCTAAGTCACTGCGTCCACGAGTGATTCCTGGTGAAAAGCTCAAGGTTGTGGTTGTCAAAAATGGTACCGAACGTCAACAGGGTGTTGCCTACCTTGATGACGGTACGATGGTCGTGGTTGAAGATGGACGTTACTTTATGGATCAACCAATTGACGTCGAAGTTACGAGTGCCTTGCAGACGGATGCTGGTCGGATGATTTTCGCCCGTCCACTTCACTCACAAAAAGGTATTAAGGAAGATCATAAATAAGAAAAGGGTGCTAGATCTGGATTAAACCGGACCTAGCACCCTTTAATTTTGGTTTGGAGACAAAAAAAGAGATAGCCTGGGAGTGCTATCTCATTAGGGAGTATTACGATACCTTGGGGGAGATTTCGTAATCATTTAATTTTTCGGTTACTATTGGGAGGAGTAATTGAAAAATAATAGGTTTCATTAATGTAGCAAGTTATCTTGCTACGGTTATTATAGTAACAAGAGAATGTGAAGAAAATATGACCAAAACTTGCAAATAATTTAACTACATTATTGTTGCCAGGGGCCAAAAACACATGGCATGGAATGTGGTAAAATGATTGAGACTTTGATAATAAAGGAAATTCAAACGATGGGAGATTATTGATATGTTAACGATATACAATACTTTAACGCGAAAAAAAGAGGAATTTAAGCCAATGCAACCGGGCGTTGTTAACATGTATGTATGTGGTCCCACCGTTTACAACTACATTCATATCGGTAACGCGCGCAGTGCAATTGCCTTTGACACAGTTCGTCGCTACCTTGAATTTAAGGGCTACAAGGTCAACTATGTATCAAACTTTACGGACGTTGACGATAAGATGATCAAGGAAGCAAATGCGGAAGGGATTACTGTCCCACAACTGGCTGACAAGTTCATCAAGGCCTTTATGGAAGATACCGAAGCGGTCAACATCGAACCCGCAACGATGCACCCCCGCGCCACCGAAAACATCACAGAGATCATTGCCTTCATTTCTAAGCTGATCGACAATGGTTATGCTTATGAAAGTGACGGGGATGTCTACTACCGCGCACGCAAATTTAAGCACTATGGTGAATTATCCGGTCAATCAATTGATGATCTGGAAGTCGGCGCCAGTGAACACGTGAGCGAAGATGAAATCGGCA
The DNA here is from genome assembly GCA_030530845.1 of Limosilactobacillus sp. Lineage (GTDB taxonomy): Bacteria > Bacillota > Bacilli > Lactobacillales > Lactobacillaceae > Limosilactobacillus. The sequence continues at coordinate 28,999 of JAUMUE010000015.1, forward strand.
AGAAGGAGGATCCAATGGACTTTGCATTATGGAAGTCCGCTAAGCCTGGTGAAATCAACTGGGATTCTCCATGGGGCAAGGGTCGCCCAGGCTGGCACATCGAATGTTCAGTGATGTCCACCAAGTACTTAGGTGAAACTATTGATATTCACGCTGGTGGTCAAGATTTACAATTCCCACACCACGAAAACGAAATTGCCCAAAGTGAAGCTGCAACCGGTAAGCCATTTGTTCGCTACTGGATGCACAACGGTTTCGTCACAATCGGTAAGGACAACGAAAAGATGAGCAAGTCCTTGCACAACTTCATTACCGTTCACGACATCATCAAGACGGTCGATCCACAAGTGCTGCGTTTCTTCATGGCGACAACTCAATACCGCCGTCCAATCCAATATAGTGAAGCTAACCTGACTGATGCTAAGAACAACCTCGACCACATCCAAACTGCTTATGATAATTTGACCTACCGGGAACAAGACGCCCAAGCTGGTGAAGATCAAGCGGTGAGTGCACAAGTGGCCGAATTTAAGGACCGTTTCGTTGACGCGATGGACGACGATATCAACGTGCAAAACGGTATCGCTGTTGTCTACGAACTCGTCAAGGCAGCGAACACATATGCCCAAGAAGCAACCGTTAAGGACCAAGCACTCAAGGCATACAAGGATGCAATTGCTAAGTTAATCAGCGTCTTCGGAATCAAGCTGGTTGAAAGCAACAACGAGATTAACGATGACGAGATTATGGCATTGATTGAAGAACGTAACGAAGCTCGGCGCAACAAGGACTTCGCGCGCAGTGACCAAATTCGTGACGACTTGAAGAAACAGGGGATTATTCTGGAAGATACCCCACAAGGAACTCGTTACAAGAAGGAGTAGTAATGGAACAAGCAGATTATAAGCAATTAAACGGGATTGCGCTCGCCTACATTGGGGACGCAGCCTATGAAGTCTTTATCCGTCAGCACTTGTTGGCATCGGGATTGGGTAAGCCCAACAGACTTCACCACCTGGCCACTCATTACGTTTCAGCAAAGGCCCAGGCTTCTTTGATTGATTTAATGAAGGAAGACGACTTTTTGACTGAAGAGGAATGGGAATATTTTAAGCGTGGACGCAATGCCAAGAGTTACACCCACGCAAAGAACACATCACCACTGACATACCGGATGTCGACCGGATTTGAAGCGATGATGGGATACCTCCAATTATCAGGACAACACGACCGCCTGGCTGAAGTATCAGCTTGGTGCATTAAACAAGTTGAAGAAGGACGGACAAAACATGAAAAGTGAAAACAGTGATTTTATTATCGGCCGGCACCCCGCTGTGATGGCACTCAAATCAGACCAAGAAATTAACAAGGTCTTTATTCAAAACGGACTCAAGACCGACGCAATTTCTGAAATCGTCAAGTTAGCGAAGGAAAAGCATTTGGTAATCTCAAACGTACCAAAAAACAAGCTGGACCTGATGACTGACCACCAAAATCACCAGGGTGTTGCCTTAGCTGTCGCTGCCTACCAGTACGCGGATATTGACGACCTTTTTGCCAATGCGGAATCTAAGGGAGAGGATCCATTCTTCCTGATCCTGGATGAACTGGAAGATCCTCACAACCTGGGTTCGATCATGCGGACCGCCGATGCAGCCGGTGTTCATGGGATTATCATTCCACGGCGCCGTGCAGTCGGCCTGACATCAGTCGTGGCCAAGACTTCTACCGGTGCTATCGAACACGTTCCTGTTGCTCGGGTCACTAACCTGGTGCAAACCGCTAATGAATTGAAGGACCGTGGTGTATGGCTCTTTGGTACTGACATGAAGGGTAAGGACTACCGTCAGTGGGATGCTCACGGTGCCGTGGCTTTGGTAATTGGAAACGAAGGAAAGGGAATTTCACCGCTTTTGAAGAAGCAATGTGATGAAATGTTGACCATTCCAATGATCGGTCACGTACAAAGTTTAAATGCAAGTGTCGCTGCTAGCCTATTAATTTACCAAGGCTATAATTCCAGAAATCCGCTCTAAAATAAATTAATTTATAAATGCTGTCTATAATTTTATAAAACAAAGAAAATACCGGGAGTGTAACCGTTTGCTTTATTAAATGAAATCGCCATTTTAAAAAAACTTTTTTTGAGGTAACCTTTACTTGAAGTATACGTATCAACGTATTACAATTTATCGTTCGATAAGATGTTCGGCTAATTTTTAAAAAGTGTTGAATTTCTACATAAAAGTCTGATAAGTTATGATAAGTAAATCGATAATATATCTAATGAAATTACGGAAAAGTATAAATTAATGCAATATATTTAGCCATTAATTAATAAATGACGAAAGGAGCACTAATTTTATAATGAGTAATTTCAACTCAGAAAAAAACAAAATAAATAAAAAGGTTTCTGAAGAGGAAGTAATTGTGGAGGAACAAGTGGACGAACAAGTGATAGCCACGGAGGAGTTCGCTGATTTATTCCACCAGTACATGCCTTTGGTTCGCAAACTTTGGCAATTTTACTATGTTGCTGATCTAGAACTAGATGATTGGATTCAGGAGGCAAGTATGGTTTTTCTTAAGGTATTGAAGTCTTACAAAGGCGAGACGCGTGAGCAACTGGGAGGATTCTTTAAGCAGAGTCTGGTCAACAGAATTCTGGATCTCTATCGTTCCCGTCAAGCAAATAAGCGGATCCCCGAAGGAAAACTTTCTGCTTTGACTGATGATTACAACGAGTTGGTACGTGACACTAAATGGGGAGAGCCTGAAGATATTTCATTCTGTCAACAGTGTCTGCGCCGTTTGATGGAAGAGCTGTCCGACTTTGAACGTGACGTTCTGGTTTCGTTGCATCAGGGGTATACAACGGATGAATTAGCGGAAAAGATGAATTGCAGTAAACGCAAAATTCAAAGTTCGCTGAGTCGTTCACGCATGAAACTTCTTAAGATCATGAAACAATAATATGGATTTGCTAGCCTGCTTGCTTTATAATAGATGTTCGTGATAACCTATGTATCGTGTGGAGGTGTTTGTATGTCACAGAAAAAGGTTGCTTTAGAGTGTACCAAGTGTGGTTCTCGTAACTATACGGTTGCTACAAACCCTCAGCGTCAAGAACGTTTAGAATTACGCAAGTTCTGCAAAAAATGCGGGGAATATACACTTCACCGCGAAAGTAAATAGGTGGAGGCAAGACATGCATTTATTTCGTTTTCTTAAAAGTGTAAAACATGAAATGAAGCTCGTCGTTTGGCCAACAGCAAAGGAAAACCGTCGCGATACTACGATTGTTTTATCTCTGACGATTTTCTTCATTCTGTTCTTTGCCTTATTCGACTGGCTGATCCGGATGATGGTCGGGCTATTTGTTTAATTTAGTGGCAAAATCATCTGGCTTCTGCTATACTGGCTTTGTTACGAAAAAAGATCTCGCAAAATTGCGGGGTTTTTTATTTTTGTCAAAATTCAAAAGGAGGATTCGCTGTGGAATCACAAGAAAAGCATTGGTATGTTCTTCATACCTACGCCGGTTACGAAAATCGGGTGAAGAGTAACTTACTTTCTCGTGCGCAATCAATGGGAATGAAGGACTACATCTTCCAAGTTATTGTTGCTGAAGAAAAGGTACGCGAAGTTAAGGACGGCAAGGAAAAGGAAGTAGTAGAAAATACTTTCCCAGGTTACGTTTTGGTTGAAATGATCATGACTGACCAATCCTGGTACATCGCTCGTAACACACCTGGTGTAACTGGTTTCCTTGGTTCACACGGTGGTGGTTCCAAGCCAACCCCATTGCTTCCAGAAGAAGTAGAACGTATCTTGAAGCGGATGGGTGCCGAAATTACCGTTAGTGACATCGATGTTAAGGTGGGCGAAACTATCAAGGTTATCGCCGGTGCCTTTGCTGACTTATCAGGTAAGGTAACAGAAGTCGATCACGAAAAGCAAAAGGTTAAGGTTAACATCGATATGTTTGGTCGTGAAACTCCTGCTGAATTAGGTTTCGACCAAATCGATACGATCGACTAAATAATTGTTGAATACCACGTCATTTCGTGGTAAGTTATTAGGGTATGCTATTGACATACTGTGGGAGAGGTAAATTTTCTGCCTCATCATCACCACAACACGGACTAAGGAGGTTTTGTCTCGTGGCAAAGAAAGTAGCTAACGTTGTCAAGTTGCAAATTCCTGCCGGTGCAGCAACACCAGCTCCACCAGTAGGTCCTGCGCTTGGTCAAGCAGGTATTAATATCATGGGCTTCACTAAGGAATTTAACGCTCGGACTGCAGATCAAAAGGGTCTGTTGATTCCAGTTGTTATTACCGTATATGAAGACCGTTCATTCGACTTCATCACTAAGACTCCACCTGCTGCTGTCTTACTGAAGAAGGCCGCTGGTGTTGAACACGGTTCCGGTGAACCTAACACTAACAAGGTTGCTACTGTAACCAAGGATCAAGTTAAGCAAATCGCCGAAACTAAGATGCAAGATCTAAACGCAGCTGACGTTGAAGCAGCTATGCGCATGATCGAAGGTACTGCTCGTAGCATGGGCTTCGTTGTTGAAGGCTAATTGCTAGGCAGTCCGGACACATTATAAAAGTAGTGCGTCCCGTGGGAGGTATATACTCCGTTAGACCACATTTGCAAGGAGGAAAACACAAGATGGCTAAGAATCGTGGTAAGAAGTACCAAGATGCGCTTAAAAAGGTTGACAGCAAGAAAGAATACGCTGTAAACGACGCAGTTCAATTAGTAAAAGATATTGACTTTGCTAACTTTGACTCAACTGTTGAAGTTGCATTTAACTTAAATTTAGACACTAAGCAAGCAGACCAACAATTACGTGGTGCCGTTGTATTACCAAACGGTACTGGTAAGGATCAAACTGTTATCGTTTTTGCTAACGGTGACAACGCTAAGGCTGCTGAAGACGCCGGTGCTGACTTTGTTGGTGACGACGACTTAGTAGAAAAGATCCAAGACGGTTGGTTGGACTTTGATGTTGCTATTGCAACACCAGACATGATGCCTAAGGTAGGTCGTTTGGGTCGTGTGCTTGGTCCTAAGGGATTAATGCCAAACCCTAAGACTGGTACTGTTACTATGGACGTTGCTAAGGCTGTTTCTGACGCCAAGGCTGGTCAAGTAACTTACCGTACTGACCGTGATGGTAACGTTGCCGTTCCATTCGGTAAGGTATCATTCGACACTGACAAGCTTGTTGGTAACTTGAAGGCTTTGAACGATGTTATCGTTAAGTCTCGTCCAGCATCTGTTCGTGGTACTTACATCAAGCACGCATCAATCGCCTCAACTTTTGGCCCAAGTGTTACGCTTGATTTAACTTCATTCGAATAGGATGAAATAAAAGCTGACGTTTCGACGTCAGCTTTTTGTGTTTGGTACAAATCATTATTTATGACTAGAATCAATGCGCGATCAACACAAGCGCTTTATTTGCGCTGGATTAATCTTGTATCATGAAAAGTTTGAGGTTAGCGGAAACTTATGAAATTCTAATCATGTTTATTTTCGTGATAAAATACAATCAAGTAATCGTAATTTCACGATTACTGTTATCTTTCGTTTAGAATCGCTCAGTGAACTGATTCGTCAGTTTACTGGGTGATTTTCGTTTAAATTGTTCTGTGACTTTCGTTAGAGAATTCTAATTAAGCTTGAAAGCGTTTTAGCGAAATGACTTACTTAGGTTTCTTAATAAAAGCGATTAAATTAAATGTTTTTCTTAACAAAATGAATATTTACATGTATACTTCTATCAACAATATTGAATTAAAAAATGATTAGAAAATATTGTGGGAAAAGTTAGGAGAGATGACAATGACTAAGTTTAAGTATTCTAAACGAGTTCCAGCAGAAGGCACAGATACTGTAGGTGCAATCTTAAAAGCGGCCGCTGATCCAAAAATTATTTCCTTCGCTGGTGGGTTGCCTGCTCCTGAATTATTCCCCGTTGAGAAGATGAAGGCAGCAGTTGACAAGGTTTTTGAAACACACCCAACTGAAGCAATGCAATACGGCGCTGCTAAGGGTGTGACTGTATTACGTCAAGCAATCCTCGATCGTGTCTCTAAAAAAGAGGGCGTAAAGGGGACTTTGGACAACGTAATGGTAACAACCGGTTCTGAACAAGTATTGGACTTAGTAGGTAAGGCTTTCGTTGATCCGGGCGACACTGTCTTGGTTGAACAACCTACATACCTTTGTGCCCTCGACGTATTTAAGTCCTATGGCGCCAAATTTGCAGGCGTAGAAATGGACGAAAAGGGGATGCGCATGGATTCCTTAGAAGAACAACTTAAGGCGCACCCAGAAGCGAAGTTGGTATACACAGTTGCTAACTTCCAAAACCCAACTGGACGGACAATGGTAGTGGAACGCCGTAAGAAGATGGCTGAATTGGCTGCTAAGTATGATGTCTTAGTGCTTGAAGATAACCCATATGGTGAAATTCGCTTTGAAGGTGAACACGTACCTGCAGTTAAGTCCTTTGACGAAACAGGTCACGTCATCTACATGAGTACCTTCTCCAAGACGCTTGCTCCTGGGTTCCGTTTGGGTTGGTTAGTTGCCGATGAAGAAATTGTAACTAAGCTTACCGTGCTTAAGCAATCTGCCGACTTACACTCTGATAACCTGGCACAATTCGCTGTTGCACAATTCTTGGAAGACAATGATCTTGACGAACACGTTAAGAAGATCAGTGACCTCTATGGTAAGCGCAAGCAATTGATGGTTGAAGGAATTGAAGAATACTTCCCTGCTGGTGTTAAGTACACACATCCAGAAGGTGGGATGTTCCTGTGGGTTGAAGTGCCTGGTGTAGATGATACAGTAGAGCTCTTCAAGGATAGTCTCAAACACAATGTTGCCTTCGTTCCTGGTGACCCATTCTATGCTGGCAAGCCAAAGCCAGGTGCCTTCCGTCTGAACTACTCTAACATGGACGAAGAAAGTATCAAGGTCGGCTTGAAGCAATTAGGTGAAGCACTCCACGAAGCTGTAAATAAGTAAATATAATGGACCGTGCCCAGAAAACTACACGGTCCATTTTTATTTAGAAAATCACTTTACACCGATCGAAATGATGTGATATACTACCATAGTTGATTAAATATGACTCTGCCTAAGACTCAGGTGGCATTTAGCCTTAATCTTGCCTGCCGAGGAAGAAATGAAAGTTCCTTCTCTATGTCTGCGGTCATAGGGATTTTTTATTAAATCCGATCAAAAATACATTGCAGGAGGTGAAATTCATGAGTGAAGCAACTATTGCAAAGAAAGCTGAAATGGTAAAGCAAACTGTTGAATTGCTTAACAATGCCCAAACAGCCATCGTTGTAGACTACCGTGGTCTTACCGTTGCCGAAGTTACTGACTTGCGTAAGCAACTCCGTGACGCCGGTGTTAAGATGTCAGTTATCAAGAACAAGATTCTTGACCGTGCCGTTGAAGGTACTGACTACGAAGGCCTTCGCGATACTTTCGTAGGACCTACTGCCGTTGCATTCTCAGACGAAGATGCAATTGCTCCAGCAAAGATCCTTAAGAAGTTTGCTGAAGACCACGACGCTCTTGAAATCAAGGGTGGTTTCGTTGAAAAGAGTGTCAAGACTGTTGACGAAATCAACGAATACGCTTCTCTTCCAGGTCGCGAAGAATTGCTGTCCATGCTTGCATCTGCATTGCAAGATCCAATGCGCAAGATTGCTCGGGCAGTCAAGGCTGTTGCCGACAAGGGCGAAGAAGCCGCATAATTACCGTATATCGGTTATCTATCAAACAAAAAATAATTACCTAAATATTGGAGGAAACTAACATGGCTTTTGATAAGGATGCTATTATCGCTTCATTAAAGGAAGCATCAATCTCTGACCTTAACGATCTTGTTAAGGCAATCGAAGAAGAATTCGACGTTTCTGCTGCTGCTCCAGTAGCAGTTGCAGGTGCTGCAGGTGCTGCAGGTGCCGCTAAGGACACTTTCACTGTTGAATTGACTGAAGCAGGTTCTGCTAAGGTTAAGGTTATCAAGGTTGTTAAGGACATCACTGGTGCAGGTCTTAAGGAAGCTAAGGACCTTGTTGATGGTGCTCCATCTGCAATCAAGGAAGACGTTAAGGAAGACGAAGCCAACGAAATCAAGGAAAAGCTTGAAGCCGCTGGTGCTACTGTAACCCTTAAGTAGTCTTAAACAAACAAAACGTTCGTTGAGCTATTTTGAATAATTTAGTTCAACACCCTTTCACTCAATGTTTAAATTTACTTAATTTTTAAGCCAAAGACACCTGAGTTCT
>JAUMUE010000016.1:0-13830 GCA_030530845.1 Limosilactobacillus sp.
CCTTCGCAGATGGCTCCACTCTGAAGACCACTGTAAACGTTGACGTGGCTGAACCGGCTGTTACTCCGGTTGAACCAGGAAAGCCAGACACACCAGGTACCGACCAACCGGCAACTCCAGGCGAGGATAAGCCAACTACACCAGGTACCGACCAACCGGCAACTCCAGGTGAGGATAAGCCAACTACACCAGGTACCGACCAACCGGCAACTCCAGGCGAGAACAATCCAACTAAGCCTGAAACTGATCAACCGGTAGCTGGCAAGGCTGAAGCCCTCGATGCCGACACATCGAACGCCACAGCTCCAGAAGCCACTACTGAAGGTGCTGTTGCATCCCACACGACTGCAGCCAACTCTCAAGCCGACCAGAAGAAGCTCCCACAAACCGGGGATGAACAATCAATCGCATCCATCGTACTCGGGTTCTTACTGGCAGGCTTAGGAATCACCGTTCTGCCACGCAAGCGCACAAGTAAATAGGTGAATACTAGCTAACACAAAAAGCCACCCGGATTAACTCCGAGTGGCTTTTACTATCTATTGGATTATTCGTTCATCAAGACGTTCAACAATTGCTTAGCTGATTCTTGAAGAGCTTCCTTGGACTTGTCGTTACCAAGGTGGGTGTAAACTTCACCGACGTAAACCTTGTCTTCAAAGAGCTTCTTGAAGACCTTGTCGATGATTGGCTTCGTCTTTTCTTCTTCTTGGACGGGGCCGAATGGGTTAGCGAAGAAGGTGGTGCTCATGCCGACTTCATCAGTGGTACCGAGCGCCTTCCGCTTACCTGCGACGAAGACTGCCTTGGCTTCTTCTTCATTGTCGAAGCGGTGGAGGCCAACTTCATCGTCGTAGTTGTTTGCGTATACCCACATATCGATCTTGTGGTGTTGGATGACGTTTTCGTAGGTATCGGCGGGGATGATTACCCGGGCGTTGGACAATTCAGGGTTGAGGTAAACACCACGGTCCATGTTGTTAAATGCCACGGCGCTTGAGAGGTCATCTAGACGGACAAAGGCACCGGTTTCTGTACCTTGTGCGTAGACTTCACCATCTTCGCCCAGCGTGAAACTACCCATGTCATCAAAGATTGTTTCCATTTCAACGATCTTATCATCAGCAACTTCTTGCATTGCTTCGATTGATTCGGACTTCCCGGCGCCTGAATCACCGAAGAATACCACGTTCTTTTCCTTACCATTAGTGAAACGAACGCGCAGCATAGAACCGTGAATTGGCAAGCTACCAGTGTAAATCTTGTGGAGGTTGTGCAGAGTCAAGCACATCTTCTTCATGTAACCGAAGTAGGTGGTCTTGTCAGTGTATGGCACTTCACCAACCCAGATGTCGTTTTCAGTATCGTGGTAGTAGTGTGAAACCATGCCTTCAGTTTCTTCCAAACCAAAGAGCAAGATCAGGTCAGGCTTGTGGCCAGCAACTTCAGCAGGGCGAGCTAATTGGAAGAGGTTTGACAGTGCAATCCCATTTACCAAGTAGTCGACGTTGAAGTAGATGTAAGCCAGACTTTCACCAATCTTAGCAGGGTAGCAGTACCATTGACCCTGTTCGCCCTTGAAACGCTTGATTGGGTTTTCGTGGACGGCAGAGAAGACACCTTCACGCTTGTTGCTCTTGGTGTGCATCATCATTGGTGGACGGAGCATAACAGTGTCGATAAAGTCGATGTCGCGAAGTTGGTCGTAGCCTGCAGGAATTGGCCAGTCGTGTTGTTGGACCAGCATTGAGGCGTTAGAGCCGGCGTTGACTTCACGGTATGTTTGGTTAGGGAAACCTTGGAGCTTTTCTTCAATGACACGGTATGATTCACGGATCAAACTGTTGAATTGGGCATCCAGGTGCTTAAATTCCTTACCAGCGATTTGACTATTATTGTAGGTGATCACAGACACCCGCAGTAATGAACGGTAGAAAGAGTAGAGGTCTTCAACGCTCGATAAGATATCCTTTGGGTCGTACTTTTCAAAGGCACTGTCGTCATCGATCAGCACCTTTTTCAGCGTCTTGATGTATTCTTCTGGGCTTGCATTATCGAAGGCATCATCATCGTATTCCAAATTCTTGGATTCGAGGTACAGCTTGATGATGTCGAGGAGTTCTGCACTATTCGCCAGAGAATAAGTATCCTTGTAGTATGACTTACTCAGATTCAGTAACGCAACTCCACGGTCAGTGTTTACATACAAAGATGGAGTTTGAATTTTAGTTTTAGACATTAATCTCATCCTTTCCTATAGCCTTGTAAACATTATAGTATTATTTTTAAGGAATTGGTGAGAAAAATTTAATCTTTTTCGACATGTGTTAAAATTATTAAAAAGACTTTGGGGTGATAATGATGAAAGTGACTTGTGAATCTACGCTGACAGTTTCGACTCACCGGGTATTTCAATCCGATCTAAATCCGCACGGGACGGTCTTCGGGGGCAAGATCCTGGCAATCGTCGACGGTGAGGCTTCCGTGGCAGCAATGCGGGTCACACATTACACCATGGTGACGGCCACGATGGATCATGTCCGCTTTCTCCACCCATTTACCATGGACGACGCGATGATCATGCAAGCGTACGTGACAGGCCTTGGACACCGCTCTGTGGAGGTCTTCGTGAAGGTGATTGGTGAAAATTTACTGACAGGAGACCGCTTCTTGGGTTTTACCTGCATGATGACCTATGTAATTCAAGATCCGCAAAAGCAGGTTGAATACAGCGAACTGGTACCGAAGACTGACGAGCAAAAAATCCTGGTAGAGAGCTACCACGACCGGAGAAGTCACCGAATTGACCAACAAAAATTCGAACAAAACCTGCTCAATCAAATCACACTGAAATAAAAAATCGGGACTCGACGCAATGTCGTGTCCCGTTTTGTTTTATAGGTGTTCTTTGATGCCGTGAGGGAAGTCCTTGTCGATTTCCTTCAGGACTGGCAACAGTGTGTTCACATAGCGGTGGTAGGCTTCGACAGGATCGAGGTCCTTTCCTTGCGCTTGAACGATTGCCAGCGCGATATCGTGTGCCCGTTGTTCGTTTGAAATCATTTCAATCACCTCGCAAATATTTTACTAAATTCATGCAGTTTCGCTAAACCGTTTTATGTATTAATTCAGCGCGTCGACTTTATTATATTAAGTGAGAAACCCTCATTTTTCTTTAATAATAATGTCATTTTTGAATAAAATTATTATAAAATAGAATTTCAATTAATTACATGTTGCGCGGGCACACGTAAGGAGATTATAAGTATGAACAAGCAACAAGAAATGAAAAGAAGTTTAAAAAGCCGTCACGTTCAGCTGATGGCGATTGGTGGGACGATTGGGACCGGGCTCTTCCTGGGGTCTGGTAAGTCGATCCACGCCGCGGGGCCATCTATTATCTTGGCCTACTTTATTACGGGGGTCATCTGTTTCGCATTAATGCGGGCGCTGGGTGAACTCCTAATGTCAGATCTGAAGTACACGTCATTTATCGAGGCAATTCGTGATCACCTTGGTGGACGGGTCGGATTCATTGCCGGCTGGGCGTACTGGGTCTGTTGGATAGCGATTGCGATGGCGGAAATTACGGCGATTGGTCTGTATATCCAGAACTGGTTGCCGTCCGTACCGCAGTGGGTGCCAGGCCTGATCACACTGGTCATTTTCGTCTGTATGAACCTGATTGCGGTGAACGTCTTTGGTGAAATTGAATACTGGTTCGCCATGATCAAAATCGCAGCGATCATCATTCTGATTGCGGTAGGGATCTTCCTGGTCGCAATTCATTACAAGACCGCGGATGGCTATGTTGCATCACCACGCAATATCGTTGCCTACAACGGATTCTTCGCGACCGGTGCCAAGGGATTCTTCATGGCATTCCAAATGGTTGTCTTTGCCTTCGTCGGCATCGAAATGGTTGGTGTGACCGCTGCTGAAACAGAAAACCCACGCAAGGTTATTCCAAAGGCGATCAACGGTATTCCACTGCGAATCCTGCTCTTCTACATTGGTGCGCTTTTAGCAATTATCTGCATTTACCCATGGAACCACATGTCCGCTGACAACAGTCCATTCGTTCTGGTCTTCAAGGACGTTGGTTTCCCCGCTGCTGCCTCAGTAGTTAACTTCGTCGTGATCACTGCGGCCGCATCTGCTTGCAACAGTGCGATTTACACAACTGGTCGGATGCTTGCGGAACTGACTTCAGACGCACGACGTCCAGCGGTTCGCAAGATTTCACGTCTTTCCAGCCACCACGTTCCAGCGACTGCGATCATCCTGTCATCACTCTTGGTCGGACTCGCATCAATCCTGAACTACCTGGTGCCTGGCGAAGTGTTCACGATGGTATCAAGTGTTGCGACGACAAGTTTCCTCTTCATCTGGGGTGCTATTATCTTCGCACACCTGCATTACCTCAAGACCAAGCCGAGCGAACGACTCTTCAAGATGCCACTGTCACCATTCTCTGACTACCTGGTGATCGCATTCTTGCTCTTCATTTTCTTCGTACTCTGTTTGGAAAAATCAACATTAATCGCATTAGTTGTTACGCTTGTGTGGTTCGTGATTTTAACAGTCGCATCATTAACTAAACGCGAAATTTAACCAAAACAAAAATCGCTCCAGCTCAGTGCCGGGGCGATTTTATTATGCGTTTAGATGTAATTTGCGTTGACAATCTGGGCAAATCCCGTGGACCTCGATATGATTACCCGTAACGAGGAAGTGGGTCTTTTGCCGGGTGATTTCAGCCATGTTCTTACTAATATCGTAGAAGTGGTCGTCAAAGACATCCGCAATCTTTCCACAATTGTCACAAACAACGTGGTAGTGGGGGTGACCGTAGTAATCGTAGTGAGTGCTACCGTCACCATTCTTTAATTCGATGACCAGATTATAATCAACCAAAAGACGCAGAGTATTATATACGGTGGCCATGCTGATATTTTCCACGTCATCTTTCAGGTCAGAGTAGATCATTTCCACGCTCGGGTGAGTATGGTGGGTGATCAGGTAGTGCAAGATGGTCTTCCGCTGTGGGGTAAGACGAACCTTATGCTCTTTTAATACGTCCAGTGCCCGATCAAGTTCAGCCTCTGCCATAAGCATTACTCCTTTCTAATTTAAAACAGTTTTAATCTATTTGATATTATATCATTTACAAATATAGATTCAAGAATTATAATAACACTCAGTTAGTTAATAATAGTTCTAAATAAAGAAGGTCTTTGAAATGACAAATACAGTTGATCAAAACGGCCGTCATTACAGTCGCTTTTGGTTCATTTTCACACTCCTGGTTGGAACCTTTACAATGTCGATTAGCCAATCATCGCTGTCGACGGCGTACCCAACGCTGATGCAGAATTTTGACATCTCAGCGAATACCGTTCAGTGGCTGACCACCGGATTTATGCTCGTAATGTGCGTAAGTATGCCGATTAGTCCCTGGATGTTGAATAACCTGGACTTCCGCACCATGTACATCGGAGCTCTGGCACTGTTTGATGTCGGTTCACTGATGATTATTTTGACCCCGTCCAACTGGGGTGAGAATGGTTTCTGGTTCATGATGATCGGGCGGGCGATGGAAGCATTCGCGGTCGGTGTCTTGTTCCCATCCTACCAATCAGTTCTCCTGACGATCACGCCAAAGGACAGTCGGGGGACGACGATGGGAATTGCCGGACTCGTGATGGGATCTGCGCTGGCGTGTGGACCAATCGTTTCCGGTATCATTCTCAAGTTCTTCACTTGGAAGAGCTTGTTCGCATTCTTCATGATCGTCATCACCCTGATCATCGTCATGGCAGCGTCCGGCCTGATCCGCAACGTTATGCCACGCAATGAAGGAAAGCTCGACTGGCTGTCAGTCTTCCTTTCCATCGGCCTGATTGGAATTATGTATGTGGTCAACTTGGCGGCCAAGTCACACATCGACTGGAAGCTGAACGGGTTAATCCTGATTATCAGTGTCCTTGCCATCGTGTGGTTCTGCCACCGTCAGTTGAACATCGCGGACCCACTGCTGGAGTTGCGGGTGCTTAAGACCTTCAACTACGATCTGGCGGTGCTTCTGACATCGATTTCTTACATCGCACTGATTGTGGTAACGATCATCTTCCCACTCTACTACCAGGGCGTGCTCCGCGTCAGTCCGTTCGTGTCGGGGATGTCACTGGTTCCTGGCGCCGTATTTTTGAGTCTGTTAAACCCACTGTCAGGTAAGCTCGCCGATAAGATTGGTTTCAAGCCAACCATGCTGGTGGGTATGTGCATGATCATTTGCGGTTGGACCGTGGCTTTGCTGGTGCTGGACCGGATGAATTTACTTGCCATGATCCTCTGTGCGATGGTGATTGAGGGCGGAAATGCCTTCGTGATGATGCCTGCAGTTACTCTCGGCGCTAATTCACTGCCAAATGAACTCGTATCACACGGTACGGCGGTGATCACCACGGTACGTCAGGTTCTCGGTTCTGCCGGGGTTGCGGTCGCTACGATTGTCCTGACGCTCGGTACCTCAAATGCAGTGCGTACGGGGATGAAGTCACTGGCTGCATCACTTCACGGCTATCACATGGTATTTGGCATGATGGTCGGAATCGAGATCGTCGGCCTGATTTTGGCACTGATGTTGAAAAATACGAAAAAAGAAAATGCATAAGTGAGTTTCTTACGTAATTAAATATAGGCGGTCATCGTTCGGTATAATGGACGGTGACCTTTTTTTAAGGAGGAAGATGAGATGACTGTACTGCGGCCAAGTTGGGCGATGACTTCGGATTTGATGCGTGAATACTATGATAAGCTATGGGGATTTCCCGAGCATGACGACCGGATGTTGTTTGAAATGCTGTGTCTGGAATGCTTCCAAGCCGGACTGTCATGGGAGATTATCTGGAAGCGGCGTGAAACTTTCGAGGCCGCTTTTGACAACTTTGATTTTAATCAGATGGCGAAATACGACGAGCGCGACCTGGTCCGGCTCTTCACCGATAAGTCGATTATCCGCAACCGCCGAAAGATCTCAGCGGTGATTCAAAACGCGCGTGCAGTCCAGGCTCTAGCGGAGCGGGGCATCGGTTTTGCTCAGTACATGTGGGGATTTGTCGACGGCGAGATCCAGGTGGTCGAAATGGCACCGGGCGAGAAGCTGCCACCGTACACGGACCTCTCAAAGAAAATTTCCCAGCAGATGAAAAAGGACGGGTTTGCGTTCACGGGACCTACAACCGTCTACTCTTTCATGACCGCGGTGGGGATGGTCAATGCCCGCCTGTAATTGCTTCTTCGTGTTTCAATATGTTACTATTGAGAAGTTATAAAGCAAATTCCCGATAGGATTCACTTGCGAGTGAAGATGCCTTGTAACCGAAACTTTTTCTTTAATTAGGGGGAATACACATGACAGGAAGACATTTATTTACATCTGAATCTGTATCAGAAGGACACCCGGATAAGATTGCCGATCAGATTAGTGACGCTATCTTAGACGCATTGCTCAAGGAAGATCCGGACAGCCGGGTCGCAGTGGAGACATCTGTTACCACTGGTCTGGTACTGGTATTCGGTGAAGTTTCTACCAAGACTTACATCAACATCCAAGACGTGGTTCGCGAGACGATCCGCGAAATTGGTTACACAGATGGTAAGTACGGTTTCGACGCTGACAACTGTGCGGTGATTACGGCATTGGACGAACAATCACCAGATATTGCTTTAGGTGTCGATGATTCATACGAGACTCGTGACGGTGGGGCTGACCCACTCGACAAGATCGGTGCCGGTGACCAGGGTCTGATGTTTGGTTACGCCACTGACGAGACTCCAGAATACATGCCATTGACTTTGATGCTCAGCCACAAGTTGATGCGCAGAATTGCCAAGCTGCGTAAGGACGGCGCAATTTCATACCTTCGTCCAGATGCTAAGGCCGAAGTAACGGTTGAATTCGACGACAACGACCAACCAGTCCGCGTCGACACCGTAGTTTTGAGTACCCAACACGACCCAGACGTTACCTTGGAACAAATTCGCAAGGACGTTTTGGAACAAGTTATCAAGCCTGTAATTCCTGCAGACTTGCTTGATGACGACACCAAGTACTTCATCAACCCAACTGGCCGTTTCGTCATCGGTGGTCCACAAGGGGATGCTGGTTTGACCGGTCGGAAGATCATTGTTGATACATACGGTGGTGTCGCTCACCATGGTGGTGGTGCCTTCTCAGGTAAGGACGCTACTAAGGTTGACCGTTCAGCTAGTTACGCAGCACGCTACATCGCCAAGAACTTGGTCGCAGCGGGTTACGCTAAGAAGTTGGAAATCCAAGTCGCATACGCAATTGGTGTTGCCAAGCCAGTCTCAATTCATATTGACACATTCGGCACTGGTACCAAGAGTGAAGAAGATTTGATCGATGCAGTACGTCAGGTATTTGACCTCCGTCCTGCTGGTATCATCAAGATGCTCGACTTAAAGCGGCCAATTTACAAGCAAACCGCCGCATATGGTCACTTTGGCCGGACAGATATTGACCTGCCATGGGAAAAGCTTGATAAGGTGGATGAACTCAAAAAGATTTTGGGCTAATTTATCCTTGAAAAATTTCGTGACTACAGTTAGAATACATATAACATTTTGATCGTGATAGAACTAGTAGTTAGTATCGACGTCTTCAGAGACCCACTGGCGCTGTGAAGTGGGGACCTGATACTTACGAACTCATCTAGACAGATTGCTGTTGAACTATAGTAGGCAGCGACGTTGGACCGCGTTAAGGCCTTGAGTGCTATGGATTAACCATAGAACACGGGTGGTACCGCGGAATCAATTTCGTCTCGTAGGAAGGTGGCTTTCTACGGGATTTTTTTTATCACGATCTAATACATTAAAAGGGAGCGTTTATATGGCTTACGATCACAAAACAATTGAACAAAAGTGGCAAAAGTTCTGGAAAAAGAACAAAACATTTAAAGCAGATTTGAATACGGACAAAGAGAAGTACTACGCTCTTGATATGTTCCCATACCCATCTGGCCAAGGTTTGCATGTTGGACACCCAGAAGGTTACACTGCAACCGACGTTATGTCCCGGATGAAGCGGATGCAAGGTTTCAACGTCTTGCACCCAATGGGATGGGATGCTTTCGGTCTGCCAGCCGAACAATACGCATTGAAGACTGGTAACAACCCTAAGACATTCACTAACAAGAACATCGACCACTTCCGCGACCAAATTCAATCACTTGGTTTCTCTTATGATTGGGATCGCGAAGTCAACACCACTGACCCTGAATACTACAAGTGGACTCAATGGATTTTTGAACAACTTTACAAGAAGGGCCTGGCTTACGAAAGTGAAATCATGGTTAACTGGGCACCTGACTTCATGGGTGGTACTGTTGTTGCCAACGAAGAAGTTGAAGACGGTAAGACCAAGCGTGGTGGCTACCCAGTTTACCGTAAGCCAATGCGTCAATGGGTCCTTAAGATCACTGCCTACGCTGACCGTTTGATCGACGACTTGGATGACGTTGACTGGCCAGAAAGCGTTAAGGAAATGCAACGCAACTGGATCGGCCGTTCTGAAGGTGCTTCCGTATTCTTCCCAGTGGACGGGGATGAAGATACCAAGATCGAAGTATTCACCACCCGTTGTGACACTCTCTTCGGTGCTTCATACGTTGTTTTGGCTCCAGAACTTGACCTGGTCGACCAACTCACCACTCCTGAACACAAGGAAGAAGTTGAAAAGTACAAGGAAGAAGCTTCACGCCGCTCCGACCTTGAACGGACTGAATTAAACAAGGAAAAGACCGGTGTATTCACTGGTTCATACGTCATCAACCCAGTTAACGGCGAAAAGTTGCCAATCTGGATCGGTGATTACGTTCTCGCATCATACGGTACTGGTTGTGTGATGGCCGTACCTGCTCACGATGATCGTGACTACGAATTTGCTAAGAAGTACGACTTGCCAATCAAGCCAATCATGGCAGATGTCGATGTATCCGAAGCAGCATACACCGCTGACGGTAAGCACGCCAACTCCGACTTCCTGGACGGCTTAAACGTTGCTGACGCCAAGAAGAAGATGGTGGAATGGCTCGAAGCTAATGGCGCAGGTCACAAGAAGGTTAATTACCGTCTTCGTGACTGGATCTTCTCCCGTCAACGCTACTGGGGTGAACCAATCCCTGTTATCCACTGGGATGATGGTCGCACCACTTTAGTTCCTGAAGACGAATTACCACTGAAGTTGCCTGACACTGACAACATCGAACCATCTGGTACTGGTGAAAGTCCACTGGCTAATGTTGAAGATTGGGTTAACGTTTACGACGAACAAGGCCGTCACGGATTACGTGAAACCAACACCATGCCTCAATGGGCCGGTTCATCATGGTACTGGCTGCGTTATACTGACCCTCAAAACGACAAGGCATTTGCATCCAAGGAAGCTCTCGACTACTGGTCACCAGTTGATCTCTACGTCGGTGGTGCAGAACACGCCGTATTGCACTTGCTCTACGCTCGTTTCTGGCACAAGGTACTTTACGACCTCGGCTTAGTACCAACTAAGGAACCATTCCAAAAGCTGGTCAACCAAGGTATGATTCTCGGATCAAACCACGAAAAGATGTCCAAGTCCAAGGGTAATGTTGTTAACCCAGATGACATCGTAGAACAATACGGTGCCGACACGCTTCGTCTGTACGAAATGTTCATGGGTCCTCTGACTGAATCTGTGCCTTGGGATGAAGAAGGTCTCCACGGTTCATACAAGTGGATTCAACGTGTATGGCGTCTGCTCATGGATGACAACAACCACCTCCGTGACCGTGTTACGAACTTCAACGACGGTAAGCTGACCAAGGTCTACAACCAAACTGTTAAGAAGGTTACTGAAGACTTTGAACGTATGCACTTCAACACCGCTATCTCACAACTGATGGTCTTCGTTAACGAAGCATACAAGGCTGAAGCTCTCCCAGTTGAATACATGGAAGGCTTCATCAAGATGATCGCTCCACTTGTGCCTCACGTGGCAGAAGAATTGTGGGCTGAATTCCACGAAAGCGACACGATCGCCTACCAACCATGGCCTAAGTACGATCCAGCCGCATTGGTAGAAGATGAAGTAGAAATGATCTTACAAGTTAACGGTAAGGTTCGTGCCAAGGTCAAGATGGCTAAGGATACTTCACGGGAAGATGCCGAAAAGGCTGCACTTGCTAACGAACAAGTTCAAAAGTTCGTCGAAGGCAAGGATGTCAAGAAGGTCATTGTTGTTCCAAACAAGATCGTTAACATCGTAGCTAAGTAATTAATCACAAAAGGGTGTGGCAGTCGCTGTCACGCCCTTTTTCAAACGAGGGATAAAGATGGAATTAGTTTCATATCCGGCACTATTTACACCCAAAGATGGGCAGATCTTAGTCGACTTCCCAGACCTCCCCGAGGCATTCACCCAGGGCAAGGACATGGACGACGCGATGAATTTTGCCAAGCTCGGCCTCGCCATCACAATCAACGACAAGCTTGGCCATTTTGAAGAAGCCCCAGCTGCAAGTGATCTGGACCAAGTGGCAGCCGACCACCCAGAGGCCGTCGTGAAAATGGTGACCGTCGATTTGGAAGAATATTAAATTTAACGTAAAGAAGCTATAAATAAAATTGCACCACGGTCCGTTTAAATATAAAATTAAAAGGATTGTTTATAAAAAGGCAGGAAAAGTGAATCATGAATGAAGAATACACAAACGATTCGCAAGTAAGACATTCCGAACCTGATACCAAGTCCAAGATGCTGAGTGGATCAGCCTGGATGACGGTCGGAAGCATTACTTCACGGATCCTTGGGGCGGTCTACGTTATCCCGTGGGTAACCTGGTTTGGCGCCTACAGTAACCAAGCCAACGCCTTATTCGCACAAGGGTACAATATTTACAACATCTTCTTGACGGTTGCGACGGCCGGTCTGCCATCCGCAATTTCCAAGATGGTCGCTCACTATAATGGGCTCAACGAATACGGTGTCAGCCGGCGCCTATACTACTCCAGTATGTACGTGGCGATGGCGATGGGGGTTGTCTGTGCGACGATTATGATGGTAGCCGCGCCGGGACTTTCCAACGGTGACCCCGATGTCGTACCAGTCATCCGTTCGTTAGCCTGGGCCGTCCTCATCATCCCATGCCTGGCGATGAGTCGGGGATTCTTGCAGGGTTACAACTGGATGGCGCCGTCTGCGATCTCGCAATTCGTGGAACAGGTCTTCCGAGTGATCTACATGCTGCTGGCGACGTACCTGATCATGAAGGTGCAGTCCGGTAGCTGGGTCAGTGCGGTCACACAATCAACATTTGCGGCCTTCATCGGTGCAATTGGGGCGATTGCAGTGATCGCTTGGTCCTGGATGAATCACCGCAAGGAAATGAAGGCGATGGTCAGCCAAGGGATCAACAATATGCAGGTCTCTACCTTCGAGCTGATCATGAAGATGGTCTACCAATCAATTCCGTTCGTTGTGATCGAATCCGGTCTGGCGATCTTCATGCTGGTCGACCAGTTCACCTTCCCACACATGCTTGATCGGGTGGGGCACTTCACGCAATACCAAGAGACGGTGCTGTACGCATTGTTCGCCTTCAACGCCAACAAGATTTTCACCATCATCATCTCACTGGCTGCTGCTATGGCCGTCACCGTGATCCCACTGCTGGCGGAAGCACGGGCGGTGAATGACCACAATGGGATGCGTCACCAAATCGAGAACGTGTTACTGCTGTTCTACTTCGTGATGATCCCAGCTGCATTGGGCCTCGCTGCCGTTGCGCAACAAGTCTACACAGTCTTCTACAAGTATGACCATGCCGGAGTTGTTGTTCTGGAATTCGCAGCGTTCGTCTCAATTCCCATCGGTTTATACACTGTCGCAGCTGCGATGATGCAGGGGATTTCTGAAAACCGGCGCATGATGAAGTACCTCGGCATTGGTTTGATCATCAAGCTCTTGTTGCAATACCCATGCATCATGTTTGCGCAAGGCCTGGGACCACTGCTGTCGACTTGCATCGCGATGTTCATCATCGACTACATGATCATCCATTCGTTCAACATGGAATTCGGCCTCCACTTCAACAAGATGTCACGGCCAACCAACCAAATATTGGCGTACTCATTGATCATGTTCGTCGTCACTAAGGCAGTCATGCTTGGACTCGGTTATTTCGTTAGTCCATATGGCCGTTTCTCCGCATTCTTCCTTGCTGTGATCGGCATTATGGTCGGAGCCGGAATCTTCACTTTCCTTGCCTTGAAGTTCCGCCTCGCTGACGAAATTATCGGCCCCCGGTCTGCAGCGCTGAGAAGAAAATTTCATATTGGTTAAAGTAAAACGACACCGGACGTAGCTGGTGTCGTTTTTTATGATTATAATTATTATTTTTGTTATATAACAATAAAATTTTGTTTTGCATAAGGTATCGATAAACTTATCATATATCATAATCAAGGATTATTTATATATCAATAATTGACGTGGGGGGGTAATTGACCACTTCTTCCCGCCGGATTTATAATCATTTTAAACGAAAGATGACATGATTTAGACAAAACTGAGGGGAGTTTTTGGAAATGAAACCACAACCAACATACAAATTACGCAAGCTTACTATTGGGGTATGTAGCATTGCTTTGATGGCTATTTTTGCTACTCAAGGCACAGTTGCGCACGCTGATGACGCGACACCTGCTGCAACAACCACAACAGCTACAACCACAGATCCAGCTTCTGGAACAACCACGACTACT
>JAUMUE010000016.1:13930-36185 GCA_030530845.1 Limosilactobacillus sp.
ACGACTACTGATCCTGCAACTACTAGCACAACCGCTGCCCCTGCAGGCGAAACTACTCCTGCCTCTACAACAACTGATCAATCTACCGATACCGATGCTGCAATTGACGCATTGGCATTAAATGATGCTGACAAGGCGACTGCAAAGACTACTTATGCTCAGGCCGACGCGGCCACTCAAGAAAAGATCAACCAAAGCATCAACACTCTGAAAGGTTTCACCTCAATCAACCATGCTGCCACAACTTATATGGTTGGTGGCTACGACATGGCCAAGGGTGGCGCTGATGCTGTATTGCCAACTGTTGGTGACTTCAAGAACCTCGGTTTGAACTGTGATAAGGTACTTATTTTTAATCCAGACTTACAAGCTTTATCACGCATTCAAGGTATGAATAGTCTTAAGGTAAGTGATGCAGGTGGCGTGATTTCAAGTGGTGACATAACTCTATCTGGTGCATTTGGTGGTTATCTTGACATGGCGCCTACTTTTACATCAATAAGTTTAAAAAATTTCGATACATCTAATGTTAAAATTTTTTCAAATATGTTTGCTGCTAATAATAACCAGAATTTGAAAGAATTAGATTTAACTGGACTAAATACCAGTAATGCAACAGAAATGCGTTACATGTTTAGTGGATTAACTGGATTAACTTCTTTAGATATTTCTAGTTTCGATACATCAAATGTTACAGATTTCGCGGGCATGTTCTCGAAATTAAATCTCACTAACATAGATGTTAAAAATTTAAATACTAGTAAAGCAGTAAACATGAATGACATGTTCTCTAGAAATAGCAAACTTAAGAACTTGGATTTATCAAATTTTGATACCTCACAAGTAACGGATATGGGTAGTATGTTCGCTGATGATACAGCATTAGAATCACTGAATGTTTCTAGCTTTAACACAAAGAATGTTAAAAGTATGCAATGGATGTTCATGGATCTTAAGAGTTTACCTGAATTAAATTTAAGTAATTTTGATGCGACTAGTCTTGAGAACATGAATGCAATGTTTCTTACCTATCCCAGAGATAATGCTAAATTAAAAGTATATTATCTTCAGAACTTTTTATCTTCTATGAATGATAATGTTAAGGATAATGGTCAGTTTCTTGAGAATGCGTATATCGTGGCTAATGATCCAACCACAGACTCCGCAAAACTCCAAAAATTAGGTTATACTCCAAATCAACCAGCCTACACAATTAACGGTAAAAACCAAACTACTCTGCCAGTTTCAACCGTTGTTACAGAAGATACTTGGAACAGTATTAAGGACAACACGAGTGACTACATCAAGAAGAGTGTTGAAGATCAAATTCAAGAAAAGTTTGGTAAGAAATACGGATATGTTGCCCCAGAAACATACACTCTGAATACCGTCATTGACTTGAAAGAATCATTGGCTCACTCCCTTCAAGCAAAGCCAGCTCTTGCGGTGAAGTACGGTCAAGACATTACAGCTAGTGACCTTGTCGAAAACTTCGCCGACTTCCCAACAGATGCAACTTGGACAGTAGATGGTTCTGATAAGTTGAACATGACTAAGTCTAAGGACGTCACTGTAAAAGTTACATTTGCAGACGGATCTGAATTGACTGCACAAGTACCTGTAACTGTTGGTACTCAATCTGCAAACTATGCGCTTCAAACCAAGCCAGCTCTTGCCGTGAAGTACGGTCAAGACATCACAGCTAGTGACCTTGTGACTAACTTCGCTGACTTCCCAGCGGACGCAACTTGGACAGTTAATGATGCTCAAAAGTTGACTATGACTGGATCTCAAGACGTGACTGTTAAGGTGAAGTTCTCTGATGGATCAGAATTATTCGCAAAGGTACCTGTGACTGTGGGAACCGAAGCGGCTAACTACCAACTTCAATTGAAGCCAACGTACTCAGTTGAAAAGGGCGCTGACATCAAGGCAACTGACCTTGTGCTGAACCAAAGCGACTTCCCAGCAACTGTTCAATTCAAGCTTTCCGGCTACGACAAGGACACTGCTGGCACGCAAAAGGTAACGGTCACTGCCACGAACTTCGCGGACGGATCTGAATTGACTGGTACGGTTGATGTTACGGTCACTGAACCTGAAACACCAGCACAACCAAGCAAGCCAGATCAACCTACGACGCCTACAACTCCAACGACTCCAACAACGCCTACAACACCAACCGCGCCTGACGAAGACAAGCCAACAACGCCTACTACACCAGAAAAGCCAGGCGAAGTTGACCAACCAACCACGACAACTACGCAAGAACCAGTGGACGGGGATGAAAAGGGCGCAACCACTGCACCAACTGCAGAAGGCAAAGCAACAGAATCAGATACAAAGGCAACTGTAGCTGACACAAATGCAAATGCCGCAACTACTGGCGCTGCATCAACCAAGGCAACCGCTGCAGATGCACAAAAGAAGCTGCCACAAACTGGTAACGAATCTTCCGTAATTCTCTCAGCACTTGGTGGATTCATCGCTATGCTTGGTATGACACTTACTAAGAAGCGCAACTAGTTAAATTAGCGCAAACGAAAACGACACCGGAAAAGCTCCGATGTCGTTTTTCTAGTTCATAAAGCCAATTTGGTGTTCGCTAGGTCCTTTTTCCATCTTCTTCATGAAGGCGGGCAGGGCGCGACTGATTTGGTGGGGAAGCACGATGTATTGGCTTTCCGCGATCTTGTCGGCGACAGCGCTGTGGGCATACACGGCAGCCAGGGCAGCTTTTTCGGGGTCCTTGCTAAATTCGGCCAAGAAACCTCCGACCATCCCCGCCAGCGTATCACCCATCCCGCCGACCGCCTGCGCAGGGGACCCAATCGTCAGCTGGTATGTGTCGTCTGCGGTGTAGATCTCAGTGTGGTGCTTTTTCAGGATCACCGTAGCACCGAGTTTGTCTCTTACCGCACGATTCTTTTCTTCGCTCTGTTCGCCGATTTTGATACCGGACAGTCGCTGCCACTCCATTTCGTGGGGCGTGAAAAATACGTTGGCGTCAGGCACTGGCAAATTTTCACGAGCCATCAGGGTAATCGCAGATCCATCAATCACTAAATTTTTTTCGTGCGAAACGTGATCAAATACGTTTTTTAATATATGGAGGCTAGTCTCGTCATCCCCGAGCCCTGGTCCTACCACCACAGTCGTCGCAGCTTCGACCAGCTTGGCCACTTCAGCGTCATTGGTGAAGTCTTCAAACATCGCCTCGGGAAGCTGTGAATGCAGTGCTGTCGCGTTAATCGGGTCAGTGCAAGTCGTCACCAATCCCGCGCCGGCGCATACGGCAGCTGTGGACGCCATGATAATTGCACCACCGAAATTGCGGTTACCACCAACTAAAGTAACCTTCCCAAACGTCCCCTTGAAAGAGTTCGTGGGCCGTGGTTTTATTACATCAAAAAGGATTTGATCAGTTAACTTGTTCATGAAAATACTTCCTTTAATTTTTGTAATCGTTAGTTTAATGTTATCATGGTTTTAGCTAAATGATCAGATGGAGGAATGAGAATATGACAGATTGGTTGAAAGCCGCTCAAAGTCAAGAAAAAGATTATTTAAACGACTTAATTTCATTAATGAAGATTCCAAGTGTCCGGGACGACTCCCAAGCTACGGATGAATATCCACTGGGACCCCGGCCTGCCCAAGCATTGAAGGCCTTCCTCGAAATGGCGGAACAAGATGGGTTTAAGACAAAGAACATCGACAACCTCGTGGGGTACGCAGAATGTGGTGAAGGTGACGAAACCCTCGCTATTTTGGCACACCTCGACGTGATGCCTGCTGGTAATGGTTGGGACACTGACCCATTTGATCCAGTTATCAAGGACGGCAATCTCTACGGTCGTGGTGCTTCAGACGACAAGGGCCCAGGTATGGCAGCATACTACGCTCTCAAGTACTTGAAGGACCAAGGTATCAAGTTCAACAAGCGCGTTCGTTTCATCGTCGGTACGGATGAAGAAAGTAATTGGACGGGGATGAAGCGTTACTTCGAAGTTGAGCCCGCACCAACACTCGGTTTCTCACCAGACGCAGAATTCCCTGTGATCAATGGTGAAAAGGGGAACGTCTCAGTAATTTTGACCACCCCTGCATCAAACGAAGGTAGCTTTGAACTCAAGCGTTTTGATTCCGGTGTTCGTTTCAATATGGTGCCACGTGAAGCTGAAGCCGAAGTGATCACAGACGATCCACAAGCATTGGAAGACGCATTCACCAAGTTCCTTGACGCCAACCCTGTCACTGGGAGTTTCTCCGAAGTCGATGGCAACCTCAAGCTGACCATCATCGGTAAGGCCGCTCACGGGATGGAACCAGAAAAGGGGATCAACGCCGGTACGTACCTGGCTAACTTCCTCGACCAATACGACTTTGGTGGTGACGCAGGCAACTTCTTGCACTTCCTTGGTAAGTACCTGCACCTCAACACCCGGATGAAGAGCTTTGACGGTGCATTCACCGATGACGTGATGGGTGACTTGACGATGAACGCCGGCTTGCTTAGTTTCGACGAAGAAAACGGTGGTCACATCGACATGAACTTCCGCTTCCCTAAAGGCATCACACCAGATGAATTGGAAACCATCGTCCGTCAAGTCTCTGACCCACTTGGTTTCACTGCCGAACAAGGCGACGCACAATATCCACACTATGTTGATCCAGAAGATCCAATCGTCAAGACTCTGATGGACGCATATATCCACCAGACCGGGGATGAAAATGCCAAGCCAGAAGTAGTCGGCGGTGGTACTTACGGCCGTATGATGGAACGTGGTGTTGCGTTTGGTGCTTTGATGCCAGATACACCAAACACCATGCACCAAGCCAATGAATTCCAACCTGTCAAGGATCTCGTAATGTCTATGGCAATTTACATGGAAGCAATCAATAATCTTGTAAGTGATTAAACACCAGATAAAATTTTATGGTAAAATATAGTTAAACAAAGATTGGAGGCGCTTTCTATGAGTTACAAAAAAGTTTTAGTTGGGATCGATGGTTCCAAGCAATCTGACATGGCTTTTGACAAGGCTGTCGACATCGCTAAGCAAAATGGGGCAAAGCTTTACCTGTTGAGTGTGATCAACGGTGAAATTCTCCCAGCTGGTGGGGTTAATGGCTACGGACTTGTGGACCGCGGTGTATACGAACCCGCAGTTGACGCAATGAATAAGAAGCTCGCCGAATACGAACAAAAGGCACATGACGAAGGAGTCGCTGATGTGTCAGTCGAAGTTAAGATTGGTAATTCTAAGGTTGAAGTGGCCGAAAATTACCCAGAAGAACACGATATCGACTTGATCGTAATCGGTGCGACCGGCTTGAACGTTGTGGGTCGTCTGATCGTCGGTTCTACCGCATCTTATGTTATTCGGGAAGCACCTTGCGACGTTACTGTTGTCAAGACTGACAAGGACAACAAGAAGGTCGACGTTAAGAAGAACAGCTACCCAGAAATCTAGTTTAACTATCAGTGGAGTAAGAAATTGCTCCACTTTTTATTTTTAAAAATGAAATTCGCTCCCTTTACCGTATTTAAAGGCGAAGGAGCGAAGAAAATGAAAAAACAACTTTTAACTTGTGTCACCACGATGATCCTGATAAGCAATGTCATGCCAGTCGTGGCAGCAACACGCAATGTCACTGACTGGGCATACCAAGACGCACTCTATGATGTCATGTCAGGGACGCCCATCGATGAATCACGGGTGAGGGCAAATGGCAAGGGCTACACGACCGCATTCTTGCAGGCATTTGCCCAGGTGAGCGCTACATACCAACAGGCCTACCGTCAGGGATACTCGGACGGCGCTAGTGGGAGAACTGCGGAGACTCCATCGGCACAGGTGGAGCGGGTGGCGTACCAACGTGGATATGAGAACGGTCAGAAGCTGTGTGACGTCTCCGAGAAGGGTGCAGGACCACAGGATAATTTGCCGAGCACAAACACCGACACGGACGAATCACCAATCGACAATTCTACCTACGCACCACAAGAAGCCACGCCGGACCAGCAGAAATTCATCCAGAGAATCGCTGAGAGCGCGCAGAAGGTCGGTCAAGCTTACGATCTGTATCCTTCTGTCATAATCGCTCAAGCGGCCTTAGAGAGCAACTGGGGCGCAAGTGGGTTATCCGCCGCGCCGTACCACAATCTCTTCGGTGTCAAGGGTAGCATCAACGGCAAGTCCGTCAAGCAGCCGACACTCGAGTACACGGCGGACAAGAAGCCTATTCGGATCGACGACGACTTCCGCTGGTACGACAGCGATTACCAATCCCTGTGCGACTATGCGGAGGTGCTCAAGGATCCAATTTACGCCGGTGTTCATCGCAGCCAGTCCAGCGATTACCGTGCAGCTACCCACGCCCTCGTCGGCAAGTACGCAACTGACCCGGATTATGACCGCAAGTTAAACCAGCTGATTCAGGCATATGATCTAACCCAATTTGACCAGGCAGAGAAAAAGCCTCAGACGACGGTAAAGAAGGTGACGTTCAAGGAGCCGGTCCATGAGTCATCCGTGCACAAGGTCGCTGAGAGTAAGCCGGTCAAACACAAGATGACCTGGCTCTCTGTCCTTGGTGGGATGGGTTCTGCGGTGGCACTAGGTCTGTTGAAGAGGTTTAATACGCTATAGAAAAAAGGCCGGTGAGCAATCACCAGCCTTTGTATTAACGGATTTCCTTGAGACGATCATCAATCATGCCGAGCACAATGTCGATGTTCTTGGGATCTTCCAGATTGTACTTATCGAGGTCAATCTTCATCTTTGGACTTGCATCGTAGTCTTCGTACCATTGCTTGTAGGCACTCCACATCTTGTAGTAGTAGTCCTTCAGATCAGGATTGTTGTCGATTTGTTCGTAATCACGACCACGCTTCTTGATCCGGTAGAGAATGGTATCGAATGTGGTTTCGGAATAGACCATCAGATCCGGCGCCTTCTTTGGCAGTTGGTCGAGGTCTTTCATCATATTGTCGAGCAGGGTCAAGTAGACATCGAGCTCGGTGTCAGAGATGTTACCCTCAGCGTTGTTTTGACGAGTGAAGAGCGCATCTTCATAGATTGAACGGTCCAAGACATTGTTGTCATCGGACAGTGCCTTCTTGATCATCGAAAACCGCTTGTTGAGGAAGTAAATCTGCAACAAGAATCCGTATTGCTTTTGGTCTTTGTAGTACAGTGGCAGGACAGGATTTTCGCCCACTGGTTCAAAGAATGCTTGTGTATGAAGGTGTTCGGCGATCTTTCCTGTCAAAGTCGTCTTTCCGACACCAATCATTCCTGCTGTAATTATCACCATAATGGCCCCTCTTTACATTTTTTCGCGCAAGAATTATCTTACTACAAAAAATGGGGGATGCCCACAGCCATTTTTGTGTGAATCGCTCGAAAACGCGTCATGGCAAACGAAAATATTTGAAATAATTTGCAAAAACCTGGAAAATAGGAATATCAATTATAAAAGAGGAATGCAAATGGAAAAAATGAATCATGCTGATGTCCGTGCACAGCTCACGATTGCTAGACAGCAGGGGACTTTGATCGAGGTCCACAATATCCCCGATGACTCCTATTTCAACGTCGGATTTGTCCTCGCTATGGATCCACAATTCTGCCTCATGATCAGCATCGACTGGGACGGCAAAATCAACGGCCTGATTGTTATCCGTACCAGCAGTATCAACTACATCGCAAAGGGGACCGACTACCTGATGTCGATTTCCGAAAAGACCAAGGTCGCCCATGAATACGGCTATTTCGATATTTTTAAGGTGCAAGATTTCGTAGATGCGCACCCTGAATTCGTGAAGGGAGATTTGCTCAATAACGTCTTGAACGATTCTTACGAAAACAAACTTCCCGTAGTCGTCGGTACTGATCAATACAAAGGGTCGGATGATTTTCAGGGAATGATTGTCGACCGTGACCGAATCAAAATCAGCCTGCATTATTTCAACGAGAAAGATCTTTCGTCATTGTGGGAATATGATATTTTACTTGCTAAGATCGACTATGTTCGTGTCCGGGGCACCCAGGCAGCTACTGCACAACAAATTTTAAATGATCTTTTTCGTACAGAATGATTGAAAAATAGGGCTTTTTAGCTTAATATAATTGACTAATAAATAAATTAAGAGGAAAAGTCAATTGGGAAAGAAAGTTACAATTCGTGATATCGCCAAGAGGGCCAATGTTTCGGTTACTACTGTCTCACAAGTCCTGAATGGCAAAGGAAATAGATTCAGTAAGAGCACGTGCGACAAGGTTTTTAAGCTCAGAGATGAGATGCAATACGTTCCTGACTTCCACGCACGGAGCTTGATTATGCAAGGCAGTGTTAGTACGATTGGGGTTTTGATCCCAGATCTGAGTGAGCCTTTCTTTGGTACTTTCGTTGAAGGTGTGCAAAAGGTTGCACGGGAACAAAATGTGATTCCACTGGTTTTCAGTGCTAACCGTGATCCAAAATTAGAAAAGGAATACCTTCAACAAATGGTTTCACGCGCCATCGATGGCCTGATCATCGCCAGTGCGCGGATGACTACGGACACAATCAAGCAAGCATTGGGTAACCTTGATATTCCATTCATCTTGTTTGACCGTAACAACGCACAAGAAGGTACCCGTGTGCAAACGGATGATTTCCATGGTGGTCAAATCGCTGCCCAACACTTGATCGATCTCGGTCACAAGAAGATGGTTTACCTGAGCGTCGACAAGGACACCGAAAACTTCCAACACCGTCTTTCCGGATTTGAAAAGGTCCTGAAAGACAACGGAATCAACTTCGACGAAAGCACTGATGTTTTATACAGCGAATTGAGTCGTGAAGGTGGGGAAGCTGCTGCCAAGGATGTAGTTGCTTCAGGTGCTACTGCAGTTTTCTGTGGTAACGACGACATGGCGATCGGTCTGCTCAAGGGCCTTCGTGAATTGGATGTGCGTGTTCCAGAAGATATTTCCGTGATCGGTTACGACGACATTTCACTCGACGAATATGTTTACCCACGTTTGACAACTGTTCACCAACCAATCTATGACTTAGGTGTTGGTGCGACTGAAATCCTACTTGACCGTTTGAATGATAAGGACGTTGACGAAAAAGTTGAAAAGTTCCCAGTACACCTGGTTGAACGTGAAAGTACCGCCCGTCCTGCAAAATAAATTTTCCCGGGGGAGGCTGCTAATAACGGCCTCTCTTTATTTCTAAATTAGCGGAGGAGAAATTATGAAAGCTGAATACTTACTCAAGGTGATCCTTCCACCATTTATCATTTTCGCCGTCATCGTTGCTTTGACCATTGCCAAGGTGATTTCTGGTTGGTCACTTTACGTTGTCTGGATCCTCGGTTTCATCGTCGCAAATATTATTGTGACTAGGATTGCGGCCAAGCGGACTTACGAACAGCGCCGCGAGATTCGGTTAAAGGAAGAAGCGAAAAAGAAAAATGACTCAGAAAAATAAAATCTGGAATTGGTGTTGTCGTGTCGGCTTAGTAGCGGTCTTCTTTCTTTTGATCCAAATCCCACCAGTTGCCGTCCAAATCGCCAACTATCATCCACATAACCAAATGTTGGCCGTGATCATGTCGGTGCTCTTCGTCGTCATCTTTTGTTTCATCATCTGGGCGGCCAACAAGCAGTACCAGCGATACAACCAGCTAGGAAAGGGTGGACCAATCAAAATTTCCATGGTGATCTGGGGATACGTGAGCTTGATGGTAATCCCAATTTTCTTCAACATTCTCAACCAGTACTTGTTTCATCAAAACGAGACCGAGAATAACCATATCATCAGGGAATTGCTCAATCACAACATGTTGATCACCATCGTTTTTGCGATCGGATCCTTCACACTGACGCCGATTGCTGAAGAATTGATTTTCCGTGGAATGCTCACCAACATGTTTTTCAAGCCTGATGCTCTGTGGCAAAAAATGCTGTTGTCCGGTCTTGTCTTTTCCGCGGCCCACACCAGCACCAATGTTGTTAGTTTCCTGCTCTATGTCTTTATGGGTGCGATGCTTGCGTACATCTACCGCAAGTCCGGCAGCCTTAAAAACAGCATCCTCGTCCATGCGCTCAATAACTTTGTCGCAATGGCAGTTATGCTAGCTTCAATAATTTAAAATATTTTTGTTGCAAGCGCTTACAAAAGATGGTATATTATAGACGTGGAAGGAAAACAGAACGAGAAGCCGGGAAGAAAGAAGCTTCTCCCATCTGAATGAGCCGAAGCAGTTAAGTAGGCAGAAGCAACGTAAGTGTGACATGAAACCTCGATTAAACGATTTTGATACCATAGTCACCAGGGTGCTCGTCAGATGGATTAAATATAAAAGCGACTTTGCGGAAGATTAGAATCAAATCAGCGAGTAATTGTTAAGTTCCATTGCAAAGTGGCAAGATTCCTTCCGTTAAACTAAAGGTTCGGTCAGATGATCGAGCCTTTTTTGATATAATAGATTTCAAAGGAAGTGGAATCATGTTTTTATCTACAGAAGCTTGTCCACAAGCACACCGGGTATTGGGGATCGTCAACGCTACCAGCCACTTGATGTTACCCAGTGAAGCCATTGACTCATTTGAATCGATGGACCAGCTTTTTAGCGAAGTGGAGGAGAAATTAAAGCAACGCGCAGAAGCCAAGGGTGCCGATGGAATTGTGAATATTCGTTTCACTACTGATGTTGCTAACGTACAAGTTGCACCACGCTTCTTAGTCTTAACTGGCTATGGTACGATGGTTCAATTAGTCGATCGCGACGAGGATTAAATTATATACAAAAAAGCTTGCCTCGAATAACTTGAGACAAGCTTTTTTTGCTAGATTTTCTGGAATTTATATTTACAAATCTTTTGTAAATATAAATCCGCTCACTAACCCTTTGACCCAGTTGTGAGCGGTTTTCTGTTGCTAAAAAAACTAGGCTGCCGAATTAAAAACGGCCATTCCCTAGATATGCCCGTGGTAACGGAGGTCTGGAACGTCAATAACATAAAACTCAAGCTCAGGACATTTATCCTAGATTTGTTTTAATGCTTATAACTCCAAATAATCAATTTTATATACGACGCCTCTTTGTCATAGCGATGCGAACAAGCTCGATGATGTCGTTGCGTTCTTCATCAGTAACGTTTGGATCGATAGAATAAGTAATTAATATTTGATTTTTGGATAAATCTTTGTTCGGCAGTTTGACGTCAGTGTTACCCAACAAGTAATCGGCCGAAACATTGAAATATTTAGCGAGAGTGTAAACCATGCTACTTGTTGGTTCGGAGTATCCGTTTTCCCATTTGGTGACGGCTTGTTGCGAAGCGTTGATAGCATGCGCTAATTCAGTTTGCGTAATCTTTTTAACAGAAGGCAATTCTCGAATCCTGTCTCCTATCATGAATCATTCTTCCTTTCGATAACAGCTATATATCAATATTAATACAAACTTTGGTCGTTATGACCGAGGGAATGGAATCAGCAACCGGTCAAAAAGATCCTCGAAAAAGCTAGAAATTTCGACCTTGGTAAACAAATGGTACACGAAAAAACAAAAAAGCCTTGTAGATCAAGCAATCTACAAGGCTATTAAATGCCCCAAACAGGATTCGAACCTGTACATGGAAACCCATACAACGACCTGAACGTTGCGCGTCTGCCAATTCCGCCACTGGGGCAACGGATCAACTGAATGTTATCAGTGAACAATAACCATTATACTTGTTCCATCCAGGATTGCAAGCAAAAGTTAAAAGAAGACGATAATTACTACGAAAGAAATTAACAACGCCGCAGTAACAAGGTGTGAGCGGTGTGGATTACCGAAAGTTTCGCGCTTTAATCTGAAAGTTGATTCCATAAAAATATAGACGACTGTCAGGTAAAGAAGCCATAAAATGTTGAGGTAAACCACCACAGGATAATTGCGGATCAGCTTGACGACTGAAACGGCAAGAAAGATGAAGAAGGCTACACGTGATATGATTAGCCAGTTAGCGACGTGCTTTTCCTTCTTGGAATTATTCCCGCAAATATTGGCGATGATCAACATTAAAGACATCGCAAGCGCAACTATTTTAACCATTTGAATCGCCATCCTTTCAAAAACGATTTTACCATATTCTTGATAACATATCTTTCACTTGAAAAATGCTCAAAAAAAGAGTAAAGTGTTTCTGTTATCCTATTGAAATTCTATGAATGAGGTGAGACCGATGGCTGATTTTGAAATTGGTGATTTGATTGGTTGCAAGAAGTTTGGACCAATGGATCACGACTTCCAAGGCGTAGTTGAAAAAGTCTACAATAATTCCGTCATGGTATCAATTAATGACTTTGATCCGGCCGATAAGAGTGGCGTCAATGAGCTCAACGGCCGAGCTGTTATTCGCCAAAGTGATGCTGAAATGATTAAGGCTGTTCCTCGTGTCGAAAAGGACGAAGATGAAGAAGCCAAAGAAGACGAGGACGATGCCAAGAAAAAGCCTGCGAAAAAGGCAAAAAAGGCTGACAAATAATAGTTCTTGTTATATACTGACTTAGTGTTAATTAAGTTAGTTTTATGCGGGTATAGTTTAGTGGTAAAACTCAACCTTCCCAAGGTTGCGTCGCGAGTTCGATTCTCGTTACCCGCTTTTGATCGCCAGGTTTTGCGCCCGGCGTTTTTCTTTGCTTGTATTTGTACCGGCTTTTGTTATAATATGTCTTTGTAGAACTGTTAGGAGTATTAGCAAGTTTGAAGTTTAAGCGACCCCGAGTTGGTGTAAGTCGGGGACTGATTCTTGCGAAGGCGTGCCTAATGGTAGATTTGAATAAAATTATAATGAGTGGAATCTAATTCAATTAGAGTGGTACCGCGGGAATTCTCGTCTCTAGTATTTATGCAGAATACTAGGGACTTTTTTGTTAAGGAGGAATAAATCATGGATCAAAAACAACGCGTGGCAGAAGCGATTGCGAAAGCTTTGCCAGATATGTCAATTGAAGACATCTTAAACAAGATCGAACGGCCAAAGGATACTAAGAACGGTGATTACGCCTTTCCAACATTCTTCTTAGCTAAGACCTTGCACAAGGCACCTCAAATGATCGCAACTGAATTGGTTGAAAAGATCGACCAAGCAGGTTTCGAAAAGGTTGTCGTTGCCGGCCCATACATCAACTTCTACCAAGATAAGGCGCAAGTTGGTGCTGACATCATCAAGGCAATTTTGACTGACCCAGAAGGCTACGGTAAGCGTGACCTCGGTAAGGGTTCTAACGTCACAATCGATTACTCATCACCTAACATCGCAAAGCCAATGGGTATGGGACACCTGCGTTCTACTATGATCGGTGAAGCCGTTGCTCGGATCCTCGAAAAGGAAAACTACAACTTAATCCGTATCGACTACCTCGGTGACTGGGGTACTCAATTCGGTAAGTTGATGGCCGCATACCAAATGTGGGGTAGTGAAGAAGAAGTCAAGAAAGACCCAATCGAAACCCTGCTGAAGTACTATGTTCGGATCAACAATGAAGCCGATGAACACCCAGAATACACTGATCTCGGTCGTGAATGGTTTGCGAAGCTCGAACACGGTGACAAGGAAGCATGGCGTTTATGGCACTGGTTCCGTGAAATTTCCATCGAACGTTTCCAAAAGGTTTACGACATGCTGGACGTTCACTTTGATTCCTTCAACGGTGAAGCCTTCAGTGCGCAAAAGATGGATGACCCAATCGACCTCTTGAAGGACAAGGGTCTCCTCAAGCTCAGTCGTGGTGCCCAAATCGTTGACCTCGATGCCTACAACCTTACTCCACCATTGATCATCAAGAGTAATGGTACGACCACTTACATCACCCGTGACCTCGCCACTGCACTTTACCGGAAGCGTATGTTTGGCCACTCCAAGTCACTCTACGTGGTTGGTGCAGAACAAGAAAACTACTACAAGCAACTCAAGGCCGTTCTGAAGGAAATGGGCTTCACTTGGTGGGACCAACTCGAACACATCTCATTCGGTTTGATGAACTTGAACGGTAAGAAGATGTCGACGCGGAAGGGTAATGTTGTCAACCTGGAAGACGTATTGAACGATTCCATCAGCTTGGCACGTAAGCAAATCGCCGAAAAGAACCCTGACTTGAAGAATGCTGATGAAGTGGCTAAGCAAGTCGGTGTCGGCGCCGTTATCTTCCACGACTTGAAGAACGACCGTCGTAACGCGGTTAACTTTAAGCTTGAAGATGTCGTTAAGTTCGAAGGTGAAACCGGTCCATACGTACAATACGCTCGTGCTCGTGCCGAAAGTATTTTGCGTAAGGGTGGCATCCGCGACTTCAGCGATGTTGACCTGACTGTGCTCGGCGACGATGCTTGGGAACTCCTGCGTTTCTTGAGCCAATACGCTGACACTGTGGAACGCGCTGCTGTCAACTACGACCCATCTGTAATCGCTAAGTATGCCCTTGAGCTCTCCAAGAAGTTCAACCAATACTACGCACACACCCGGATCCTCGAAGAAAACGCTGAACAACTAGCGCGTCTTGCCTTGGTACAAGCGGTTAGTCACATCTTGAAGGATGCTTTGGCTATG
This sequence comes from Limosilactobacillus sp., assembly GCA_030530845.1. GTDB lineage: Bacteria > Bacillota > Bacilli > Lactobacillales > Lactobacillaceae > Limosilactobacillus. Next base: position 28,534 of record JAUMUE010000016.1, read on the forward strand.
CTCGACATTAAGGCACCAGATGAAATGTAATATCCGATTAGGCTTGGAGCCCTCGCGACTCCAAGCCTTTTTTATTGGTGTCACTTATTAAAACATTCGTAAAGACTCAATAGATCACACAGCACGCTCACAAATTTGTGCTAAAATTATCAGGATAAAATTTGTACGATTTAATGGAGATTGGAATTTAATGAAACGTGAACCACAATCTAATCCAATAAAAGAACGCATCAAAGCGTGGTTTAAGAACCTGGGGCCAAATATCAAGTCGGCTCTGCGCAAGTTTTGGCAACAATTCAAGGCCAACACCAAGGTCTTCTGGCATCGGTATCAGATGACGCGGTGGCTGATTGTTGTTTTTCTCAGCCTCTTCTTCCTGATGAGTGCCTACCTGACATTTGTTGCGAAGACTTCAAACGTAAAGAACTTACAGAACCGGTTGTCACGTCCAACTGTGATTTACGACAAGAACAACCAATCTGCGGGGAGCCTGTACGCACAGAAGGGTACCTACGTCAAATTGAGCAAGATCTCGAGCAACGTTCCCGCGGCCGTTCTCTCGACAGAAGACCGGAACTTCTACCACGAACACGGTTTCTCGATCAAAGGTTTAGGCCGGGCCGGATTCTTGCTGATCAAAAACAAGGTTATGCGGCGCAACTACATCTCTGGAGGGGGTAGTACGCTGACCCAACAACTGGTAAAGAACGCCTTCTTGACCCAGCAACAGACCTTCTCACGGAAAGCCAAGGAAATTTTCATTGCGGTCGAAGTGGAGCGGCAGTTCTCGAAAAACGACATTTTGACGATGTACCTCAACAACGCTTACTTTGGTCATGGTGTCTGGGGTGTACAGGATGCGGCACGGCGCTACTTTAGTGTCAACGCCAGCGAACTCTCTGTCCCTCAAGCTGCGACACTGGCGGGGATGCTGACGTCGCCGGGGATGTATGACCCAATTGATCACCCCGTGGCCACGCGAGAACGGAGGAATATGGTTCTGCAGCTGATGGTGGAAAACAAGAAGCTCTCCCAATCACAGGCCGACTACTACAAGAAGACCTCACTGGGAGTGGATGAAGGTTATGTCAACAGTGACAGTTACAAGTATCCATACTACTTCGATGCCGTGATTTCTGAAGCCGAGAGCGATTATGGGATTTCGGAAAAGGAAATCATGAACGACGGCTACAAGGTCTACACGACACTGGACCAAAGCCAACAAAAGTCGATGCAAAACACTTATGACGATGACGACAACTTCCCAGATGCTTCTGCGGACGGTACGATAGTTCAATCTGCCTCTATCGCTATGGATCCAAAGACGGGTGGGGTGACTGCGGTCGTCGGTGGCCGTGGTAAGCACGTCTTCCGTGGATTCAACCGTTCGACTCAGATGCGCCGGCAACCAGGTTCGACCATCAAGCCAATCGTGGTTTACGCACCGGCCCTCGAACATGGTTACTTCTACGACTCAACGTTGCAAGATAAGAAGCAATCGTATGGTTCCAATAACTACACGCCAAAGAACTACGACGATACCTACAGCGGCAGTGTTCCAATGTACAAGGCCCTGTACGAAAGTCTCAACGCACCGGCTGTTTGGCTCCTGAATAAGATCGGGATCAACCAGGGTTACGACATGGCGAAGAAGTTTGGTCTGCCAGTTGAAAAGAGTGATAAGAACCTTGCTCTTGCGCTGGGTGGTATGTCCAATGGGGTTTCACCTCAACAATTGGCACGTGCTTACTCCGCCTTCGACAACAGCGGTAACATGCCAACTCCGCACTACATCACGAAGATCGTAGACGCATCCGGTAAGGTCGTTGCGAAGAACAAGAACACCAAGGTCAAGCGCGTCATCTCAGCTAAGACCGCGCGCGAAATGACCAGTATGCTGATCGGCGTCTACGCACACGGTACCGGGGCAACTGCCAAGCCAGCGGGCTACACTCTGGCGGGTAAGACTGGTACGACGAACTCCGGGGTCAAGGGTGACGAATCCAATGACCGTGATAAGTGGATCGTGGGTTACACGCCGGACGTGGTTGTTGCGACATGGGAAGGTTACGACGATACCAACTCGAGTCACGTCTTGAACGACATTTCCGAGCGCAGCATTAACGCACTCTTCAAGCAGGAAATGTCCGGAATTCTGCCATACACTGCCGGCACCAAGTTTACGGTCAAAGATGCCCAAACGCGTGCAAATAGTCAAAACACGGGTAGCTCAGGTTGGGGTTCACTCTTCAGTTCTGGTAGTGACCTGCGTAACAAGATCGGCGACACTGTCAACAGCATTGGAAGTAAGGCGCAAGAAGTCTTCAATAATTTGCGTTCACTGTTTTAATCACTTATCGAATCATGATACAATTTAATAGATTACTTTAGAAAAAGGAGTTATTACACATGGTTGTAAACATTTACGATAACGCCAACGACATGTCACGTCAGTTGGTAGAAACTCAAGAATTTCAAGCTTTGAAGAAGGCCCTCGACGAATTAAAGGCCGACAGTGAAGCTTTTGAATCATTCAAGAAGTTCCAAAACATGCAAGCCAGTGCCCAACAAAAGTCAATGACTGGCCAAAACCCAACTGATGACGAAATCAACGCCATCCAAACTTTGGCTAAGGAAATCAGTGGCAAGCCTGCAGTTCAAAACCTGATGAACGCAGAACGTCAAATTGACCAAATGCTTCAACAATTGAACAAGACTATCACTGGTCCAATCCAAGACTTGTACAAGGACATCATGCCTAACCAAGCTGGCAACAACTAATTCGTAAGTGAAGAAAAGATTTTCTTGCCCTTGCGGTGATATACAAGGAGGCTGGAAATATCCACGCCTCTTTTTGCTTTTAAAAAATGATTGAAGGGGGAGACCGTAATGAAATTTATTCACACTGCTGATTTACACCTGGGTAGTAGTTTCAAGGGAATTCCGGATGCGGGAAATAACGACTTCAAAGAAAAACTCATCAATTCCACGTTTGTTGCGCTCGACAAAATCGTTAATGACGCAATCAAAGAAGAAGTTGACTTTGTGCTGATTGTCGGGGATGTCTTCGATGGTAGCGACCGTCTGAAGTCGCGGATCCGTATGTTTAAGGACCCAATGGAGAAATTGAGCGAAGAAGGTATTCCTGTTGTATTTTGCTACGGGAATCACGATCACTATGACACCTCAGAAGATCAAGACTGGGCTGAAAATATTCACCAGTTGGATAATTCGGTCGAAACGATTCACTTAACGCTCAAGGATGGTGAAACTGTTGACGTGTCTGGTTTCTCGTACAAAGAAAACCACATCCCAGAAGACATGGTTCCCCAATATCCGGACCGCTCTGACGCTGATTGGCACATTGGGATGCTTCACGCGGCTGAAAGTACTGGTAGCAGTAATCAAACAGACGACTATGCTCCATTCAAGAAGCAAGAATTGATCGACAAGAAGTATGACTACTGGGCACTCGGTCACATCCACAAGCACGGTGAGTTAAACAGCGAACCACCAATCGTCTACGCTGGTAATCCCCAGGGTCGTCGCAAAAACGAAGAAGGCGAACACGGTTACTACCTGGTCACTTCAGAAAACAATCGACTGGTTCCAGAATTCAAGCCGGTTGACACATTTCGTTGGGTGAAATTGAATATTGAAATCACGGATGGTACCGAAGCAGAGGTCCAAGAAGCTGTTGAAAAGCAACTAGATTCCAAATACGATGGCACCTATCTCGTTGATCTCGATGTGAAATTCCCTGGCAAAGAGATCAAAGATAGGGAGATTTTAAGTAACCTCCAAAGCAAATTCTTCCAACAAATGGAATCTGACAAAAAAGAGGATTCTGACAAATCTAAAATCAAGTGGTACCCATACAGCTTGATTTTATCTAAACTCGAGGATCTTTCAATCGATGGCGACATTGATAGCCAAGCCTTCCAACAAGCGCGGGAAGAAGTGCTGAATGAAGAACATATAAAGAAGTTAGTGGAAGATTATTTTGGCAGTAAGGATGAACTCAAAGATGCAGATTTTGACGCGGAAAAGATCTTCAATAAAGCAAACAACATCATTCGTGAAAGGGGTGATCTAGTTGAAGATTAGTAAGGTATACATTGAAGCCTTTGGTAAGTGGCGTGATAAAAGTTTCGATTTCGATAAGGACCTGCTAGTGATTTACGGACTGAATGAAGCCGGTAAGTCGACTTTGGCAACCTTCATCAAGAGTATCCTTTTTGGCTTTGCTAATGCCAATAGTAATAAGGGATTATTCGAAAATTACATTCCTAAGGGAAATGGCAGTGATCACATTGGTGGGACTGTGACGGTCGAAAAAGATGGAGTTCAATACGACATTATCCGGACGAAAGACGGCACAAAGACGAAACTCAAAATCAAAAAAGACGGCGAAGAATTAAAGGTACGAAAATTAAAGGCCGCCGAAAAAGAATTGACCGGCAATATCGACAAGGAAACTTTCGAATCAATCTTTGCGTTCGCGCAGTCTGATTTGGCCAAAATCGATAGGGTTGATGCGGAAAGCTACCAAAAAACTCTGAAAAACATTGGTGCGTCAAATTCTGATAAGTGGGATAAAAGACTGCACTCGATTCAAAAGTACGCAGATGACTTGTACAAGGAAAGGGGTCGAAATCCTCAACTTAATCGAGAGTACAAAGACTACCAAGAAATCAAAGCCATTGCTGAGCAGAAGAAAAATGAGCAGAAGCAATATGGCCATCTTCACAAACAAGTAGAAGATGCAAAAAATCAGATTGAGACCCTTAAAAAGAAACAGGAAGAAGCTTCTAAGTCTGTTGCAGAGCTAGAAAAATTGAGTAATCTCTGGGACACCTACACCGAATGGAAGCAAAATAAGCAAGACACGGAGCAAAAACGTCTCTCCGAAGCTCAAATCGAAGAAGCTCGTCAATTGAAAGTCAAAGAGGCAGAAATCAAGGAGCAAGGGGAGACTGCAAGAAGTGAATCGAACCAACTAGACGGTCAATTAAAGGGGTTTGACGAAGAGAGTTTGACCGATTACCATGATCGTTTGACCGAATATCAAAACGTGCAGTCACAACTGTATGATCTTAAGGCGTCATTCAACCACCAACAGGACCAGGAAAAGGCCATGGAGCAACACTACCAGGAACGTAATGAAATCAAAAAGCGTTACGGTGGGCACCAACTCCCTAAGCCACTGTCCGAGGGTGATATGGTGGAATTGCAACACATCTTGCAAACAGAACAAGCAGGTAAGTCTTCTCTGCAACTGTATGCTACGGTTGCCCTTGTCATTGGGTTCCTGCTCGCAGTGGTTGGATTCGTCACAACCATGGGCACTCTGAACTACATTGGCCTGATCTTCTTGATCGCTGGTGTCTACTTGCAGTTCCGGTCCATTCGTGATGAAAAGAATTCCAAGTCTCAGCGACAAGAGATTGACAAATTCGGCCAAGACCACGGACTGACGAATTTCCCATCTGACCAGTGGATTTCCATGCAAGCTGACCTGCGCCGCGCAGAAGAACTCACCGTCGAGATCGAAAACGCGGAAAATAAAGTCAACCAATTAAATCAACAACTCGCTGACTTAAAGGAAAAACTTATCGGCAAGGCCTCTGGCGATAGTGTTGACCAGCTCGTCACTAACATGAATAACTGGATCAACACGATGTCAGAACAATGGAACAAATTTCAAGACCTCCGCGAAAAGTGCGCCAAAGCTAAGGAACGTGTTGATGAACTTTTGGATCGTTATAATGAAGTGCATGGCCAGAAAATGGCGATTTATAATGAAGCCGGCGTGACTACTGACGAGGGCTTTAACGAGTATGTGCAAACATTGAAAAAGCTCGACCTGAAAAAGTCTGATGTCGATGCGCTCGAAAAGCAGTTACCAGATGACGTGAAGGATCAGTTAGCCAAATATTCTGACGTTCAGGATCTTAAGCGTGCTTTGGACAATGAAAATGCACAACTGGATGATATCAACAAAGAGATTGCGGTCCAAATCAAACAGCAAAGTGATGCCGAAAGTCAAATCGCAGTTTTGGCAAATGATAAAGGATTCATGAAGTCCCAACAAGATTTGGAAAGCAAGAAGGCTACGATTATCCAAATGGCAGAAACCTGGATCGCCGCTAAGTTGGCAATCGAGGTTATCAATACTGCTCTGCAGAAGGCAACGGGAGACCGTGCACCAAAGATCAAGGACTCTGCGGTTGAATACTTCAAACTGCTCACGGGACGCCAAAACGTCGAAATCAATATCGATAAAAATGGTGTTCACGTCGAATTTGATGGAACAAACTTTGAACCTGGTGAATTATCGACTGGTACCATGGAACAGCTCTACTTAGCACTCCGTCTTGCATTTGCGTCCGAAATCAGTAGCGAAATTTCACTGCCAATTATCATCGACAACGGGTTCGTCAACTTCGACTACCAACGTCGCGGAAAGGTCATTGGAATCCTGGAAGAGATGGCCAAGAAGAACCAGGTTATCTACTTCACTGCGGACAAGGATGTTGCTGAAAAGCTTAAGGACACTGGTCACCTGATCGATCTGAACCGTGAATAAAATTTGAAGATCAACTAAACTTTTTCTTAGAATGCGTGTAGATTTCCGGGAATGTGGTATATTGGATAGGTATATTATTTCGAAACAAAAGGGATGTGTATTTTTTTGAAGACTAAGAAGTTAATTGCAGTCGTTGCCGGTGCAGCTTTGATGTTGCCTCTTGCAGCCTGTGGAAACAAGGCCGTTGCTACTACTAGCGGTGGTAAGATTACTGAAAGTGAATACTACTCAAGCATGAAGCAAACCAGCAATGGTAAGCAAGTGCTCCAACAAATGATTTTGGACAAGGTATTGGAAAAGCAATACGGTAAGCAAGTATCTGACAAGCAAGTCACTGCTCAATACAACACTTACAAGAACCAATACGGTAGTGAATTCTCTGCTTTCTTGAGCCAAAATGGTTTGACTAGCCAATCATTGAAGGACCAATTACGCTCAAACCTCTTGCTTGAAGCCGCTGTACGTAACTACTCACACATTACAAGCAAGCAAATCGACAAGCAATGGGAAAAGTACCAACCAAAAGTACAAACTGCTGAAATTCTTGTTGGTTCTAAGTCCGAAGCTGAAAACATCATCAGCCAATTAGACTCCGCAAGCAACAAGTACTCAACGTTCAAGAAGCTTGCTAAGTCAGAATCAACTGATACTTCAAACAACAAGACTGGTGGTCGTGTTCCTGCATTTGACAACACCGACACTTCACTCGACTCAGCTTACAAGAAGGCTGCCTTCAAGCTGAAGAACGGTGAATACACTTCAACTCCAGTTAAGACCGACGACGGTTACCAAGTCATCTACATGATCGAACACCCAGCTAAGGGTAAGAAGAGCCAACACATCAATGACTTGAAGAACCAAATCGTGAAGGAAAACATGAACAACAAGACCTTCTTGCACAAGGTTGTTTCTAACGTCCTCAAGAAGGGTAACGTTTCTATCAAGGACAAGGATTCTAAGAACATCTTGGATGAATACCTTAACTCAAACGCTACTGTAAGTTCATCAACTTCATCAAGCAGCGAATCTAACTAACAAAAAAGCGAATCGTGAATTTAAATTC
>JAUMUE010000017.1 GCA_030530845.1 Limosilactobacillus sp.
TCGAAGATGCTTGGTACGATGCCCTCGATTATTAGTTATACATAATAGTCCTAATCCCCCCGTGAGTACTCCTACTCGCGGGCTTTTTATTTCCGCTATCGCACGTTTATAAAGAAGGCCAGATTTGTTATAATTGTTTTAATTCAACAAAAAGGAAATGATTACGTGGATGCACAACATCTCTCACAACGATTAAAACAAGTTGCGGAATTCGTTCCCGAAAATGCGCGGATGGCTGACATCGGATCAGATCACGCGTACCTTCCTGCATCACTGGCGCTGAAAGGGAAAATCTCCTTTGCGGTGGCCGGCGAAGTGGTGAAGGGGCCTTATGAAAATATGGTTAGTGAAATACATAATAACGGTTTACAAGACACCATCATACCACGCTTCGGCAATGGTTTGGATGCTATCGAACCAGCGGACAAGATTGATACTGTCGTGATTGCCGGAATGGGTGGCTCCTTGATCGCTGATATTCTAGAACGGGGCAAGGACCGTCTCCAAGGCGTTTCTCGGCTCGTGCTCCAACCAAACGTCGGCGAATATCGTCTGCGGACTTGGCTGATGCACAACCGCTACCAGATCATGGCTGAACGGCTGGTGGAAGAAGACGACCACATCTATGAAATCATCGTCGCAGAGCCATCCATCGTTCCATTTTCATACAGCGACTTCGAATTAACCTTTGGACCACTCCTGCTCGAAAAGAAGGGTCCGGTATTCGAAAACAAATGGAAAGACTACATTTCCCGTCAAGAGCGGGTCTTAGATCAAATGGCGAGCGCAAAGCAACCACCACTTGACCGAATCAATGACATGAAGGCACGGATTCAATTAGTGAAGGAGACTTTAGATTGATTATCGGAACAGAATTTATTCACCGATTCGAACAGTTCGCCAGTCCACAAATCGCGGAAAGCTGGGACCACGTTGGCCTGCAAATCGGCAACCCCGAGCGGCCAATTCACAAGATGATGACGACCTTGGATGTCCGCCCAGAAATCGTCGACGAAGCGGTTGAACAGGGCGTCGACTTCATCTTCGCGCACCATCCCGTGATGTTCCACGCAGCTAAGGACCTCGATACCCGCGATCCGCAAAACGCGATGTACGCCAAGCTCTTGGCCAACAACATCACGGTCTACGCGGCCCACACCAATCTCGACACGGCTAATGGTGGAATGAACGACTGGCTTGCAGACGTCCTCCAGCTCACGGACACCACGCCACTTGTGCCAGCGGGGGAAGATCCCGTTACCGGTCAACCGGTTGGCATGGGTCGGGTCGGCAGCCTGTCTCAACCAATGACCCCAGCTGACTTTGCGGACTACTGCCGTGAACGCTTTGGCCTCAAGGGTGTCCGCTTGATTAACCACCCAGACGACGACGCAAAGCAAATCCAGCGCGTTGCCGTACTCGGTGGGGCAGGCGGTGACCTATACCAACACGCGGTTAATGCCGGCGCAGATGCCTATGTGACTGGCGACGTGAGCTACCACTACGCCCACGACATGATTGCGCATCATCTGACCGTAGTTGACCCTGGCCACCACGTCGAGGCAGTGTGTGAACACCAACTTGCCGAGCTTTTCCGCTCCTGGCAGCGTGAACACGATGGATGGGATTTCGCCATTATTGAAAATTCCATCAACACCGACCCATTTGATTTCATCGTTAAGTAAAAGGAGAGAATTGATATGACTGAAAAGTACGAAGGTATGTTGGAACGTTTCCTGAAGTATGTAAAGACTGAAACGCGCTCAAACCCTGCATCCACCACTATCCCATCTGATCCCAAGGAAACTGCATTCTTAAAGGAACTGGCAGCAGAATTGGAAGACCTCGGCTTGGATAATGTCCACATCAACCCACAAAGCTCATACGTGATGGCAACCATCCCAAGCAACATCGACTACAAGGTGCCTGTCATCGGCTACATCGCCCACATCGATACCGCGGACTTCAACGCCACCAACGTTAATCCGCAAATCGTTGAAGACTACGACGGCGAATCCGACATTTACCTCGGTGAAGACGGTAAGTTCAAGCTGACTCTGGCGGACTTCCCATCCCTGGCCAAGTACAAGGGTGACACGCTGATCACGACTGACGGTACGACCTTGCTCGGTGCTGATGACAAGTCTGGTGTGGCGGAAATCATCACCATGGCCGAATACCTGATGGCGCACCCAGAAATTAAGCACGGCGAAATAAAGATTGGTCTCGGTCCGGATGAAGAAATTGGTACTGGTGCTGACCACTTTGACGTCAAGGACTTCGGTGCCGACCTCGCTTACACTGTTGATGGTGGACCACTTGGCGAACTCGAATACGAAACATTCAACGCTGCCCAAGCTGAAATTGAAATTCAAGGTAAGGAAGTTCACACAGCGGTCGCAAAAGGCACAATGATCAACGCTCTGCAAGTCGGTATTGACCTGCACGACAGCCTTCCAATTCACGATCGCGCGGAACGTACAGAAGGTCGAGAAGGCTTCTACCACCTCTACAAGATGGAAGGGACAGTTGATCACGCCAAGATGACCTACATCATCCGTGACCACGACCGTGAAGTCTTTGAAGAACGTAAGCACCTGCTCGAACGGATCGTCGCAGGACTCAACGCTGAATTAGGCGAAGAACGTGTCACGATGAAGTTGTACGACCAATACTACAACTTGAAAGACGCTCTCGATGGCCACATGGAAGTTGTTGACATGGCTAAGCAAGCGATGGAAGAATTGGGCATCAAGCCAGACATCTACCCAGTTCGTGGTGGTACTGACGGTTCCAAGATTTCTTACATGGGCTTACCAACTCCAAACCTGTTCGCGGGTGGGGAAAACATGCACAGCCGCTTCGAATACGTTTCACTGCAAACGATGGAAAAGGCGGTTGACGTACTGCTCAAGATTAACGAACTCAACTTACAAAATAAGTAAAAAATAGAGGCCAAGGATTTAATTCCTTGACCTCTATTTATTAGAATTATATTAATCTTTATTAGCAGGATCAGCCTTGCCGGTAATAGCATTGATGCAGTTGACTGCAATCAGTGCGAAGACAACGCCAATAATTGCTACTAACTTGTAATCTGGTGTCATCCCTTCAAGTTGGGAAGTGATGTATGCCAGCACTTCAGCGAGGATAATTCCCCAAATTGCGGCAATAATGTTCTTAGACAGCATAAAAATTCATCCCCTCTATAGGACTTTATTCTATCACACTTGAATAATAAAGATAATCAATTACAGGATATTTTGATATAATTTCAAAAGGAAAGGAGTGTCACGGTTGAAGTATGTACCACTACAAGTTCATAGTTGCTTTAGTCTTTTGAAGAGTCCAATTCGGATTAACGACCTCGTGCAGACTGCATTAGACCGGGGATACTCAGCATTAGCTTTGACGGATCAAAATGTGCTATACGGCGCGGTTGATTTTTACAATGCGGCCAAGAAGGCGGGAATCAAGCCGTTGATTGGTTTGGAAATTATCATTCAGGTGGACAACGCCGACGGTACCCGTGTCGCTATTACCTTAATCGCAAAGACGCAGATTGGTTACCAACATCTGATGGACCTGTCGACACTGCAGCAGACGCGTGAACGGGACCAGTTGCCACTGACGATCACTGACATTTCACCATACCTATCTGACCTGGTCATGATCATCCCCGCACAGTCAGGACTATTAAACCTGCTTTTGCAAGGCGACTCCTGGCTCACAGAATTCACGGTGCCACTGCGCGCAGAATCGCTTTATCTCGGTGTGAACCTCCAGCTCGACACCGTCCAACGCCAATCACTGCAGAAGTTTGCCGATGACCACCAGCTCGGCGTGGTTGCGACGACACCGGTGGAATACCTGAACTCCACGGACCTGTTCGCTACCAAGACGTTGCAAGCCATCGGACAGGGTGCCCAGCTCGAAGACATCGAAGCCCAGTCCAAAGCGCGGGGAAGCCACTTCCTCGCTGAAGAATCCCAGGTAGCTGCCGAATACGAGCGGGCGGGGATGTCAGAAGCACTCGCTAACACTGTCAAGATTGCGAAAGAGTGCAACGTCGAGATGAAGTTCTCCGAGCCGGTCTTGCCGAAGTTTGCGACGCCGGATGGACTAACTGCGGGCCAATACCTGCGCAAGCTATGTTTGAAGGGCCTGTCGCAGCGCAACCTGGCACCTGGATTTACCAGCGAAGACTACATGAAACGGCTCAACCGCGAGCTCAAAGTCATCCACGAGATGGGCTTTGACGACTACTTCCTGATCGTCTGGGACGTCATGAATTTTGCCCACCAACACCAGATCACAACTGACCCTGGGCGTGGATCGGCAGCCGGATCACTGGTCGCATACGCCTTGGCCATCACCGAGGTCGACCCACTCGAGTACCAGCTGCTCTTTGAACGGTTTCTCAACCCCGAGCGTGCGCAGATGCCGGATATCGACTTGGATATTCCAGACAACCGCCGGGAAGAAGTGCTGGCTTATGTTCACGAGAAGTACGGCCACAAGCGGGTTGCCCAGATCATCACGTTCGGGACCCTGGCATCTAAGCAGGTGATTCGTGACCTGACGCGTGTCTTTGATCTGAGTCGCTACGAAGCTGATTCTCTGACTGACGCGCTGCCACGGACGATCCAGTCTTCCCTGCGTGACACCTTGGCAGAATCTCAGCGCCTGCAGAATTTACTCAATGACCAGCCAAAGTTAAAACTACTGTATGATGTTGCCCAACGCCTCGAGGGCCTGCCACGACACTACTCGATTCACGCTGCCGGTATTGTCTTATCCGAACAGCCTCTGCACGAGATCGTGCCACTGCAGACGGGGAGTGAAGGGATCTTGATGACCCAATTCCCTAAGGACACCGTTGAAGCACTTGGTCTGTTGAAGATGGATTTCCTGGGCCTGCGCAACCTGTCGATTATGGACAACACGATCCAGGAGATCCGCAAGCGCCAGCCTAACTTCGACCTCCGTCAGGTGAAGTTCAACGACCCTGCGACCATCAAGCTCTTCCAAGATGGGCTAACAGACGGGATCTTCCAGTTCGAGTCGACAGGGATCCGCAACGTCTTGACGAGCCTGCGTCCGGACCGCTTTGAAGATATCGTTGCTGTCAATGCGCTGTATCGGCCAGGTCCAATGGAAAATATCCCACACTTCATCGCCAGAAAGCACGGTCAAGAAGCGGTCAAGCTACCTGATCCATCCCTGGAACCAATCCTGGGGAAGACTTACGGGATTTTGGTTTACCAGGAACAAGTCATGCAGCTGGCATCTGCCATGGCCGGATTCACGCTGGGCGAGGCCGATCTCCTGCGTCGTGCGATGAGTAAGAAGAAAAAGCAGACGATGGAGAGCATGCGTGCAAAGTTCTTACAAGGCGCAGCGCAGAAGGGGTATCCTACACAACTGGCCACCCAGGTCTTTAATTACATCGACCAGTTCGCCAACTACGGGTTCAACCGCTCCCACGCCGTCGCTTACTCGATGATGGCATTCCAGATGGCTTACCTGAAGTGTCATTTTCCTGCCGAATTCTATACGTCACTGCTCAATGCCGAGTCTAACGTGGCTAAATTGCGCCAGCACATCACCAATGCACAAAAGCTGGGGCTGAATATTCACGGTCCCCGGATCAACCAGAGTCAAGCGGGCTTCACCGAACAGGATTCACAGATCTACTTCGGCTTTTCTGCCATCAAGGGGAACCGGCGCGACTTCACAGCTGAGATCCTGCGCGAGCGTGAAGAAAATTGCGACTTCAAAGATATCAAGGATTTCGTCAACCGGATGCCGGAGCAGATGCTGCATGAATCATACATCGAGCCGCTGATCTACGTCGGTGCGTTTGATGGCCTCGGATACAACCGGGCGGAAATGATCAATGCCTTGCCGGGCCTGCTGTCAGGGGTGCAACTCTTTGGTAAAACCGATGATCCGTCACTGCTGACCAAGATCGCGGAATCCAAGGAATATTCACTGACTGAGCGCCTAGCCAAGGAGAGCGAGTATCTCGGCGTCTACTTATCCGGGCACCCCGTGAGTCAATTCTCACAGCTGGCTACCCGGGTCGGTGCAATTCACGTCAACCAGATGCGGCCAAATCAAAAGGTCACGCTGATCATTTTCACCAACCGTATCAAGACGATCCACACCAAGAAGGATCACCGTCAAATGGCCTTCGTCAGTGGTTCGGACGAGACGGGAATTGCTGAAGTGACGGTCTTCCCAAAGCAATTTAATCAGTACAGCGACTTGCTCGATCATAATAAGGTGCTGGTAATTACCGGTCGGACCGAGGAACGTCAAGGACATGGGACGCAATTGATCGCGCAAACCATCCAAGATGCAGGGCAATTGCGCAATAAGTTGTTGCCAACCATGCGCTGGGTTTTGCGGGTCGATTCGGAGCATAACAATCCAGAATTTTTGAACAGCTTGCGCCAATTCATGACCGCTCACAAGGGAAACGTACCAGTTTTGCTCTACTATCCAGACAGTGACGAGAAAATATTAGAGCCAACTAAACGCTGGATGAATACACAGCGGGGTACTGAGGCCGGTTTGTGCCAGATTTTAGGCAAAGAAAACGTTGTCTTACAAAAGCTTGAAAATTAGAAAATAATGAGAAAATGTACCGTTTATTTCTAATGATATCGCTTACAAAACGTTTTTTGCCTTAAAATTACAGACATGATTTTTGAAAAGTGCTATTATACAAATGTGCAAACGAGGTATGCAAAATGGCAGACCGTTGTTGAAGCATAAATGTAAAAGGAGAGATTCATTTATGAAGAAAACCAAGATTGTAAGTACACTTGGTCCTGCAAGTAGCGATGTAGAAACCATCTCTAAGTTGATTGAAGCGGGTGCTAACGTATTCCGTTTCAACTTCTCACACGGTGACCACCCAGAACACCAAGGTCGGATGGACAACGTTAAGAAGGCCGAAGAAATCACTGGTAAGCACGTTGGTCTCGTGCTTGATACTAAGGGTGCTGAAATTCGTACTACTGTTCAAAAAGAAGGTAAGATCGAATTCAACATTGGTGATGAAGTACGTATCTCAATGGATGACTCAGTTGAAGGTACTAAGGAAAAGATCGCCGTTACCTACCCAGGTCTTTACGACGATACTCACGTTGGTGGCCACGTTCTCTTTGACGATGGTCTTATCGACATGTTGATCGAAGAAAAGGACGAGGCTAACCGCGAATTAGTATGTAAGGTACAAAACCACGGTTTACTTGGTTCACGTAAGGGTGTTAACGCACCAGGTGTTTCAATCAACCTTCCAGGTATTACTGAAAAGGATTCTAGTGATATTCGTTTCGGTTGTGACAACAACATCAACTTCATCTCAGCTTCATTCGTTCGTAAGCCACAAGACGTTGAAGACATTCGTGCACTTCTCCGTGAAAAGAACATGGAAGACGTTCAAATCTTCCCTAAGATCGAATCACAAGAAGGTATCGACAACTTCGAAGCTATCATCGAAGTATCTGATGGTTTGATGGTTCCTCGTGGTGACATGGGTGTTGAAATTCCAGCTGAAAACGTTCCTATCGTTCAGAAGCACATGATCAAGCGTTGTAACGAATTAGGTAAGCCAGTTATCACTGCTACCCAAATGCTTGACTCAATGGAAGAAAACCCACGTCCTACTCGTGCCGAAGTTTCTGACGTTGCCAACGCCGTATTTGACGGTACTGACGCAACTATGCTTTCTGGTGAAAGTGCCAACGGTGACTACCCTGTAGAAGCTGTTGCTACTATGAACGCCATCGACATCAAGGCTGAAAACCACCTTTGGGAATTCGGTCGTGAAACTTTCGACTGGGACAAGTCAGACGTTACTGAAACTCTTGGTTCAGCAGTTGCCAACGCAGCCCGTGACCTTGATATTCACACTATCGTTGCTTACACTGACTCCGGCTACACTGCTCGGATGATTTCTAAGTACCGTCCAAACGCTGACATCGTTGCCCTTACTCCAAACGAACGTGTTGAACGCGGTCTTATGATCAACTGGGGTGTACAACCATACCAAATCGATGCTATTACTGACACCGACAAGGTATTCGAAGTTGCTGCACAAAAGGCAGTTGAACTTGGCTTTGCTAAGAAGGGTGACAACATCATCGTCGTAGCTGGTGTTCCTCTGGGTGTACCAGGTACTACTAACATGATGCGTGTTAAGCACATCGACTAATCTTAATTAGTTAATACTTTAAGAGCTAGACTTTCGGGTCCGGCTCTTTTTTATGTGGTCAAAATTTATAATGCCGTGTAAAATGGTATTTAGTATTACTAAAAAGAACGGGGTATAAAATGAATTCAGCATTAGGAAAAGTTGTTACCGCGGTAATGATTGATGAAAACGACCGCGATTACTTTGTCCAACCAGACCGGAACGGACAGACATACCGCTTGCCAAAGGATGAAAGTCCACAGGCTCTCCATATTGGGGGACAGGTGCGGGGCTTTGTTTACCAAAATGAAGATCACCAGCTTCAAATGACCTGCAAGCACATCCCAACAGTCCAAGTTGACCACTATGACTACGGAACCGTCGTTGGTGTACGTCGCGACCTCGGTGTCTTCGTGGACATCGGCTTGCCAAACAAGGATATCGTGGTTTCGCTCGATAACCTTCCAGAACTTAAGCATCTGTGGCCACAACCCGGCGACAAGCTCTTGATTGCTCTGGAAGTTGACGACAAGGACCGGATTTGGGGCAAGTTAGCGGATGAGGAAATTTACCACACCATCGCCAACGCACCATCTAAAAAGCAAATGAACCACGACATCATGGCGACCGTCTTCCGCCTGAAGCTCAACGGGACCCACGTGATTACCGACAACTACGAACTTGGTTTTATCCACCCCAGCGAACGGGATCAAGAACCACGCCTCGGTCAACGGGTGAAGGCACGGGTGATCGGACTGTCATCACACGGCAGCCTTAATCTCTCCCTTAAGCCACGTGCATACCAAGCAATCGGTGAAGACGCCGACATGATCTTGACGATGCTCAAACACGACGTCAAGCACCGTCTGCCATATACCGACAAGAGCGACCCACAAGAGATCCGCGCTGTCTTTGGTATTTCCAAGGGTCAATTCAAGCGGGCAATTGGACACTTACTCAAAGCCGGCTTAGTAGAAGAAACCAGCACTGAACTGGTATTACTTGATAAGGAAGATTAGTTATGAAAGAAGTCATGGACGGGTACTTAACCTACTTAACAGCTGAACAAAATCGGTCTGCCAATACGGTTGATAGTTACCGCCGTGACCTCACTCAGGCGCTGGATTACCTGGAGTCTAACGGGGTGGTCGATTGGGCCAATGTTGATCAGTATATGCTGCTGAATTTGGTGGCCAATATGCGGTCTCATGGGCGTTCTGCGTCGACGATCAACCGGATGCTTTCGGCACTGCGCCAGTTCTTCCGCTACCTGGTCCGCCACCACCACGTGACATTTAACCCGATGGAGATGGTGGATAATGTCCAGACAGAGTCCACGTCTGAGCCATTGGTGCTTTCAGAAGATGAAATTAAACTCTTGCTTAGCATGGACCTCGATGGGACCCTGGCAGCACGGAATAAGGCTTTGCTTTTGCTGATGGCCGCCACGGGAATGCGGGTGAGTGAAGTGATCAAGCTGCGGACTTCTGATCTTCATTTGGATGTCAAGATGATCCGCCTCGGCGCAGATAGTAAGCGCGAACGCTTGATTCCTATCAGCCAAGATGCAGTTGATGCACTCGATGGCTACGTGAACGGTCTGCGTGATCAGATTGTAGTTGACGACGAAGATGCGGTCTTTGTGAATGCGCACGGCCACCAGATGACGCGTCAGGGGGTCTGGATGATTCTCAAAGAAATCTTTGACGCATCCGGCATCGACAAGACCGTGACACCACAGACGCTCCGCTATTCTTTTGCAGTGCACCTGTTGCGGTCTGGTGCTGATACACGTTTGATTAAAGAAATGCTGGGATACAGCGACATGCGGGCGTTGCAACCATACTTGAAGATGTCCGTGCAAGAAATTAGTTCTGACTACGAAAACCACCAACCATGGTAAGGAGATGAAATAGTTGCTAGTAGGTTACCGGAAAGATTACGAAAAGATCGTCATGGGATTATTGTCTTTAGTGCCCGAATTGCGTGAAAATAACCGCTTTAACGACGTGCTAGAAGACGCTATCGCACAGGATTACCCCGTATACCTCTGGAAGGATTCTGAAGACAACCACTTTATCGCGGTGGTAATTGTTGAAGAGGGTGAAGACTATTTACTACTTCGCCACATTTCATTTTCACCAAGCGAACGATCAGGGAAGAATGTTTTCGCACTCTTAACAGGGCTGGCACAACAATACCCTGACAAGCGCTTGATGGGGACTATGGAAACCCAATCCTTGATCACGACCTGGGAGCGAAACAATGAGCGATAATAATTTAAACGAATACCCGTACCAGCCAACGATCAAGATTGAGGATTTCGAAGGTCCGCTTGATCTGCTCCTGCACCTGATTCGGGAAAACAAGATGGATATTTATGACATCAAGATCGCCACGATCACCAGTCAGTACATCGACTACCTGCGCCAACAACAGGCACATCAGTTGGAGATTGCTGGTGATTATTTTGTGATGGCCGCGACACTGATGAATATCAAGAGTCAGATGTTGTTGCCACAGCAAGAAGATCTTGATGAGGAAGAAGAAATTGAGGATCCGCGTGAAGAACTGGTAGAGCAATTGCTGGAATACCAACGTTACAAGCGGGCAGCCGACCAGCTCAAGGACAAGGAAGAGTTCCGGCGGCAAGAATTCACCCGGCCAGCAATGCACGTGCCACGGAATATGATCCAAGCGCATGTGGAACCCGGTGTGACGGTCGACCAACTGCAGGCGGCCTTTGTACAAGTATTGAAGAACCACCGTTTGAACCAGCCAGTCGTTGAAACTGTCGAAGCCGAAACAGTCAGCGTGGCGCAACGGATGGATGAAGTGGTGACCGCCGTCAAGACGGGTCCAATCCGCTTCGATGAGATTTTCCAAAAAGACAGAAACCGCGACCAGCTCGTCACGACTTTCTTGGCGGTGCTCGAACTCAGCAAGCACCACAGAATCGAGATGCAGCAAGCGGAAATGTTTGGACCGATTATTTTAGTGGAGGGAACCAAGATTGACGGAGACGACGAACCAAGCACAGATTGAGGCACTACTTTTCATTTCCGGGGATGAAGGAATCACTTTAGGCGACTTGTCCAAGGTGACTGGATTCATGAAGCCCGCAGTCCGCAAGATTTTATCCGACCTCGAGGACAAGTATGCGACTGACCCGGACTCGTCATTGGTATTGCTGCAGAGTGACGACACATTTCGCTTGGCCACCAAGCAATCATTGGCACCAGTGATCAAGCATTACTTTGAAGTGCCACTGACTGTTGCTTTGACCACGGCCTTGCTCGAGACACTGGCCATCATTGCTTACCGCCAGCCAATCACGCGTCTTGAAATTGACAATATCCGGGGCGTGCAGACTTCTGGTGCGATCCAAAAATTGATGGTGCGGGGCCTGATCGATACCAAGGGACGACTCGACGCACCCGGCCGACCATTCCTGTACGCAACAACGACCAATTTTCTCGACTACTTTGGCTTATCTTCACTTGATGATTTGCCAGCTCTACCAGACCAAGATGACCTGGATGAAAGCGACATGAGCGGGGACTTATTCTTAGAAGCCCTTCAGTCGCGTCAACGATACCAAGAGGAGGAAGAATAGTGGAACGATTACAAAAAGTCATGGCCCAAGCAGGTGTCGCTTCTCGGCGTGCATCTGAAAAGCTGATTACACAAGGACGGGTGACAGTTAACGGTGAAACCATCCGCGAACTCGGTACCAAGGTGGCAGCCAAGGACAAGATTGAAGTCGATGGTGTGCCAATTCACCACGAAAATCACGTGTACTACCTGCTGAATAAGCCCCGTGGTGTGATTTCTAGTGCCAGTGACGAAAAGGGTCGGCGCACGGTTGTCGACATTTTCAAGGACGACGAAATCGAAGAACGGATCTACCCAGTCGGTCGTTTGGATTACGACACGACGGGAATCTTGCTGATGACAAATGACGGGGATGTCGCTAACAAGCTCATGCACCCTAAGTTCGAAGTTAACAAGACCTACATCGCCAAGGTAAAGGGCTTGATTTCAAACGAAGAGCTCAAGCAACTCCGCCTCGGTGTGGTAGTTGACGGACACAAGACCAAGCCGGCTAAGACTCGTCTGAAGGAAACTGACCGGACCAAGAAGACTAGCATCGTGCAATTGACGATCCACGAAGGTCACTACCACCAAGTCAAGAAGATGTTTGAAGTGGTTGGTCACCCAGTTGTCAAGCTCCACCGTGAAAGTTACGGCTTCTTGAATTGCCAAGGCGTTCAACCGGGTGAATACCGTGAACTGCGCCCTGAAGAAGTAAAGCGTCTTAAGGAGCTGTAAGCGTTTATTGTTGACGCTGGGGTCTAGACCTGTTAGTATATAGTTGCTACGAAGAGTAGTGAAAAATTTAACAAGATTGGTTTTCAAGGCAGGGTGTAATTCCCGACCGGCGGTAAAAGTCCGCAACCCGTGTAAACGGTTGATCTGGTGGAAGTCCAGGGCCGACAGTATAGTCTGGTATAAAGAAAAAATTCCGATTACGAAAACAAGTGCGTTGTCGACCTTATTTAAGTGTGGACAACGTTTTATTTTTTCGTAGAGGGATTGGCCAATGAAAAGCAGTCTCATTTGGAGGTTGTTTTATTATGACAGTATCGTACCAACGCACACGGCGGATGGTGGGGATTGCCTGTTTTTCAGCGCTCTCCTTCATCCTGATGATGTTTGAGTTCCCGGTGATTCCGGTCGTGTCTTATCTGAAGATTGATTTTTCAGACTTACCGATCCTACTGGGAGCATTTATCTACGGACCGCTTGCCGGCGTCTTGGTCGCATTGATCAAGTGTCTGTTGCACTGGATGATGAACGGATTTTCAATTGGTGACCTAATTGGGGTAACCAGTAGCTTTCTTTCATCGATGTCCTTACTGGTTCCATTTACGTTCGTATGGAAGCAGCGTGATTGGACATTCAAGCACCAGATGGCCGTTGCGATTCCACTCGCCACGCTTTCAATGACAGTTGTGATGTCCGCCCTCAATTTATGGGTCCTGACACCACTGTACATGGCTGTGTGGCACTGGCAGTCATCCATGCCGGTAGCTAAGTTGGTTGCGATTGGTATTGTTCCATTCAATATCATCAAGGGATTGCTCGTCACTTCAGTCTTCGCGCTCGTTTGCGTACACTTAAAGAAGTGGCTTGCCCAACACAAGATGTAATTTGCCAAAGAGTCGACAGAAATTGTTGGCTCTTTTTTTCGTGCCGAATAGGGTTCTTTGACGTATTATAGAGTGTAAGGATGAAAGGAGACTATCCGAGTGAATACGTACCTATTAAGGCTATGCAGCTACCACCAACCACGCCGGATCCGGGTGATCGAAAATATCCTGGCCAATCGCAAAACGGTCGCAAACCTCTTTTGGGCCAAGGAATACGGCATCCTGGAGTGGCTCGGTGCCCGCAGACAGGCAACTCGTGACCAGCTTGATTTTGAGTTCCGTGAGTTGCAAGAGGCCGGGCTAATCACAATCAACGAAGACAACGAGGCTCAGCTGACGGTGAAGGGAGTAAGCTTCCAAGAGAACCAACCGCCAGTTTATGAACCGCGCTTTTTTGAGTGGTTCTGGCTCGCCAACACTAAGCAGGCATTTGCACGCTTTTTGCTCGGTTTCCAGGTCATTTCAGAATTCAGTTACCACAATCGCAATTACGTGCCAATCGCTAGCACTTATGCCGAACAGCATATCGTCAAAGCCTGGTTTCGGCGTGTGTTCTCACCACAGCTAGTTAGTCAGGCCTATTCCGAGATGGAGCTCTTTATCGGTTCTCTCGATGGTGAGGATGTCAAATTAGCACAGGCGATGGTCAATTTACTCATCGGTCACGACCAGGCAGGATGGACACCAGACCAACTAAGTGAACAATTAAAGCTGCCGATTGGCGATATCTTGGTGATCACTCACGACCTTGCACTTGCAGTTTGTGCATTTGCCCGGGCGACGAATGGACCACTGGCGCAGCTGATCAAGCCGATTCTACAGGATTCACCGCTGTCATCGAGCACGATCAGAACGATGGAGATGTACCGGTCGGGGATGGAGATTGACGATATCGTTAGTCGGCGCCGTCTCAAGATCAGCACGATTCGCGAGCACGTCATGACGACAGCAATCTTGCTACCTGACAGCCTCGACTGGGATCGTTTATTGCCTAGTGCAATCCGTGAGCAATTAGGCGAGAAGTACCACGGGGATGTCAGCCAGTGGCAGTTTGAAAATTGGACCGACGACATGAACGCCGACTTTTTCTACTTCCGCTTATACCAAATCTACCAGGGGAGTCACGAAAATGGATGAAACGCAAATTTATCAAACATTAAAAGAACGCTTCGGCTATGACAGCTTTCGTGACGGCCAACTGGATACGATTAAGTCACTACTTGCAGGCAATGATACGATGACTGTGATGCCGACGGGTGGGGGTAAGTCACTCCTGTACCAACTGCCGGGATACCTGTTGCCGGGAGCGGTCTTGGTGGTTTCTCCGCTGATTTCACTGATGCAAGACCAGGTCGACCGACTGAGGCAAAATGGGGAGAAGCAGGTCATGATGCTTTCTGCCCGCGGTAGCAAACAGGAGCGTCGTCAACAACTCAATGCTCTCCGTACGACCAAGTTTATTTTTGCCTCACCGGAACAACTGGCCAATCCAGAAGTCATCAAGGCAATTCAAGGCATCAACCTGAGCCTACTGACGATCGATGAGGCCCACTGTATTTCACAATGGGGTCCAGACTTTCGACCTGAGTATCTTTTGCTCAAGCATCTTCGTCACCAACTGGGGAATCCACGGATGCTTTTGCTGACGGCGACTGCCACGCCACGGGTCCGTGCTGATGTCTTAGACAAGGTGGGGCTGGCAAGTAGTCAGGTGACCCAGATTATCAAGTCAGTCAATCGGCCGAATATTTTCCTGGCAGTCGAGAAGTTTAGTGACTCCAAGGAAAAGCAGGCGCGGTTGATCGAGCTTGTCAAAACACTGCCTGGCGCAGGGGTTGTCTACTTCTCCAGTCGGCGAATGGCTACGGCGGTGGCTGATCTCCTGCGCCAAGAAGGTGGGATGGCGGTGGAAGCCTACCATGCGGGGATGGCGACTGCTGACCGCTACCGGATCCAGCAGCAGTTCATGCGCAACCAGCTCGACGTCATCTGTGCCACCAGTGCGTTTGGAATGGGGGTCGACAAAAATGACATCCGTTTTGTTATTCACTACCACCTACCAACGAGTATGGAAAGCTACGTTCAGGAGATCGGTCGGGCCGGGCGTGATGGTAAGCAATCTGTTGCCGTTCTTTTATACAGTGACGGGGATGAAGGTGTCGCCAAGAGTCTGACCAGTATTACCTTGCCACCAGCGGAAATTTATCAGCAAGTGCAAAACGGCAAACTGCCAAGTAAGGCAATGGGTCCAGATTTCGAGCTGTTTGAATTCTATATCAAGCACCACATTTCCATTGACCAACTCAAGACCAGCTTCGGCCACCGCCAAGCACAGCTGTCATGGCAGATTCACCAGGTCAAAGAATATGTCGAATTGACTGACTGCCGGCGGGAATTCATTTTGTCATACTTCGGCGAAGAGGCCATTTCACAAAGCCATTTCTGTTGTGACATTGATTCTCCAGAGTGGTTTAGTGACCGCATATTGCCAGAGCGTCAACCGCGTGAATTTAACCAAAAACAGGAAAACTGGAAATCACAGCTTCAGCGTCTGTTAAATCTTCATCTAGACAAGCAGTAAATTCTTGCGCTAAAATTATAATGTTAAATTTTTTGAGGGGAGGTTAAGCCATGAGCGAAAAACGTGAAGAAAGCCGCCAAAAGAACGATGAATTGTGGGATAAGCAATTCTCAGATGACGAGAGTGATGCTGTCGACAAGAACGGTCACCTCTCACGTACCCAGCGGCGCAAAAAGGAATCGCAGAGCTCAACCATAACCACAGTCTTAATCGTGCTCATCATTATATTGGCTGCTACACCTTTGATTTACTGGATCAATAACAAGCAATCATTCAACCACCCAGTGCGGACAGAACAGACTGCTTCGGCGAGTAGTAGCAAAAGACAATCGCGCAGTGTAAGCTCTAAAAAGGTTCAGCACGCGTCTAGTTCGAGTAAGCGCTCGTCTAGTAGTCAGTCAAGCATGAGTAGTTCACGCTATTCATCTAGCTCACAGGTTTCTAGTAGCCAATCAAGCTCTAGTGGTCGTCGATACGTCGTCGTCACACGGGGCCAGAGCATTTATCGGATTGCTGCACAAAACGGGATTTCACCACAAGAATTGGCACGGCTCAACGGACTCACTGTCAGTTCAACGATCCACCCAGGACAGCAAATTCGAGTACGTTAATTTAGGAGAGATTAGCAAAATATGGAAAAGCAAATTCAAGTGGCCATCGATGGTCCGGCATCTGCAGGTAAGAGTACAGTTGCCAAGCTCGTCGCTAAGAAGTTCAACTACGTATATTGCGATACTGGTGCAATGTACCGGGTTGTGACTTTGGCCGCACTCAATCGGGGCATTGACCTCGGTGACACTGACAAGATTGGTGAATTAGCCAAGCAAATCAAGATCAGTTTTGCACCTGGTGAACCTGAACAGAAGGTTTTCTTGGACGGAGAAGAAGTTACTACTGATATCCGCCAAGGTCGTATTGACCAATCAGTATCTGCAGTCGCTGCAGTTCCAGCGGTCCGTGAAGAGATGACTAACATCCAACGCCAAATCGCTGAAGAAGGTGGCATTGTTATGGACGGCCGTGATATTGGTTCTACCGTCTTGCCAAATGCACCGGTGAAGATTTTCATGGTAGCCACAGCTTACGAACGGGCTCGTCGTCGCTACGTTGAAAATAAAGAAAAGGGAATCGAAACCGCTTCTCTGGAAGAATTACAAAAAGAAATTGAGTTACGTGATAAGAAGGACTCATCACGCAAGGTATCGCCTTTAACTCAAGCTCCTGACGCCATTCGTCTCGATACTACAGATTTGACGATTGACCAGGTTGTAGATAAAATAAGTGAAATAATCAAAAAAACTCTGAATGAATTCTCCTAAATACTAGAAAATGGAAAACTTTTTTAGTAAAATGGTGTTTAGATTTGATTGTTGCAAGGAGGATTTTTTTTATGGCTGAAAACAACGAAACAAAAAACGATATGTTAGAAGCGCTTGATAGCATTGAAACTGTAAAGGTGGGAGATGTTGTCAAGGGTGAGGTATTGGCAATCGATGACGATCGTCAAGCTATCGTTGGTATTAAGGATGCAGGGGTTGAAGGTGTCGTCCCTGCTAAGGAATTATCAACTAAGCCAGTTGAAGACATCAATGATGTAGTTAAAGTGGGTGACGAATTAGACTTAGTTGTCATCTCAAAGATTGGTAACGATAAGGAAAATGGTAGTTACTTACTTTCTCACCGTCGTCTTGAAGCCCGTAAGGTATGGGATGACATTCAAAAGAAGTTTGATGATGGTGAAACCATCACTGCTAAGGTTACCCAAGCAGTTAAGGGTGGTTTAGTTGTTGATGCTGGAGTACGTGGTTTCGTTCCTGCTTCAATGATCACTGATCACTACGTAGAAGACTTGAACCAATTCAAGGGCGAAGAACTTGAATTCAAGATCATCGAAATCGAACCTAGCGAAAACCGTTTGATCCTTTCACACAAGGAAATCGTTAAGGCTCAACACAATGAAGCTGCCAAGAAGGTATTTGCTGAATTGAAGGCCGGCGATGTTGTTGAAGGCAAGGTTGCTCGTATGACTAACTTCGGTGCCTTCATCGACCTTGGTGGTGTTGACGGTTTGGTACACGTATCAGAAATTTCATACGACCACGTTAACAAGCCAGCTGACGTATTGACTGCAGGTCAAGACGTTAAGGTTAAGGTATTGAGCGTTGATGCAGATCGTGAACGTATCTCACTTTCCATCAAGCAAACTCTTCCTGGACCATGGGATGACATCGAAGAAAAGGCACCAGCAGGTAGCACTTTGACTGGTACTGTTAAGCGCCTTACTGACTTCGGTGCATTCGTTGAAGTATTCCCTGGTGTTGAAGGTTTGATCCACATTTCTCAAATCTCACACAAGCACATCGCTACTCCAGCTGATGTTCTTAAGCCAGGTCAAGAAGTTCAAGTTAAGGTTCTCAACGTTGACCCTGAACAACAACGTCTTGGTCTTTCAATGAAGGCCCTCGAAGAACGTTCAAAGGGTGAAGACGGTGACAACGCAGAAAAGCCTGCTCGTCGTCCACGTCGGAACAACAACGCTAACCGGAACGCTATGAGCAACGCTCCAGAAGAAGAATCTGGTTTCTCAATGGGTGACTTGATTGGTGACCAATTGAAGGACTTGAAGTAATCTTCAATTAAATTCTAAATAATATTAAAGAGGAAGTGGCACTTTTGCGGTTACTTCCTTTTTATCTTGAAGGAAGGTGTAAAAATTATGGCAAATCCTGTCGTAGCAATTGTGGGTCGCCCAAACGTCGGTAAGTCGACCCTCTTCAACCGTATTGCCGGTCAACGGATTTCAATCGTTGAAGATACCCCAGGTGTTACCCGTGACCGTATTTACGCGCATGGTGAATGGCTCGGTAAGAACTTCAATATGATTGATACTGGTGGTATCGAAATGTCAGACCAACCATTATTGACCCAGATCCGTCAACAAGCCGAAATCGCGATTGACGAAGCTGACGTCATCGTCTTCGTGGCTGACAGTCAAAGTGGGGTTACCGACGCTGACGAACAAGTCGCACGGATCCTCTACCGCTCCAACAAGCCAGTTGTTTTAGCCGTTAACAAGGTCGATAATGCTGAACGGCGGAGTGACATTTACGACTTCTACTCACTCGGACTCGGTGAACCATACCCAGTTTCCAGTGTCCACGGTGTTGGGTTAGGGGACTTGTTGGATGCTGTCATCCACAGTTTCCCTGAAAACGCCGAAAATGAAGAAGACGACAGTATCCGCTTCAGTCTGATTGGTCGTCCAAACGTTGGTAAGTCTTCCATGGTGAATGCCATCCTCGGTGAAAACCGTGTGATCGTTTCTAACATGGCCGGTACTACCCGTGATGCGATCAACACCAAGTTCGTTTCCAAGGACGGACAAGAATTTACCATGATCGATACTGCTGGGATTAGAAAGCAGGGTAAGATTTACGAGAATACTGAGCGCTATGCCTTGATGCGGGCCATGCGGGCGATTGACGATAGTAACGTCGTCTTGGTCGTGCTCAACGCTGAAGAAGGGATCCGTGAAATCGATAAGCACATCGCCGGTTACGCGCACGAAGCCGGTTGTGGTGTGATTATCGTCGTTAACAAGTGGGATACTATTGAAGGTCGTGACCAACGTACCATGACCGACTTTACCAACTTGATCCGTCACGAATTCCAATACTTATCATATGCGCCAATCATTTTCGTCTCTGCCAAGACCAAGCAGCGTTTAAACAAGTTGCCTGAAATGATCCAAGAAGTCAACGAGCACCATGAACGTCGAGTACAATCTTCTGTATTGAACAATGTCATTATGGATGCGATCGCTGCTAATCCTACGCCGACCCAAAACGGTAAGCGTCTGCGGATTTTCTACGCAACACAAGTAGCTACAGCACCACCAACTTTCGTCATTTTTGTTAATGATCCTGAGCTGATGCACTTCTCTTATGAACGGTACTTAGAAAATCAAATTCGCAAAGCATTTGACTTTACAGGTACACCGATTCACCTTATTAAGAGACATAGACAGTAGGTTGTTTAATAAATTTGTCAAAATCACACGAAAAATTTATAAAACAGCTTGCTAGTGGTGTTTCACTATGCTAATCTTAAATTTGAAATGATACGAACTTCTCGTAATTGTTTCGTTAATTTTGGACCACTCAAAATTAACAATGTCATTAGTGCTTTTTCGGTGCTAATTGATGGAGGTGAAATTCATGGCAAACAAAGCAGAATTAGTAAGCAACGTAGCAACTGCTACCGGTTTAACTAAGAAGGATGCTACTGCAGCTGTAGACGCTGTCTTCAGTTCAATCCAAGCATCACTTGCTAAGGGTGAAAAGGTTCAACTTATCGGCTTCGGTAACTTCGAAGTACGTGAACGTGCTGCACGTAAGGGCCGTAACCCACAAACTGGACAAGAAATCCAAATTCCTGCAAGCAAGGTACCAGCATTCAAGCCTGGTAAAGCTTTGAAGGACGCTGTTAAGTAATTAACAGTCTAATAAGGCGAGAAGGTTTTTCCTTCTCGCTTTATTTTTTTCTATGGTATATTTAAGCCAGTGAAGAAACGAGGAGTGAAATTAAATTGACCTATTCAGAACAAATGTTGGACCAAATCGAAAAGGGCCAAATAGCCGACGCAAGAGGGACGTTCAAGCAAGCGCTCGCTAATGACGACGACCAAATGCTCTTTAGCCTCGGTGAAGAATTATATGGAATGGGGTTCTTGAACGAAGCACAGCGGGTCTACCTGACGCTCTTACAACGTTACCCGGACGAAGATGAGCTCAGAACCAACCTGGCGACGATTGCGATCGATGAAGGGCATAATGACGAAGCACTGTCTTACCTTGCTCAGATCGCCCCAGAATCGCCTGCATACGTTGAGTCTTTGTTGGTAGCCGCTGACTTGTACCAAACCGAAGAAGAATTCGAAATCACAGAACAAAAGCTCAAGCAGGCATATGAATTTGCACCAGACGAACCTGCTGTGGAGTTTGCTCTCGGTGAATTTTACTTTTTAGTGGGACATTTTGATGAAGCAATTAACTACTACTTCGAATTGATCAAGCACGGCTACACAGAATTTGCCAAGGTCGATATAGCAGGACGGCTCGGGATGTCATACGCCCAGAGCGGTCAATTCAAGCAGGCGATTGGCTATCTGCAACAAGTGAAGCCAGAGTACCAGACCTCTGACATTCGCTTCCAGACGGCGCTGACTGAACTGCACCTGGGTCTAGTCGATGATGCGGTCAAGCACCTGCAAGCATTGATCAAGGACGACGACCAATACGCTTCTGCATACCCAGCGCTTGCTCAGGCGTACATGAAGCAAAACAAGTTCCAACAAGCGCTCTCGACAGTGCAAGAGGGGCTAGCAGTCGATCAATACAACGAAAATCTCTACTCACTGGCTGCCGAAATCGTCAGTCACCTCGGGAATGCCAAGCTGATGCGGAAGTACCTGACCAAGGCCCATGAGCTCGATCCCGACAACATGACGATCACGCTCCAGTACAGTAATTTCTTGCTCCACCAACACGAGGATGCGGAAAACATCGCGCTGCTCTTGCCACTCTATAAGGAAGACGAAATCGATCCACAATTAAGCTGGAATCTTGCGCAGTCATACCAACGCCAAGAAGATTTCGAATCTGCCGACAAGTTCTACAAGGAAGCGGCACCTGCCTACAGCGACAATCCAGCCTTCCTGAAGCAATTAGTCGACTTCTACCTGGAAAGTGGGCAACAAAGCCTCGCAATTCCTGCTATCAAAGCATACCTGGCACTTGAACCAACCGATGCGGAGATGCAAGATTTACTCGATTCACTTGAATACTAATCTGACGGTCACGGCGCCATCCGTGGCCTTTTTTTAATTCAAACTTAGCCGGGGATTTGCTATAATTTATCTTGATACAATTCAGAGTTTTAAGTAAGGATTTGATTTAATGATCATAGAAAAATTACCATCAATCTTTGAGCCGGCCCGTCCAGTTCTCCAAAAAATTGAAGACGCGGGATTTGAGGCCTATTTTGTTGGTGGCTGCGTACGTGACACGATTTTAGGCGACGAGATTCATGACATCGACATCGCCACGAGTGCCTACCCAAGCGAAATCAAATCAATTTTCAAGCGGACAGTCGACACCGGGATCGAACACGGGACAGTGATGATCCTCGACCACGGTACCGGATACGAGACGACGACTTTCCGGACTGAATCCGGCTACCAGGACTACCGCCGACCAGATTCCGTCACCTTTGTCCGCTCCTTATCAGAGGACTTACAGCGGCGCGACTTCACCATCAACGCCCTGGCTCTGCGGGAAAATGGGGAAGTAGTGGACCTCTTTGACGGACTTGGCGATCTCAAACGCCACCTGATTCGGGCAGTTGGAGATCCCAACGAACGCTTCAACGAGGATGCACTCCGGATGATGCGTGCGGTTCGCTTTGCTAGTAAG
This sequence comes from Limosilactobacillus sp., assembly GCA_030530845.1. Lineage (GTDB taxonomy): Bacteria > Bacillota > Bacilli > Lactobacillales > Lactobacillaceae > Limosilactobacillus. The sequence goes on from JAUMUE010000017.1 coordinate 22,474, forward strand.
CTGGACTTTGTGATTGATGCACCGACGATTGATGGGATCAAGAAAAATGCCCACTTGCTGGAAAAGATCGCGGTAGAACGGACCCGGGTGGAACTCGAAAAGCTCTTCCTTGGTCAAAATCCAACTGCTGGGCTCAAGGACATGCTCGAAACGGGCTTGTACCAATACTGCCCAGAGTTTGCCGGCAAGAAGGACCAACTGGCAGGACTCCTGCTGAACGGCAATGGCTGGAACCTGAAGAATACAGACCAAGTCTGGGGCCTCTTATGCATCCAGCTCGGCCTCGACTCCAAGCAATGCGTCGGTTTCCTGAAGAAATGGAAGACCTCGAACGACACGATCAAACAAGTCAAGGGGATCATCGAGGCAGTTGACGCCATGCACCGCCATGCACTCGACGCAGAGGCGCTCTTTGCTGCGGGTTGGCCAGTGCTAGAAGATGCCAATGCCGTGGCTTCAATCTACGGCTGGCAGGTGAATACTGAAGAACTGCGCAACGAATATGACAATTTACCAATCAAGGACACTAAGGAATTAGCTGTCGACGGGCGGGCATTGATCCAAACAGCCGGTATCAAGCCTGGTCCGATGTTGGGTAAAATCATCAAGCAGTTGACGCATGAAGTTGTGACGTCACGTATCGACAATTACCGTGACCTCTTACTGAAGCGTGCAGAAGAATTAAAGCAAGAAAAGGGATAGACAATGCAGACAATGAAGGCAGAAGGGTTAACGAGCACGTACGGAGAAAAGGTGCTTTTTGACCACGTTGACTTTATCATTAACGAAAATAACCGAATTGGCCTGATCGGGGTCAACGGGAGCGGTAAGACGACCTTGCTTAACACGATTGCAGGGGAAGTCAGTGCCGAAAGTGGCCAGATTACCACGCCCAACGACTACACGATTGGATACCTCAAGCAGCAGCCAGAATTTGACGAAAACAAGACGATCATGGACGCTGTCTTTGACGGGAACCAGTCCGTCTTCAAGGTGATTCGGGCATACGAGCAAGCATTGAACAATTTCAGTGCTCACCCCGAAGATCCACAGGCGATGGACCGCTACACCAAGATGCAAGCGCGGATGGACCAGGAAGATGCCTGGGAAGCCGACAGCCGGATCAAGACCATCCTGACCCAGCTGAAGATCAAGGACACGGACCAAAAGATTGGCGACCTCTCTGGAGGACAGAAGAAACGGGTTGGGCTGGCACAAGTTCTGATCCAACAACCAGACTTGCTCTTGCTGGACGAACCGACGAACCACCTCGATCTCGATTCCGTTGTTTGGCTCCAGGACTTCTTAAATAGCTATAAGGGTGCCGTGATCGTCGTTACCCACGACCGTTACTTCCTTGACCAGATTACGAACCACATCTGGGAATTGTCATTCGGTAAGCTCTATCACTACGAAGGGAACTACCAAGATTTCGTTGAAAAGAAGGCGGAACGTGTAGAACTCGAAAAGGAAGCCGAACAAAAGAACCAACAGCTCTACAAGAAAGAACTGGCTTGGATGCGGACTGGTGCCAAGGCGCGATCAACCAAGCAAAAGGGCCGGATCAACCGTTTCCATGAGCTGGAAGGCAAGATCGGAAACCTGCAGACCGACGAAGATATTTCCATCAATCTCGGATCCCAACGGCTGGGTAAGGATGTTGTAGAATTCAAAGACGCCAACCTCAAGCTCGGTGATCACGAGATTTTGAAGGACTTTGACTGGCTGATTCAGGCGGGTGATCGTATTGGTATCACGGGTGAAAACGGGGCCGGTAAGACCAGTCTCTTGAACGTGATCGCACAACGGATTCCACTTGACTCGGGGATTATCAAGATCGGTGAAACCGTCAAGCTCGGGTACTATACCCAGCAGACGGAAGGGATCGACGACGATAAGCGGATGATCAACTTCTTGTCAGAGGTGGCTGAAAGCGTCACTGACAGGGATGGGAACAAGATCTCTGTGACTCAACTGCTCGAGCGCTTCCTCTTCCCACGTTTCACACACGGGACACTGATCCGGAAGCTCTCTGGTGGTGAAAAACGGCGCTTGTACCTGCTGAAGATCCTGATGCAACAACCAAACGTCCTTTTGCTTGATGAACCGACTAACGACCTCGATATCGGTACTTTGACGGTTCTGGAAGACTATCTGGACAATTTCAACGGGACCGTCATCACCGTCTCCCACGACCGCTACTTCCTCGACAAGGTGGCCGATAACCTCTTGATCTTCCAAGGACAGGGTGAAATCGAACGCTACACTGGATTCTACACCGAGTACCTGAAGAAGAAGGCTGAAGCTAAGCAGGCATCACAATCTGCCAAGGCAACCGTCAAGAAGGAAAATAAGCCAGTAGAAAAGAAGGACAAGCCGGCGGAAAAGACCAAGCTGACCTACGCAGAAAAGCTGGAATGGGATCAAATCAACGAAGATCTCGACACACTCAGTCAAAAGCAATCCGACATCGAAGCACAAATGGCCGAAGCAGGTAACGACTATTCTAAAATTGCCGAACTTCAAAAGGACCTCAATGAAGTGCAAAAGGAACTGGAAGAAAAGACTGAGCGCTGGGACTACTTAAGTAATTACATCGAATAGGAGCGAATATCATGGCTGAAAATCAAAATGAACAACAATACCTCGACCTTGCACGCTACGTATTAGAACACGGCCACGAAAAAACTGACCGGACTGGTACTGGTACTAAGTCTGTTTTCGGTTACCAAATGCGGTTTGACCTCTCCAAGGGCTTCCCAATTTTGACCACCAAGAAGGTACCATTTGGCCTGATCAAGAGTGAATTACTCTGGTTCTTAAAGGGTGACACTAACATCCGCTACCTGCTCCAACACAAGAACCACATCTGGGATGAATGGGCATTTAAGAAGTGGGTTGAATCTGATGAATACAAGGGCCCTGACATGACTGACTTTGGCCACCGCTGGCTCAAGGATCCGGAATTCAAGGAAGTTTACCTGGCCGAAAAGAAGGCTTTCTGTCAACGGATCTTAGATGATGACGAATTCGCCAAGAAGTACGGTGACCTCGGACTCGTCTACGGAAGCCAATGGCGGAAGTGGCAAACCAACGATGGCAAGTTCATCGACCAAATTGCTAACGTCATCGACCAAATCAAGCACACCCCAGATTCACGCCGGATGATCGTCAGTGCCTGGAATCCAGAAGACGTGCCTTCCATGGCATTGCCACCATGTCACACTATGTTCCAATTCTATGTGAATGACGGTAAGTTGAGCTGCCAACTCTACCAACGCAGCGCTGACATCTTCCTTGGTGTTCCATTCAACATCGCCAGCTACGCACTTCTGACCCACATGATCGCTCACGAATGCGGCCTGGAAGTTGGTGATTTCGTCCACACGCTCGGGGATGCCCACATCTACCTGAACCACGTTGACCAAATCAAGGAACAACTCTCCCGGACTCCACACGAAGCTCCAAAGTTGATCCTGCCAGACGAACCAAAGCCAGTTGACCAATACGAAATGACTGACATCAAGCTGGAAGGATACACTGCCGAACCTGCTATCAAGGCACCCGTTGCTGTCTAAGGAGGGCATTATGACTGAAATTTCTTTCGTATGGGCCGAAGATCTCGACGGCTGGATCGGCAAGAACCATGATTTACCTTGGAACGTACCCGCAGACCTCAAACACTTCAAGGAGGTTACGCTGGGCCACCCAATCGTAATGGGCAAGACGACCTATGATTCGATCGGCCGGCCACTGCCAAAGCGGACCAACATCGTGCTGACACACCAAACGATCGACAATGACAAGGTTCTGACCTTTGATAACGTCGATGATTTGATGGATTGGATTGAAAAATCTGGCGAAGCGGAAGTAGCCATTATTGGTGGTGCGCGTGTCTTTGACCAGATGATGCCACAAGCGACTGTTTTATATCGAACCGTGATCAACGGCCATTACGACGGGGATACAAAAATGCCACCGCTCGATTACGAACAGTGGCATATGGTCGACCGTCAGCCAGTTGAAGAAAACGGCGAAACGATCTGCTGGTTTGAAAAGTGGATCCTAGACGAAAAATAGGATTGAGAAGTACATAAATGCAGTACCGATTAAGACGAAGAAGTGCCAGATGAAATGGGTGTAGGCGGTTGGACGGCTGTAGAGCAGGGCGCCGATGGTAAATGTCACACCACCAGCGAACAGCAGGCCAAAACCAGTGGGGCCAAGTGAGTGCCACAGTGGCATTAAGGCGAAGATACACAGCCAGCCCATCAGGATGTAGACGAGAGTTGAGATGACTGATTTTTTCTTCAGCCAAATACTCTTGTAGACGACACCTGCGACTGCTAATGCCCAGATAACACCAAACATCGTCCAGCCTTCCCATCCCCGTATCGCCACCAAGCAATATGGCGTATAGGTTGCCGCAATCAGGATGAAGATCATGCTGTGATCAAAGACCTGAAAGACGTGCTTGGCCCGGGTGAAGACGAGGGCGTGGAAGAGTGTCGATGAGAGGTAGAAGAGGATCAAGAAACTCCCATAGATTGAGAATGTGACGATCCGCATTGGGCTGCTGGTATGCACGGCTCTGATAATCAAAAATACCAGGCCGGCAATTGACAGTGCAGCTCCAAGTCCGTGTGTGATCGCATTTCCGATCTCGATCAAGAGTGTTTTTACATCTTTTGTTTTCTTATCCATCACAGGTCGCTCCTTTCGCCTAACAACAATGAATTCTGCGGTGCTTTTTGGTATACTAATAATACGATAAAAAATTACTTTTTCAAAAGTAACGAAATTCGGTTATAATGGTTATGATAACCAGCTATCTAGTTTTAAGAACTAGATAGATTATAACACAACCGTGACAAGGAGGAGTGGATTTTTTCCATGTCTAAAGTAAAAATTGTCTGTGACTCTTCAGTTGGTTTAACAGACGAACAAATCAAAAAATACGATATTACAATTGTTCCATTAACTGTGATGATCGACGATACGATCTACGTAGAAGGGGAAACCATCACTAACGACCAATTCCCTGGATTAATGAAGAATGCCAAGTCACTGCCTAAGACTTCCCAACCACCAATTGGTAAGTTTGTCGACGCCTTTGATAAGCTCGGTGAAGACGGTAGCGAAGTATTGTGCATCGACATGATGGAATCTATCTCCGGGACTGTCCACGCCGCTGAACAAGCAGCTTCCATGTCCTCAACCAAGGTTACGGTTTACGATTCTCAATCTACCGACCAAGGTATGGGATTCCAAGTCATGGCCGCCGCTGAAGTCCTCGAACAAGGCGGGACGGTAGAAGACGCAATCGCTAAGATGAAGGATGTCTTGGCTAAGTCCAAGCTCTACCTTGCGATTGATAACCTGGACAACCTGGTTGCAGGTGGCCGTGTCAGCAAGTTTGCCGGCGCATTATCCAACCTGCTCAACATTAAGGTCATGCTCCAAGTTTACGACGGTCAAATCCACATTGCCATGAAGGGTCGTGGAATCAAGTCAATTCATAAGGAATGGGACCGCATTTTAGATGAAATGCAAGCTGGTCCAAAGCCTGTACGAATTGGTATTTCACATGTCGAAGGAGACAAAGAAGTTGAACGCCTGAAGTCACGTCTGGAAGAGATGTACCCAGGTATCGAAATCGTTGTACGCGAGACTGTGCCAATCATCGCCACTCACACGGGGATGGGCGCTAACTGCCTCTTGTACTACACTGAATAACAATTACTAAGCCGGGAAAGACACTGCTTTTTCCCGGCTTTATAAAAGGGGAGAAGAGTTGTGAAGAAGAAATGGTGGCTGTTACTCGTACTGATCTTGATCTGCCTGATCGGTGGTGGATGGTTCTACACCAAGCGCCCCGTCGTTAGCACCTCAAAGCAGCCTACCTACGTTGAAAAGTCTCAGGTCCACCTGGTTGCGGTCGGGGATTCTTTGACGTACGGACAGGGTGATGAAAAGAAGGACGGTGGATACGTCGGCATTATCAAGGGCCTGATCGAAAATAAATACAAGAAGACCACTGTCGAGACCAAGAATTACGGTGTCAGCGGTAACCGTTCCGACCAAATTTTGGCCCGCCTGAACTCGCAAGCACAAATGCGGGCAGACTTAAAGAAGGCCGATGTGATCACGATGACTGTTGGTGGGAACGACCTGCGTGAGAGTCTGGAAGAAAATATCTTTTACTCACCAAAGACCATCGAAAAGAACATCGATAAGGAGCAGACTGTATACGCCAAGAAGCTCCACAAACTCCTGAATGCGGTCCGGGCACAAAACTCGACTGCACCAGTATTTATCATCAGCATCTACAATCCAGTTTACACATACTTCCCAGATGCCGATGCGATCAATAGTTCCGTTGATAAGCTGAACACGACGACGCAAAACGTGATGAAGGATTACCACTCCATGTACTTCGTCGATATCAACCACCTGATGTCCTGGGGTCAATACAAAACCGCAGAGCAACGCCAAGCCTTGATTGACAAAGAACACAAAGCCAACCAGGGTAAGGTCAGTCAAACGAAGATCCTCGAAATCATGGAAGAGGGCAATAAGAACTTAAACAAATACATCTCAACAGAAGATAACTTCCATCCCAACCACCTGGGATACGAACAGATGGCAAATAGTCTGTTCAGTGTGATGAAAGATCATGATAGTTGGGAATACGTGAAGAGGTAGAATATGAACGAGCAAGTAGAAAAGATTAAGAAGCAAACTAACTGGTGGAAGTGGGCATTCATTATCCTGCTGGCGGCCATCGTACTGACGACGGGATACCTGATCAACCGCGCCACAGCACCAGCTCCAACACCTGTGCAAGCGCAAAAGGTCAACCCAAAGGACACGTCATTTGAAATTTCACTGAACCGTGACCAAATCAACGCGCTGTCTGAAAATTACCTCGACAGCTACTTGAAGGGCCAAAAGATCAAGTACAATTTCATGGTCGGCAAGCAATACGCTACCTTGACCGGTGACACCAAGTTCCTGGGCGCTAAGGTCCGTTTTGCGATTAACTTCATCCCCGAACGCCAAAGCAATGGTAACGTTCTGCTCCGTGCGAAGGGTCTGTCTGTCGGTCGTTTGAACATTCCAATCAAGTTTGTCATGGGCTACATCGCCAAGAACTACAAGCTGCCGGAATGGGTAAGTATCAACACCAAGAAGAAGACGGTCCTGCTTGATCTGAACCGCTACAGTAAGAAGCGTTCACTCCAATACTCCGCCGAAGAAGTCGACATGCAAAACGGCCACTTCCGCTTCTTAGTTTCCGTACCAAAGAAGAAGTAAGGGGGAAATCACATGTACCGCGAAAGCTTTTACCGTTACCTGATGACCCAACGCAACCCGGATAGTTACGACGAAATTGCGCAGTTTGCCAACAACGCCTTTTTGGACACGACTTTTCCGAAGCAGTCACAAGACTTCGACGAGCTATCCCAGTACTTAGAAGAAAACGCCGATTACTTGCCATCAATGACAGTTTTTGACGCTGCCTGGCAACAATACATTGACGCAATGAATTAAGGAGGATTCACATGGCAACAATTCAATGGTTCCCTGGACACATGGCCAAGGCCTTACGTCAAATCAGAGAACAGATGCCCTTAGTCGACATTGTCTTCGAACTTGTCGATGCCCGGGTGCCATACTCATCACAAAATCCGGAAGTCGACTTGGCTGCCGGGGATAAGCCACGTCTTTTGATCATGACCAAGACCGACCTGGCTGACAAGGCGCGCCTGCAAGAGTGGCTGGATTATTTTGAAGAAAAGGGTCAACCCGTCTTAGCCCTCGACTCCCGTGCTCACAACGTCCCAAAGATCGTCACCGCCAAGAGTAAGGAAATCCTGGCTGACAAGATGGCTGAAGAAGCAGCTAAGGGACTCAAGAAGCGTGCCATCCGCGCTATGTGTGTGGGTGTGCCAAACGTTGGTAAGTCCACGCTGCTCAACCACCTGGTAAAGAAAAACGTTGCTCAAACCGGTAACCGCCCTGGTGTCACGACCGGTCAACAGTGGCTCCGTTCTACTGAAGAACTGGAATTACTCGATACCCCGGGTGTTTTATGGCACAAGTTTGCCAGCCAAAAGCAAGGGGTGATGCTGGCACTGTCAGGTGCGATCAAGGATAGCCTGTACCCTAAAGACGACGTGGCCCTATTCGCACTCAAGTACCTGCGTGAACACCAACCACAAGTTCTCAAGGAACGTTACCATTTAACCGACGCACAAATGGACGAAGAGATTGGTGACCCCGACTTACTGCTCACGATTACGCAAAAGTTGGGATTCCGTGATGACTACGACCGAGCCAGCGAACGGATGATTTTTGACCTCCGTAAAGGCAAGCTCGGACCAATCACGATGGAAGTGCCCGCAGACTTAAACGAGGATGGCATCAATGAGTAAAATGACAATTAGCGAAGTCAAGGAACTACTCAAGACGGTCGAGAGCGAATCTGATCCACGTTTGGACTTACTCCGCCGAGATCCGCGCAAGGGTGTCCAGACAGCGCTCACACAGCTCCACAAGCGCCTTGAGCAACGTGCCCAGGCATACGCTGCCTTCAAGGAACGGTTCAAGTACGAGAATAATCTCTGGAGCCAGGGCGCAAAGTACGTGGCGGGGATGGATGAAGTCGGCCGGGGACCACTGGCCGGACCAGTCGTGACCTGTGCTGTGATCCTCGACCCTAGCTTTGATTTGATCGGGGTGACCGACTCCAAGCAGCTGACCCGGCAAGAACGGGAGAAACTCTACTTACGGATCGTCGACGAGGCCGTAGAAGTCAGCATCGCCGTCAACGACCAGGACGTTATCGATTCTATGAACATTTACGCTGCGACTCAGGATGCAATGATGCGCGCGGTTAACAACCTCTACCACCGTCCTGACCACTTGATCGTCGACGCGGTACCGCTGCCGTTTGATTACCCACAGACCACTTTGATCAAGGGTGACCAGAAGAGTATTAGCGTGGCGGCCGCAAGTATCGTCGCTAAGGAATACCGTGACCACCTGATGCGCGACTATGACCGCCTTTATCCCGGCTATGGCTTCGCGGAAAACATGGGTTACGGCACCAAGGAACACCTCGACGGACTCGCCAAATATGGTGTTACACCAATCCACCGGCGCTCATTTAACCCGGTTCCAAAATATTTATAATGCAAATCATGAAAGTCTCCGTATATATAATGCAGGAGGCTTTTTATGTTATCTGTAAGAGATTTTTTATTGAAATTGAGTTTGTGTCGCGGATTGAGTCGGGTCAATAAGATGCGGGTGTGGCAGGCAGCCCAGCGCAGTCGCCAGTTTACTCGGATTGATTTTTTAGCCGAATGTGCAAACCTCGGTCCATCGAGTAGGGAGGCCTTTGTCACAAATTGGCATAGCAAAGACCTGGACGAAGCGGTCACGCTCAACCGCAAGTACCCGTTAATCACTTTGGTCGACGACGAATACCCCATCCAGCTCAAGGAGACCTTTTGTCCGCCACTGGTACTCTTTTACCGGGGCAACTTGGACCTGCTACGGTGTCCCTTACTGGGGTTGGTCGGATCACGGGAAATTTCGCAGTACGGTGAGACGGTCCTGCGGGGGATGATTCCACAAATTGCCAGTCAGCAGATCGCCGTTGTCAGTGGGCTCGCCAAGGGAATTGACGGGATGAGTCACCGGTTGGCACTAGAACATGGCGGACCGACAATCGGCATCATCGGTTGTGGACTCGACCGTGTCTACCCACAGGAGAATACGGCTTTGTTTGAGCAGGTCGCCAACTCTGGTTTGATCCTGTCAGAGTATGGTTGTGGTGGGCCACCACTAGCATTTCATTTCCCTGAGCGTAACCGGATCATCGCAGGACTCTGCACCACGGTGGTTGTTATTGAGGCTAAGCGGAGAAGTGGCAGTCTGATCACGGCAAATATTGCACTGGAAGAAAACCGAACTGTCTGCGCAGTGCCAGGGAGAATCGATACAGTCCGCTCAATGGGGTGTAACGAACTAATCGCCGCCGGAGCCAAGCCAATTTTGAAGGCTCAGGACGTTCTCGATGAGTTTTTGATTTAAATACTTTGCGCTCCCCACAAAATCAGGTATAATAAATTTTCATTTGACAGAATGCACTCTGTTGGAATAATAATATAAGTAATTATTTTAATAGAAGAAAACAATAATGTGAGGAGCCTATTAATATGGCAACCAAATCTACAACTAAGAAAACGACTACTAAGAAGACTAGTAGCCGCGCTAAAACTAAAAAGAATTTGGTGATTGTTGAGTCACCATCTAAGGCGAAGACTATCGGCAGGTACCTGGGCCGTAATTACAAAGTCGTCGCTAGTGTCGGCCACGTCCGTGATTTACCTAAGTCTCGGATGGGTGTCGACGTTGAAAATAATTACCAACCTGATTACATTTCCATTCGTGGTAAGGGTGACGTTATAAAGGAATTGCGTCGTGACGCCAAGGCTGCTAAGGCCGTCTACCTCGCATCTGACCCGGACCGTGAAGGGGAAGCCATCGCATGGCACATTTCTAACATCTTGAAGCTCACCGACGACCAGATCAACCGGGTGACCTTCCATGAAATCACCAAGGACGCCGTGAAGAATGCCTTTAAGGAACCACGGACGATCAACACCGATTTAGTGGATGCCCAACAAGCTCGGCGGGTATTGGACCGGTTAGTGGGTTATTCAATCAGTCCAATCCTCTGGAAGAAGGTCAAGAAGGGACTCTCTGCCGGTCGTGTGCAATCAGTCGCTTTGAACCTGATTATCCAACGGGAAAATGAAATCAAGAATTTCGTCCCTGAAGAATACTGGACGATCGACGCCGAATTCCAACACGGTAAGGATAAGTTCGCAGCTAGTTTCTACGGCGAAAACGGCAAGAAGGCTAAGCTATCCAATAACGATGACGTACAAAAGATCCTTTCTAAGATTGACAAGAAGAAGGACTTTACCATTACCAAGGTTACGAGAAGTGAACGCCGTCGTCAGCCACAGCCACCATATACCACTTCTACCATGCAACAAGATGCCAACCGCCGTCTCAATTTCCGTACCCGAAAGACCATGATGGCGGCACAAATGTTGTACGAAGGTATCGACATCAAACAGGGTGCTCCAGTTGGTTTGATCACCTATATGCGTACCGACTCCACCCGGATTGCCTCGGTTGCTAAGCACGAAGCATCCCAGTTCATCCACGAAAACTACGGGGAAGAATACGCAGCCATCAAGCCGGTTAAGGGCAAGCTACCAGAAGGGGCCCAAGATGCGCACGAAGCTATCCGTCCTACTTCCGTTCAGCGTACTCCCGCTGCGATGAAGCCATACTTATCAAATGACCAATACAAGTTATACAGCCTGATCTGGTCACGGTTCGTCGCTAGTCAAATGACTGCCGAAGTGATCGACACAATGAACGTCAACCTCCAACAAAATGGGGTTGATTTCCGTGCCAATGGTTCCAAGGTTAAGTTCCCTGGGTTCACCAAGGTTTACAAGCGCGGGGATGACAAGGACAACATCCTGCCTGAATTAAACGAGGGTGACATGGCTACGTTGGTCAGCGATGATCCCGCCCAACACTTTACCCAACCACCTGCACGTTACACCGAAGCGGCCCTGATTAAGACGCTAGAAAGCAATGGTGTTGGTCGTCCATCTACTTATGCACCAACACTGGATACCATCCAACGTCGTTATTACGTCAAGTTGGTATCACGCCACTTCGAACCAACTGAACTCGGTGAAATCGTCAACCAGATCATTGAAAAGCAATTCCCAGACATCGTCAACGCCAAGTTCACCGCCGAAATCGAAGGTGAATTGGACCAAGTCGAAGTCGGTAAGCAAAACTGGGTCAAGGTTGTCGACAACTTCTATAAGCCATTCTCTAAGGAAGTTCAGACAGCCGAAGAACAAGTTGCTAAGATCGAAATGAAAGACGAGCTTGCAGGCGAAAACTGTGAGATCTGTGGTGCGCCTATGGTTGTCAAGATGGGACGCTACGGCAAGTTCCATGCTTGTTCACGTTTCCCTAACTGTCGTAACACCAAGGCGATCGTTAAGGATACTGGGGTCACATGTCCAGTATGTAAAGAGGGGACCGTGGTCGAACGCAAGTCCAAGAAGAACCGGACTTTCTACGGCTGTTCCCGTTACCCAGACTGTGAATTCGTCTCATGGGATCGTCCAATTGGTCGTGATTGTCCTAAAGACGGGCACTACTTGGTCGAAAAGAAGGTCAAGGGTGGCAAACAAGTCATCTGTCCAAATGGCGACTACAAAGAAGACGTTCAAAAATAAATTTCAACTGGTAAAACAAGATTTAAAAAGTTTTACCAGTTTTTTATTACACTATTGAAAGCGCTTGTATAATTTGCTATTGTTCTATGTGGATAGTTTGGATATACTTAGTGTTAAACGTTTAGCAAAAGGGAGCCAGAATGATGATTACTTTGCACAATGAATCTTTAACCGTAGAAATTGACGAACTCGGTGCGCAGCCTCACAGCATTAAGCGCAACGACAATGGTATTGAATACCTCTGGCAAGGGGATCCAGCCAGCTGGAAGCGCCAAGCACCGGTGCTCTTCCCATTCGTCGGCCGACTCAAGGATAATCAATACACATTTGACGGCAAGACCTACCACCAGTCTCAGCACGGTTTTGCCCGCGAACGCCAATTTACGGTAGTGGATAAGACTGATGACCGGGTAGTACTCGAACTTCACTCAGATGATGAGAGTCGCAAGGTCTTTCCATTTGAATTCGTGCTCAAGATCACCTACAAGCTCGATGACGACCAACTGACGGTCAATTACAACGTCAAGAACCCTGGTGACCGCTCACTGATCTACGCGATCGGTGCACACCCAGGTTTCAATGTTCCAGTGACTGCAGATGGCACTTTTGAAAATGTCGAATTAAGCGTGAGCCCTGCAGAAGAGTATTCACGGATCCTCTTGAAACCACCATACAACGACTCATACCATCCACAATTGATTGATATGACCAAGCCACTTGCAATCAATCACGAACTCTTCAACGACGACGCGATCATCTACAAGACCGCTGGCAGTGACTTCAACGTGACCCTACACGACAAGACAATCGACCATGGTGTGAATGTCTCCACCAAGGGCACTAAGTATGTCGGTATCTGGTCCACGTACCCAACCGAAGCCAATTTTGTCTGCATCGAACCATGGTGGGGGATTGCGGATAATGTTGAAGCGGACGGCCTCCTGCTCCACAAGCAAGATATGTCACGCCTGGCACCCGGCCAAGACCGTGATTACGATTTCTCAATTAAACCATTCTAAAGCAAAAGCCTGTGCATCCGAGAACGCAC
>JAUMUE010000018.1 GCA_030530845.1 Limosilactobacillus sp.
GGAGACCCTACACATTTGATTCGTCGAAACTTTGTTCAGTTTTCAAAGGTCTACCTCGTTAGTTAAAAACTAACGAAACTATTTTATCATAGCCGCCACTTATAATCAACAACTAATTTGAAATTAATTGCTAACTCTTTAACAAGCAGCTTATATAATATAGCATGTCATCAAGATGGTGTCAACAAACAATTTTATCAACTTAACTTGTTGTTTCCTTTTGACAACGATAATTACTATACCGACATCTGACCACAATGTCAACGATAAATAGCAAGAAAATCAAACTTATTTTTAAAGCTGAACAAGGCGCATTAAAACTTTCTTTTCGTTCCAGATTACACGAGCAAATAAAAAGCAAGTCGACTAAATTGTCCGACTTGCTTTAATTATGTGATTTAGTTTTTCTTTTCTTTTTCTGGACGCATCGTTGGGAATAAGATGACGTCGCGAATTGATTTTGCATCAGTAAGCAACATCACAAGACGGTCGATACCGATACCTAGTCCCCCTGTTGGTGGCATACCATATTCCAAAGCTTGAACGTAATCTAAGTCAACTGGTTCGGCTTCATCGTTACCGTTAGCATTTTCCTTAGCTTGCATTTCGAAACGTTCCTTTTGATCGATTGGATCGTTTAATTCAGAGAAGGCATTACCCAATTCACTACCATCTACGTAAAGTTCGAAACGATCAGTCATTGATGGGTTGTCCTTGCTCCGCTTAGCCAATGGAGAAACTTCCACTGGGAATTCGTAAACGAAAGTAGGTTGGATCAAAGTATCTTCAACGAATTCTTCAAAGAACGCGTTCAAGATGTGACCCTTAGTCCAGTAGTCCTTGTATTCAACATGGTGTTCGTCAGCTAACTTCTTAGCATCTTCGTCAGTCATTGATTGGTCTGAGAAGTCGACACCGGTCTTTTCCTTAACAGCATCAACCATCGTGATACGCTTAAAGGCACTACCGAGGTCAATTTCCTTGCCTTGGTAGGTAATCTTACCATCGTCACTAACAACCTTAGCTGCAGCCTTAACGATACCTTCAGTTTCATCCATAACATCTTGGAAGTCGAAGTAAGCTGCGTAGGTTTCCATAGTTGTGAATTCTGGGTTGTGGTGTGGATCCATACCTTCATTACGGAAGATCCGACCAATTTCGTATACACGTTCAAAACCACCGACGATCAAACGCTTGAGGTAGAGTTCGGTCGCAATACGGAGGTACATGTCGATATCCAAGGCGTTGTGGTGAGTGATGAAAGGACGTGCACTGGCACCACCGGCTTGGGTGTTTAAGATTGGAGTTTCAACTTCAGTAAAGCCATTGTCGTCCATGTACTTACGAACAGCCTTGATGATTGCTGTACGTTGGTGGAATCGCTTGAAGCTTTCCGGGTTAGAAATCAAATCAAGGTAACGCTGACGGTAGATGGTTTCAGGATCAGTAACACCGTCCCACTTGTTAGGAAGCGGACGTAATGCCTTTGATAAGAAAGTAATCTTGTGGGCACGAATAGTTAATTCACCACTGTCAGTCTTGATAACGTCCCCTTCGATACCGAGGAAGTCACCGATATCAGCACGCTTAAATACGTGGTAAGGTTCATCCCCGACCATGTCCTTACGTGCGTAGACTTGGATCTTACCGGTACGGTCAACAAAATCAGCGAAGCCCGCCTTACCGCTACTACGCTTTCTTGTCATCCGACCAGCGATAATCACTGTATCTTCCTTTTCGTTTAATTCTTCCTTGTCGAACTTGTCGAATTCATCGTGAAGTTGTTGTGCAAGGTGGTCACGCTTAAAACGGCGGCCGAATGGTTCAATACCGGCTTCCTTTAATTCTTCCATCTTTTCACGACGAACGCGCATTTGATCTAGTTCTTGTGACACAGATTTCTCCTCCTTCAGTTAGGCTTCTGTATTAGCCTTTTTAGCTTGCCATTCCATGGTTTTTTCAAGGAAATCGTCAAAAATATCATTCATTTCCTGACGAGTTTCCGCTTCAACGAGCTTGGCCTTGGTACGTGCGGCACGTGGAATCCCCTTCAAGTAGAAAGTAGAAAGTCCACGGAATTCACGCACACCAACGTATTCACCCTTCAAGTCGATCAGGCGGTTCAAGTGTTCCTTGGCCATCTTGATCTTCTTGTCTGGGGTGGCTTCTGGCAATAATTCACCAGTTTCTAAGTAGTGCTCAGTCTGGGTTAACATCCAAGGGTTACCCATTGCAGCACGACCAATCATTACAGCTGTCGCACCGGTCAAGTCCAGCACGTGTTTGGCGTCTTCGGGAGTCCGAATATCACCATTAGCCATAAACGGAATTGTCAACTGATCAGCTACTTCTTTAAGTATATTCCAATCAGCGTGTCCCGTATACATTTGTTTTCTAGTCCGACCGTGCATTGCGATCGCAGCAGCACCGGCGCGTTCGGCAGCTAAGGCATTGTCGACTGCGTAGATGTGCGCATCGTCCCAACCAATCCGCATCTTGACGGTCACGGGCTTTTTCACGGCGTCAGTAACGTATGACACCATTTCATAAACCTTATTTGGATCGAGCAACCAGCGAGCCCCGGCATCGGTCTTTACAACCTTATTTACTGGGCATCCCATGTTGATGTCGATCACATCAGCGGCGGTGTTTTGGTCAACGTATTTGGCAGCTTCAACCAGGGTTTCCTTGGTCCCACCAAAAATTTGGATTCCCATTGGGTGTTCGTTTGGGTCAACATCCATCATGTTCAGCGTCTTTTTGTTGTGGTACATAATTCCCCGGTCGGAAATCATTTCACAGACCACGTAGCCAGCGCCGAACTCTTTACAGATAACACGGAAAGCGGAGTTAGTGACTCCAGCCATCGGAGCGACAACTACCTGGTTGGGAATCTCGACATCGCCAATCTTCCACTTCATATTTTCACCTCATTATTTCATTTTGGCACAAGTGAGCTGGCTTCAGTTGCGCCGATTTGGTTCGATAACTCAATCATAATAGCACATCCGCGTGCGTATCACCAGACAACTACTTTTCCTTCTTTTCAGAAAGTTCCTTATCTGCTTGTTCGTCGGCAATTTTCTTGTCCAAAATCAGTTGCAGTTCGTCTTCACTGAATTCGTACTTCTTACCGCAGAATTGGCAGACAGCTTCGGCGTGATGGTCTTCTTCGATCATTTCCTTTAGATCTTTTTCTGGAAGACTACCGAGTGCGTGTGTGAAACGTTGCTTGGAGCAGTCACATTCGTAGCGGACAGGTTGTTGGTCCAAAATCTTCAGGTCATCGCCAAAAATCCGAGCAAGGATATTTTCTGGAGTGTCACCTTCGCGAAGCATTTCTGAAACCAATGGCAGGCTTTGAATCTTCTTTTCCAGTTCACCAATTTGCTCATCAGTAGCACCAGGGAGAACCTGAACGAGGAATCCACCTGCAACGTCAATACTTTCATCAGGATTGACAAACACAGACAGGCCCACTGCTGATGGGATTTGTTCTGACTGTGCCAGGTAGTATGTAAAGTCGTCACCTAATTCACCAGAAATCAGGTTCACTTCACCGGTATATGGTGTCTTATCACCAGGTGCCATCTTAGTCACGGCGAGCGTCCCCTTAGTACCAACCGCACCGGAGACATCGATCTTGCCCTTGCTGTTGGATGGGAGACTTACGTGCGGGTTGCCCATGTATCCCTTAACAGTACCCTTGGCAGTTCCGTCAGTGACGATATATCCTACTGGGCCGTTACCTTGGATCTTAACAGTCATCCCCGCCTCTTCTTCCAAACCAGAAGTGGCTAACAGGACTGTCCCGATCAGTGTCCGGCCAAGCGCTGCGGATGATGCAGACCATGTATCGTGAATTTCGTGAGCTTTTTCTACTAATTGGGTGGCGTTCACCGCGTATGCACGGAACTTGCCATCCTTTGTCATGCTCTTAACTAAGTAATCAGTTGTCTTCATTTTTGTCCTCCTCACAAAATAAAAATAGGAGCGTGAACTTTTTGTCGTTTAGCTCCTATTCTATCATTTATTAATCTTGCTTGTCAGAATCATCATCTGAACCAGCATCAGTATGTTGATCGTCAGCGCTGTCGTCTTGTGGCAATTCATTATTTGCCTTTTCCTTGCGCTTTTCGTCTTCCGTACGTTCAAGTGCTCGCTTTGATTCTTCAAAGGTTTGTGCATAAGAATCCTTTTCAGCTTCTTCGTGAACCTTTTCAGGCATCTTACCAGTCTTGTAGAGGCTGAGGATTGCCTTTTCATCAAGCGTTTCGTACTTGAGCAATGCTTCGGCGATGATCTTGTGTTGTTCTTGGTGAGTTTCAAGAATGTGAAGAGCAGTTGCGTGTCCTTCATTCAAGATCCGACGAATTTCTTCATCAACCAATGCAGCGGTCTTTTCTGAGTATGGTGATTGGTCGAAGCCTTGACCAGTAAATACTTGACCAGAGCTTTGTAATTCTACCGGACCAATCTTTTCACTCATACCGTATTGGGTAACCATTGCACGGGCGATTTGGGTAGCTTGTTCAAAGTCGTTTGAAGCACCAGAAGATTGTGACTTGAAGATTAATTCTTCAGCCGCACGACCACCCATTAAACCCGCGATCTGTTCTTCGGCGTTCTTCTTTGACATCAGCATTTGATCTTCACGTGGCAGCATAATTGCGTAACCACCTGCGCGACCACGAGGCACAATCGTAACCTTGTGAACAACACGCGCATCGTTTAATACGAGACCAACAATTGTGTGACCTGCTTCGTGGTAAGCCACGGTCTTGCGTTCTTGTTCGGATTGAACCCGGTCATGCTTAGCTGGACCAGCGATAACACGATCTTCAGCTTCATCTAAGTCAGCTGAGTCAATCTCGGACTTGTTACGACGAGCAGCCAATAATGCCGCTTCGTTAAGCAAGTTAGCAAGGTCAGCACCAACGAAACCAGGAGTTTGCTTGGCGATTTCCTTTAAGTCCACGTCATCGGCCAGTGGCTTGTTCTTCGCGTGAACACGGAGAATAGCTTCACGACCCTTAACGTCAGGACGACCAACCAGGATCTTCCGGTCAAAACGACCTGGACGGAGCAAGGCGGGATCGAGGACATCGGAACGGTTAGTAGCGGCCATTACGATAATACCTTCGTCACCTTGGAAACCATCCATTTCAACAAGCAGTTGGTTCAGTGTTTGTTCACGTTCATCGTGTCCACCGCCCATACCGTTGCCACGGCGACGACCAACTGCATCAATTTCATCAATGAAGATGATTGCAGGAGCAGCCTTTTTAGCTTGGTCGAATAAGTCACGAACACGGCTAGCACCAACCCCGACAAACATTTCCACGAAGTCAGAACCAGAAATGGAGAAGAATGGAACTCCAGATTCACCGGCTACGGCCTTGGCAAGCAAGGTCTTACCAGTACCTGGAGGACCCTCTAAGAGAACACCAGATGGGATTTTGGCACCCAACTTAGTGAATTTCTTAGGGTTCTTCAAGAATTCAACAACTTCGACAAGTTCTTGCTTTTCTTCTTCTTCACCAGCAACGTCTGAGAAACGGACCTTGTTGTTCTTGGCGTCAGCAGGCTTGGCTTTGGTCTTACCAAAGTTCATCATGCCACGGCCACCGCCGCCACCACCTTGGCCAGCTTGACCCATCATCATGTAGAAGAAGAAGATCATGATAACTAATGGAAGGAACGTTAATAATAAGTTCATCCAAATGCTACTTGATTCTTCAGGCTTTGTACTTACCTTTACGTTGTGCTTGTTAGCATACTTTTGCAGTTGGCTAATAGTCACGTCACTTTCAAGCACTGAACTGTGAAATTGGGTAACCTTATTTCGTTGTGGTGCAATCGCAAAGCCACCAGTTGAGCTGGTCTTGTTGGATTGAGCTTTGCGGTAGGTACCAGAAACAGTGTAGACCCCACCATTAGGCTGAAGTTGAACGCTCTTTACCTTGTTGCTCTTCAGCTCGGTAATGAACTCGCTTTGGGAAATATTCTTGCTTTGACCGCTTGATTGGTTGCCACCAAAGAAGAAGTAGGCAATTCCCATAATGCACAGGAACATCACGGCATAGAAGAGAACGTTATGAGTAAAATTATTGTTTTTACGATTGTTGTTCATAACAACCTCCTATCTACCAGCATCAAATAATTGTTTCAACTATGATAGCATACTTGACCATTGTTGACCATTATTAGCTAGTGCTTATTTTTCGCTATATACGGATGGCTTCAAAACGCCGACGTAGGGAAGATTGCGGTAGTAACCCTTGTAGTCCAGTCCGTATCCAACTAAGAATTCGTTTGGAACCAAGAAACCGTAATATTCAACATTGACGTCGAATTCACGTCCCTCAGGCTTGTTGAGCATGGAAACAGTCTTGACGCTCTTTGCACCACGGGACTTCAGTAAGTCGATCATGTATTGGAGTGTCCGACCACTGTCCACGATGTCTTCGGTAATCAAGACGTTGCGTCCCTTTACGTCAGCAGTCATATCGTGGATCAGCTTTAATTCACCAGTCGTTTCAGTACCACCGAAGTAAGTGGATACGTCGATGAAATCCATTTGGGCCATGATGTCCATCTTCTTGATCAGGTCAACTGTGAAGAGTACGCCTCCAGTCAGGACACACAAGATCAGCGGATTCTTGTCCTTGTATTCTTCTGATAATTGGTCGGCCAATTCACCAATTCGTTTTTGGATTTGCTCATCTGTATACAAGACTTTTGCAATATCGTTGTTCATGTTAAAACTCCTTACTTATCCTCGTGTATCCCTATTATCACCTTGCGCCAGAGGGTTTGGAATCCTTCTGGTCGTGTAAACCAACTCCACTTTCTACCGATTAGCCAGACCACCGTACCCTTAGGATCTACCAATACCATTTGGCGATTGCGGTCTTCATTCGGCATTTTTTGGTCAATCAACACCCTCCGTACCTTTTGCTGGCCGCCGTCTTTTAACTTAATGACGTCATCAGCTTGCCAGGGTCGGATGGTGAGTGGAAATTGGTCTGGTGAAAGCCACATTTCCTGCAGAAGATCTCCCTCAGAGAAACCATCTGCGGTCAACGAGATTCTCAATTTTTGTTGGTCATTTACGAGATACCATTGGCCTAATTCTACCACAGACGATGATAAAATTTGGTCCTTCACGCTCATTTTTTCATTAGTTTGAACAAAACAATCGTTATATTCCTTCACAAAAATTTTCTGCTCCGGTAACGAAATCTTTTGCTGCGGGGTCTGACGATCATTAAGCACCGCAATGATTTCAGAAACTAAGGATTGTTTAAGATCCTTCACTTGCATCTTTAGCCAGTGAGTGAACACCAACCTTTGTTCCAGCGGTGACAGCTTGTGCCAACGATCGATCTGGAATCGGTCACCCTCGACCAGTTCTGCCATTTGCCGGTCGAGCGCCAACTTCTGGTAGTCCATAACGTCAGTGAGCTGATCGTGAAACTCAGTCAGGTGGTCCAACAACTTAGGATTTTCTTTTTCCAATCGTGGAATAATCTCGTGCCGATAACGGTTGCGGGCGATTGTCAAATCAGCATTGGACTCATCCTCGTACCATTTGATTCCCTGCTCCTGTGCGTATTCTACTAGTTCCTGCTTAGAAAACGGCAGAAGCGGACGCACCAGGATCCCGTCAGCAAACTTCCGCCGGTCAGCAATCCCAATCAATTGGGTGACTTGACCACCACGGACGAGTTTCATCAGCATCGTCTCAGCCAGGTCGTTTTGGTGGTGTGCCGTGACAAGGACGGATGCCTGGTACTTGGCCATCACTTGTTCAAAAAATTGATAGCGGAATCTGCGGGCCGCATTTTCCACACCCACTTCTGGATGCTCATCCCCGTCCCAGTGCGCAACCTCCAATATCAATTGGTGCTGTTCACAAAATTGGCGAATAAAGTTCTCTTCCTGGGTGCTTTGTTCCCGCAATTCATGGTTCACGTGTGCCACAACAATTCGTGGTCGTTCCTCTTCTGGCAGGCTCATTAAGAGGTGTAAGAGGACCATCGAATCGACACCGGTAGAAACCGCAACGATAATGGTGGCCGAGTGATTAAAAAAGCGACCCCCTTGCAGGTGTCGCTTAAATCTTTCATATAGAGTAGTCAATCGACTAGCTCCGCCGGCCACCACGACCACCGCGCTTACCGTCAGTTTGGCGTTTCAGCGTGGAAAGACGTGATTCACTTTCCTTGAGATAGCCTGCCAGCATATCATTAAAGTCTTGTGATGGGCGAGAATTACGGTTGCGTTGTGCACCACCGAATCCACCGCGGCTGTTGTTTTGGTGACCATGGAAATCCTTGTTTCGGTTGTCATGGTGGAAGTTACGCTTGTTATCACCATGGAAAGACTTTTCACGGTTTTCCTTATGTTCGCGAGGGGCAGCTGCCTTCATTGATAAAGCAATCTTGCCGTTTTCGCCAACTTCAGTAACCTTAACAGTAACTTCATCCCCAATAGATAAGACGTCGTGAACGTCCTTAATATAATTGTCAGAAATTTGACTGATATGAACCAATCCTGTTTGGTTGTCATCTAAGTCAACAAATGCACCAAAATTGGTAATTCCTGAAACTTTGCCGGAAACTTTTGCTCCCACTTCAATTGCCATGAAACTAATAGATCCTCCGAGTCATCTTAATTTTAAAATTAATTTTTAATGAGTATAACATAATGACGAATTGAAAAGTAACTAGTTATCTAAATTATATACAGTTTCGCCCTTTTTAGTGTAGTTATACTTGGCCCGAACCACCTGTTGAATGTATTCGGGATTGTGTAACAGCTTGATCTTTTGCTTTAATTCTTTGCTCTTATTGTGCTGATCATCAAGCTGCTTTTGGGTTTTCGCAATATTGTCGTTGGCCTGAGCCAGAGAAGCCCGGTCGCGCCAGATCGCAATACTTAATCCGAGGAACAAGATCAGAAATAATGAAAGAAAAATTTTGACACGTTTCTTACGTGTTTGGCGTCTCTTTTGATCAGCTGAAAAGCGCTTCACATAAGGCGTATCAAGCTGTGACACTTTGTTAGCACCATTATTTTGCATATTGTCCCCCTCACTTTACTCATTAATACAGGTTAAGTATAACAATCTACTAAATTATTTTCCATATTATTTCTTAATTATTGATATGAAAGTTCCTAATCTTCCGCAAAATTTTCAGCGTAGGTTTCTTCAATAATCTCGTACATATCTTCCGCTTCGCTCTTCTTGGTGGTTTCAACGATTCGATTGATTTTGATCGTTTCGGTTTTATTTCCGAACTTAATTGTCAATTCATCGCCTTCCTTAACCTTGCTAGAAGACTTGGCAGGAAGGTTATTGATCAGGATCCGCCCCTGGTCTGCGATTTCTTTTGCTACGGACCGGCGCTTGATGATCCGTGAAACCTTCAAAAATTTGTCTAAACGCATAAATTTCCTCCATTATTCTTTAACTTTGTCAGATTGCTCTTCGATGATTGCATCACTCAGGCCCGCAACGAACTTAGCTAGCTGGTTGAGCCAGTCTGCTGTGGTCATCTTTGGCTGGATAATCAAACGAACCGTGACCTGGCCATTGTCTTCACCGAGTGTGGCCTTGAAGCGGGTGTCCGCCAACAATTTAATGATTGTAGGTGCCTTAATTAAGTGGCTACCGGCGGGCGTGAAGGTGATCATGATGTTGTCACGTTGTTGCTTGATCGATGACATCATTGCTTCGTCAGCGTGCTTCTTCAGTTTGCTAATCAAAAGCAAGTTGGCGACGGCGGTTGGGTAGTCACCAAAGCGGTCGATCAGATCACCCTGGATATCCAACAGCTCTTCGTCGTCTTCTGCTTGCCTAATCGTCTTGTAGAGCTCGATCTTTTGGCGTTGGTCACTGACATACTCATCAGGCAGGTACGCTTCCACGTTGAGTTCGACTTCCGCATCGGAGCTGGCAGTCTTTTTCTTTCCCTGCTTTTTGGCCACGGCCTCACTCAGCATTGACGAGTAGAGGTCATAACCCACCGAGTCGATGAACCCATGTTGTTGCTTACCGAGAATGTTCCCGGCACCACGGATTGACAGGTCCCGCATCGCAATCTTAAATCCAGATCCTAATTCAGTGAAGTCACGAATGGCCGCCAACCGTTTTTCTCCTAGCTCCGTCAGCACCTTATTTGGTTGGTACATGAAGTAAGCGTAGGCCACCCGGTTGCTCCGGCCGATCCGTCCCCGAATTTGGTAGAGCTGTGCTAATCCGAGCCGGTCCGCGTTTTCCACGAAGAGTGTGTTGACGTTGGGAATATCGACCCCAGTTTCAATGATCGAGGTTGTCACTAAGACGTCGTAGTTGCCCTGAATAAAATCATAGAGGACCGTTTCCAGTTGGTTTTCACTCATTTGACCGTGGATGAATCCAATCGAAGCCTCTGGAACTAACTCCTGGAGCTTCATAACGGTCTCCTCGATGTCGCCTACCCGGTTGTGAAGGTAGTAGACTTGGCCCCCACGTTGCATTTCACGTGTGATAGCATCGCGGATCGCACCGGCATTTTGTTCCATTACATACGTTTGAATTGGGAACCGTCCCGCTGGTGGTGTTTCCAAAACTGACAAGTCACGGACACCGAGCATCGACATGTTCAGAGTCCGAGGGATTGGCGTCGCGGTCAGAGTCAAGACATCGACGTTATTCTTCAGTTCCTTCAACCGCTCCTTGTGCTTAACCCCAAAGCGTTGTTCCTCATCGACAATCACCAGTCCAAGGTCATTAAATTCAACGTCCTTGGATAAAATCCGGTGGGTACCGACAACGACATCGACCGTCCCATCTTTCAACCCCTTTTCCGTTTCCTTCAGTTCCTTGCTGGTCTTAAAGCGAGACATCAGCGCAATTTCGACAGGGAAACCTTCAAAGCGCTTGTTCAGGGTATCGAAGTGCTGTTGTGCTAAAACGGTGGTTGGAACAAGGAATGCAACCTGCTTCCCGCCTGAAACCGCCTTGAAGATCGCACGCATTGCAACTTCAGTCTTACCATAGCCGACATCCCCGACCAGCAGCCGATCCATTGGCCGTGGTTTTTCCATGTCACGCTTGATTTCATTGATTGAGCGCAGTTGGTCCCGCGTTTCGTTGTACGGGAAGTTGTCGTCAAACTGTGACTGCAGGTAGTCGTCTTCCGGGAAGGCATAACCCTTGGCAGCTTCTCGTTTGGCGTAGAGGTCGACCAGTTCATCGGCGATATCTTCCACCTTTGATTCGACCCGTTTCTTCGTCTTCGCCCATTCGTTACCGCCGAGACGGTTGATGTGGGGCGTCTTGGATTCGGATGAAACGTACTTTTGCACCAGGTTGAGCTGGGTGACTGGCACATAAATCTGGGCGTTGTTGCGGTAGTTGATGATCATGTAGTCTTGGTGCACGCCGTCAACTTCCATCGTCTTGATTCCGGAGAAAATCCCGATCCCGTGGTTGACGTGGACGACGTAATCACCTGGCTTCAGATCCGTATAACTTTTAATCCGTTCCGCGTTGGCCAATTTCTGTGGACGGTGACGCCGCTTCTTGACCTGCTTGAACATTTCACTTTCGGTAATCACTACTAACCCGGCTGCTGGCAGTTCGAACCCATTATTCAGGCTCCCCGCCACCAGTTGTACCGTGTTAACTTGTAGCCCATCGAGGTCGGTTTCGATTGCCGGAATTTCAAAGTCAGTCATCGTTTGGGCGATTTGCTTACGTCGTTCCTGTCCACTAGCGATAAGGACGATCGTTTGGCCTTGGTCAATCCACCGTTGCAGTTCCGTTTTCAGTAAATTCATCTGGCCGAAGAACCGCTGCATTGGTCTACTGGTGAGTTCTACCAGTTGGTCAAAACGAAAACTACCGTGGCCCTTCTTGAAGAGCGCACCAAATAACTGGGCGTGGTGATCCCCCTTGATCGTCCCTACCAAATCATTACCGAGCGTTGGCACATCTGTCAGTTGGTGATATTTCACCTTATCTTCCAACCAGCCCTCTTCTTCGGTGGCTTGCTGTTCGGCGCTGTCCTTAAGACGGGTAAAGTCATCGAGGTAAAGCACCCCATCATTTGACAGGTAGTCTAGCAGTGAGTGACGTTCAGGGTACAAGAGGTCACCGAATTCCAACATTTCATTTGGCAGGTGGTGGTCATTTAAGGCTGTAATGATCGGGTTGAAGCGGTTGTTGACCTGCTGAATGATATCTTCATCCCCGTCCACTAGCTGTTTCTTAATTTTCTCGTATTCTCCCGTCACCGCTTCAGTCACCCGTGAAAACTCACTAGGTGGCAAGATCAAATCAGTTGCCGGCAGAATATCAACTTCCGCAACATTTTCGATACTCTTTTGCGTGCTGGCATCAAAGTACCGCAGTGAGTCGACTTCCGTATCAAAAAGGTCAATCCGTACGGGGTTATCAGTGTTCAAAGCATACACGTCGATGATTGAACCACGGATCGCAAAGTCACCGGGGCGCAAAACCATCTTTTGGAACTGGTAACCCATTGAACTCAGGCGGTTGCGTACCTTCTCAGGATCCAGGTCACCGCCAACTTTAACGTTGAGAGTTGACTGGGCGAAGAATTCGGGTGCGACAATATTTCTCCGCATCCCCGCCACCGATGCCACCACAACAACGGGCTTGCCACTCGTCAGCGCATGCAGGGCCTCAACCCGTTGCAGGCGGTAGTTAGGTGAACTCGTCGCCACTTCAGCAGCCAGCACTTCTTCGACTGGGAAAGGAAAGACCCGGTCTTCACCGATTAAGTCACCGAGATCATCGGCAAGCTCAGACATGTGAGTCAGGTTATCGGTCACGGCCAGGATCGGTTGCTTGTGAGTTTCTAAAAGTCCAGCAAACAATAACGTCCGTGCCGAACCGGAAATTCCCGTAATCAGCTGGCGCTTACCGGTATCCAACTTCTGGACCAGTTGTTTGAATTCACCTGTTTTTTCAATAAAGTTGTCTAAGCGCACAGCTCGTCGTCCTCTCTAATCTAGTTATAATCATTCATCAGCTTGGAGAAATCTTCACCCTTGATCCAATCTTCCAATGCGTGTTCCGCTACTTCAACGGCATCGTCAAATGCGGGGCGTTCGTCCTTATCAAACTTACCGAGCACGTGGCTGACAACCGTACCGTGCTTAGGGTGGTCAATGCCGACCTTGACACGGTTAAATTCCTTGGTGCCCAATGCGTTGATGATGCTCTTTAATCCATTGTGTCCACCTGAAGCACCATGAGTCTTCAAGCGCACCTTGCCAACTGGCATATCTAAGTCATCGCTGACAATTACTAAGTCGTCCATATCGATATCGTAGTAATCAACCAGCGGACCAACTGCACGTCCTGATTCGTTCATAAACGTGGTTGGCTTCACTAACATCACCTTTTCGCCAGCGATCACTCCTGTTACAGCAACCGCCTCTTGCTTGAGGTGAGAAAAGGCACCGAGTTGGTAATCGCGCGCCAATTGATCCAGCACCATGAAACCAGTGTTATGACGGGTCTCATCGTAGCGGGTACCGATATTTCCTAATCCAACAATCATCTTCATTTTTATTTCCATCCCTTCACGCGGATTTAATGCAAAAAGGCCGCACGGAAGCTCCTCCCGTCCAGCGATAATCGTTACTATTATACAGTAGATAATTTGAAAACTAAAATATTTGCCTCTTAATCTGAATGATTTTTCTAAAAATTTCATTAGAATATGGTAAAATATAAATAATTATTATTCGAAGCTGAGGTATAACACCATGATTTTTGGTTCTTTAATTAAAAAGAAAGACAAAGTGATTACACTTCCTGAGACTGCATCACTTGAAGAAGCGTTGTCAGTCCTTGAAGACACTGGTTACCGGTGTGTTCCCGTGCTTGACGAAACAGGAGAAATTTTCCGCGGTAACATCTACCGGATGCATCTTTACCGCCATAAGTCCCGTGGTGGTGACATGTCATTACCCGTGACGGAATTATTAAAAAATGCCACGAAGTTTGTTTCTATTAAGTCACAATTCTTCGCCGTCTTTTTCACGATGAGAGATTTGCCTTACATTGCGGTCTTGGATGAAGATCACAAGTTTTACGGCATTATCACGCACAACGCCATGCTGGAAATGTTAGCGGAAGGTTGGAACGTCAACCATGGTAGTTACGTCCTGACTGTCTGCGTACCCGATCACCGTGGCTCACTGCTCACCGCCAGCAAGGCCATCACACACTACTGTCAAATCGTTAACGTCTTGTCGCTTGACCCTGAACACAGTGACATCAAGCGGATCTTGTTCACTCTTCCTACCGATGTTGATCAAAAGAAGCTCAACAAGATCGTCAAGCGACTGACAAGAGCCGGGTTTGAAGTAACAGAAATTCAAGATTTACGAACACGATTCTAAAAAAATGAGGCTGAAATTTCAGCCTCATTTTTTAGTAATGATATGTCCGGTGAACCCGGTTGTTAAAATTAGTCAAGATTTCGTAATTGATGGTACCCGCACGTTCTGCCATTTCTTCTGGCGTAATCTTATTATCGCCTGATTGTCCCATCAAGACAACGGGTGTGCCAACTGGGTAGTACTTAGGTAAGCGGATCATCATTTGGTCCATGCAGACGCGTCCGGCGATTGGGCAGAATTGTCCGTCAACTAGCACCTTAAAACCGGTCATGCAACGTGGGTAGCCGTCAGCGTACCCGATTGGCAAGGTTGCCAGCCATTCGTCCTGGTCGGCAGTGTACGTCGCACCATATGATACGGAACGGCCCTTTTCCAACTTCTTGACGAAGACCATTTCAGTCTTGAGTGTGCCGATTGGTTGCAGATCAAAGTCAAATGGCAATTCTGTTCCGGAAGGATTGTAGCCGTACATGGTGATCCCCATCCGGACAGTATTTGCGGTAATCTTTTCCCGGTGCCATTGACCTGTTGCAGAGTTGGCCATGTGAGTAAATGGTGGCAGTTCGTCTAAGCTGTCCACGAATTTTTCCCAGCGATCGTACTGGGTGTCAAAGTATGAATGGTCAGCGCTGTCGGCAGTGGCAAAGTGGGTAAACATCCCTTCAAACTCAAATTCTGGGTATTCACGGAGCATCTTAGCAGCCTTATCAAATTCTGCGATGTCGGTAAAACCAATCCGTCCCATACCACTATCAACGCCGAGGTGAACCTTCAATGGCTTCTTCCAAGGGAATTGTTGGGCCAATTCATGGTAGTGTTCGATCCAATCAACAGAACCGACCGTCAGCGAAACACCCGCTTGCGCTGCGACATTAGCCACTTCTACCGGTGTGATACCGAGGACGAGGACAGTATCGTCAATGCCGTTGTCCCGCAATTCCAGCGCTTCGTCGAGGATTGCGACACACATCCCCGTTGCACCTGCACGCAAGGCTGCCTGAGCCACTGGAACCAATCCGTGACCGTACGCGTTGCCTTTTACTACCGCAAAAATTTTACTATTAGCAGGTAAAACCGCCTTTTGTGCCTTAATGTTATTTTCCAAAGCACGCAAGTTAACGATATATTCTGTATTTCTTAGTCGACCACTAATCATTTTTATCACTTTCTTCGTATATATTATTTGTCGGACTACATTCTAACAAAATTATACACGTATTACACATAAGATTTTAAGTTTTACCTTAATAATGACCTTTCATACATTCATTTTTGAACAAATTTGATATATAATTTTAACGTTTATAGAAGGTAAGCGTTTCGCGCAATTACAATTTTATGCGATTCGTGGTATTTTATGATAAACGAAAGGAGTGATTCTGATCTTTAACTTAAGCATTAAGAATCATCCCACACTAAAGTTCATCTTGAAAACGATTCTGTATTTTGTGATCTTGCTTCTGGTCATTTACCTTTACGGGTACTACGGAGCTGGTCAAGAACCGTTTATTTACAATGAATTCTAACGTGGAGGAACGAAAAATTGTTTACAAATCTTGTTTCAGCTTTTAATGAAGTTGCAACTACAAACGCAGATTTAATCGCTTATGACGAAATGGGTAAAACCACTAGTTTCGGCGAATTGAAAACTAACGCTGATCACCTGGCTGCATGGCTGGATCAGCAAGCATTACCTGACAAGAGTCCAATTCTTGTTTTCGGTGACCACCAAGTCGAGATGTTGATGTGCTTTATGGCATCACTGAAGACCGGTCACGCCTACATCCCTGTGTCATCTGATTCCGCATTACCACGGATTCAATCAATTCTTGATACTGGTAAGCCAAGCATGGTACTAGCAATTGATGATTTCCCAGCCGCCAACTTGACTCTGAGCGCTCCGGTTGTTGACTTGGATCAACTCACTAAGGTATTCGCAACCGACGCACCATTGAACGAACACCCCGTTTCCGGAGACGACCTGGCATACGTACTTTTTACTTCTGGTACGACCGGTTCTCCTAAGGGTGTCCAAGTCAGTCACGACAACCTGGTCACTTTCACCAACTGGATGTTAGGCGACGAATTCGAAATCGCTGAAAAGGTCAACTACCTTGGTCAACCACCATACTCATTCGACCTTTCCAACATGTACCTGTACCCTGCTTTGATGAGTGCAAGTACGATCAAGGCGATCCCTCATGATGTCGTAGAAAACTTCGGTAAGCTGTTCACTGCGCTGCCATCACTTGACCTCAACGTCTTTGTTGGTACGCCATCATTTGCGGACATGCTGATGCTCAGCCCAACCTTTAACGAAGAACACATGAGCAACCTGACTCACTTCCTCTTCTGTGGTGAAGAATTAACTGTGAAGACTGCAAAGAACTTGCAAACACGGTTCCCACACGCACGGATCTTCAACACTTACGGTCCAACTGAAGCGACTGTTGCGGTTTCCCAAATCGAAATCACACCAGAAGTTGTCGAAAACAATGACCGTCTCCCAGTTGGTTACGCTAAGCCTGGTGTAGAACTTTCTATCTGGGATGACGACAAGAAGGTTGAAGAAGCTGGCGTTCAAGGTGAAATCGTGATTGCTGGTGACAGTGTTGCCCATGGTTACATGAACAACCCTGAAAAGACCGCCAAGTCATTCTTCACAATCGATGGCCAAGCTGCTTACCGGACTGGTGATGCGGGTGTCCTGGACGAAGACGGACTCCTCCACCACAAGGGACGGATGGACTTCCAAATCAAGCTCCACGGTTTCCGGATCGAACTTGACGAAGTACGTGCCAGCCTCGAAAAGAGTCCATACATCAAGCAAGCTGTCGCCCTTCCTAAGTACAATAAGGATGGTAAGGTTACTCACTTAATCGGTGCGGTTATTCCTAAAGAACAGCCTGAAGACGAAGCGGAATTAACGAAGCAGATCCGCGAAAGCTTGAAGGACCAAATCATGCCATACATGATGCCAACTCAATTTGTTTACCGGGACAGCTTCCCAATGTCTGCAAATGGCAAGATTGCAGTTAAACAAATGATCCAAGAGGCTAACCAATAATGTTGGATTGGCTCTCTACCTTACCAAGCTTTAGCGCATATGGCACCCCAGTCTACTTCATTTACTTGATCCTTGCCATTTTGCCACTGGGGATCGGCCTGTACTTCGGCAAGCGTTTCAGCTGGTACGAAGCACTGATTAGTTTCATCTTCATCTTCCTGATGTTTGATGGACAAAACGTACCTCAAGGGATCTCGTTGATTTGCTACGTGATCTTTGAAACTCTGCTGGTGATGTTTTATTGTCGTTACCGTCAACAAAACAACTCTAGCTTAGTCTTTTACTTCACGGCATTTCTGTCGGTCCTGCCACTTGCGATTGTCAAGTTGACACCTGCGATGGTTGGTCACAACTCCCTGCTCGGATTCTTGGGTATCTCATACCTGACATTCCGTGCGGTGGGTACGATTATCGAAACACGGGACGGAATGGTCAAGGAATTATCTCCATGGCATTTCATCCGCTTCCTGCTCTTCATGCCAACCATCACATCTGGTCCAATTGACCGCTACCGTCGTTTCTCAAAAGACTACGAAAAAGTTCCTGAACGCGACGACTACTTAGCCTTGGTTAACAAGGGGATCTTCTACCTCTTCCTTGGTTTCTTATACAAGTTCGTGATCGGATACTTCTTCGGTCAACAAATCTACCCTTACTTCCAACACCTTGCCTTGGGAGAACACAATGTCTTCTCATGGCAAATGCTCGGAGTAATGTACTCATACGGTTTCTACCTCTTCTTCGACTTCGCCGGTTACTCACTGTTCGCCGTGGCCATCTCATACTTCATGGGCGTTAAGTCACCAATGAACTTTGACCAACCATTCAAGTCCAAGAACATCAAGGAATTCTGGAATCGTTGGCACATCAGCCTGTCCTTCTGGTTCCGTGACTACATCTTCATGCGGTTCGTCTTTTTGGCAACCAAGAAGCGGTGGTTCAAGAATCGGAATACCTTGTCTTCTGTCGCATACATGCTTAATATGGTATTGATGGGATTCTGGCACGGGATTACCTGGTACTACATCCTCTACGGTTTTATCCACGGGTTAGCACTGGTAGTCAATGACTGGTGGTTACGTTACAAGCGCAAGCACCTCAAGAACATGCCACACAACAAGTGGACAGAAGCTGTTGCCATCTTTGTTACATTCAACTTTGTAATGTTTACATTTCTTATTTTCAGTGGTTTCCTGAACACCTTCTTCTTCGGTCAACCACACTAATTCTAGGAGGAATTTAATTATGCAAGAACAAATTATCGATCTTTTATCCCAAGCAACTGGTCGCGACGCTGAAGACTTCAGTGATGCATCACAAAACCTTTTTGACAGTGGTCTCTTAGATTCAATGGCTACTGTTGGTTTGCTTTTATCTCTCCAAGACACTTTCGACATCCAAGTTCCCGTTTCTGAATTCGACCGTGAACAATGGAACACTGTTGAAAAGATCGAACAACGGGTAAAGGAGCTTCAAAATGCATAACAGCCGGAAACTGTGGTCCATCTTCGGCCCTGTTATCCTGGCATTCGTCTTAGTGTTCGTCGTGTTCTCATTACCAATTAAGAACAACCATAGTACTAAGATGGAACGGCAAGCAGCTGTTTCACTTAGCGCCGTCATCTTCAAGAACCAATCGATCAAGAAGCAAGCGCTGAGTGATAAGCAAGTCAACTTCGTACCATTCTTTGGTTCAAGTGAACTGCGCCGGATGGACCGCTTCCACCCCTCAGTTATGGCCCAGCGTTACCATAACTACACCCCATTCCTCTTTGGTTCACGCGGTACCCAATCACTCCCTCAATTCTTCAACATCAATTCGATGGCAAAGGAAATGCAGGGACGTAAGGCGGTATACATCATTTCTCCACAGTGGTTTACTGCACAGGGTGTTTTACAACCAGCCTTTAAGTTCTACAACGGTTCATACGCTAACCTGACTTGGTTGCAAACTGCAAATCCGAAGTCACCTTACGACCGTTATACTGCCCAACGTCTGATCAAGCTGATCGGTACTGACGGTACTGTCGGTGTTGCAGCTGAAAAGATCGCGAAGGGTAAGTCCTTAAGCAGCTGGGACCACTTTGTTATCAATACGCGGGTTAACCTCTTACAACATGAAGATACGCTTTTCTCTGAATTCCAAATTGATCAGAACTACCAAAAGCACATTCTTCCTAACGTATCCCGTTTACCTAAGGCTTACAACTACAACAAGCTTTACCAAAGTGCGATTAAGATTGGTAAGCACAGCACTTCCAACAATCCATTTAGCGTAAAGGACAGTTTCTACAACCAACGAATCAAGGGTCATGAAAAGGAACTTGCCGGTTCACAAAAGAACTTCAACTACACTAAGTCTCCTGAATACGGTGACTTACAAGTTGTTCTCCACGAATTTGCCAGGACCAATTCAGACGTCCTCTTCGTTATCCCACCCGTTAACGAAAAGTGGGAACGGTTCACCGGATTGGACATGAATATGTACTACAGCTCAGTTGAAAAGATCAAGTTCCAATTACACGAACAAGGATTTAACAACGTTGTGGACCTTTCACACGACGGCAACAAGCCAGCATTCATGGAAGATACCATCCACATCGGTTGGGCCGGTTGGGTTAAGTTTGATAAGGTTACTAGCGCCTTCATCAATGACAAAAACACCAAGACCAGCTACAAGCTTAGCGATAAGTTCTTGAGTTCGGAATGGATGAACCTCAACCCTACTCAAAACAACTTAGACCAGTTCAAGTCACAACTGAACAAGTAGTATCAAAGGACTAATCATTGCGGTTAGTCCTTTTTGCGTGCACAAAAAAAGCCCGGCAGGATAAACCTGTCGAGCTGAGATTGATAGGAACTCGATCCTAGTGGAATTGCATACCACCATCGACTTCGAGAGTTTGACCAGTGATGTAGTCTGAGTCTGGGCCAGCTAAGAATGCTACGGCGTTGGCAACATCTTCTGGTTCTGAGAGACGCTTAAGAGCGATGTCCTTAGCGAATGTTTGCATACCCCATTCGTCGTCCTTACCGGCGTTTTGACCAACCTTGTGGGCGATGTCGTACATCATAGGAGTCTTAACGATACCAGGTGCGAAGGCGTTCACAGTGATGCCTTCTTCAGCTAATTCGCGGGCAACAACTTGGGTGATACCACGAATAGCGAACTTGGAGCTTGAGTAAACAGTCAAGTTAGGGTTACCAACAACACCGGCTTGTGAAGTAGCGTTGATGATCTTACCTGGGTGGCCTAACTTCTTGAATGCTTCGTGAGCGGCTTGGATACCCCAGATAGTACCGTTGACGTTGATCTTGTATACGAAGTCAAGGTCGTCTTCAGTAACAGTGTCGATTGGAGTAGTAGGAGCAACACCGGCATTGTTAACGATAACGTGGAAGTCACCAAACTTGTCGATGGTCTTTTCTACGGCTGCGAAAACTTCATCGCGCTTGGAAACATCGGCAGTAACAGGTAATGCTTCACCGCCATCCTTAGCGATTTCGTCAGCAACACGTTGCAAGTTTTCCATGTGACGTGCAACTAAAGCGACAGCAAAACCATCCTTAGCGAGACGCTTGGCGATTGCTTCACCAATACCTTGACCGGCACCAGTAACTAATGCTACTTTTTTAGTCATAAAAAAACACTCCTTTGAGTTTGTGAAATTCTTATCATTTTGAATTGATTATATCCAACAAACGCCGTCATGTCAACAATTACAACCCATTTTATTTTGTGAAAAATTCATAAAAATACTTATTGAATTAAGAAAGCTCTACCAGTGTTTTGGAATGGTAGAGCTTTCATTTTATGATTTAATTTTCTTTTCTGTGACGAATATTAAATGAGTGACGCTTGGAATGACTGCTTCCGTGATTGTCACGGCTGCTTCCTGAGCGGTTGCCACCACGTGAACGGTAGTTGTTGCCACGACGGCGGTTATTGTTGTTATTACGACGGTAGTGACTGCCACCGTGGTAATCCTTGCGCTTGCCACGGCGACGAGGCAATGGACGTTCTGGCGTGATCTTAACTGGAACTTCCTTTGCGGATTCCTTAGTCAAGGTGTTCAGAAGTGCTGCGACCAGGTTCTTGGCATCATGAGTTTCCAGCAGACGTTCTGCATCTTCCATGTAACGGTCTGTGGAGTCCTGTGAGATCAATTCGTCGATGTCATTGAAGGCACTGGCAACTTGGCCCTTGAAGGCTTCTTCAGCGGATGGTGGCTTCAGTGGAAGCATCCGTACCCGCGTCAGCTTTTCGATTTCGTTGAGGTATTCCATTTCGTTTGGGGTAACGAAAGTCAATGAAACACCGTGGTGGCCGGCACGACCGGTACGTCCGATCCGGTGAACGTAACTGTCAGGGTCAGATGGAATATCGTAGTTGTAGACGTGAGTGACACCAGAGATATCAAGTCCACGGGCAGCCACATCAGTCGCAACAAGGATATCCAATTCACCGTTCTTGAATTGCTTCATGATCTTAGTCCGACGATCTTGGGTCAAGTCACCGTGAATACCAGCGGCGTTGTAACCACGGGCCTTCAAACCACGTGATAATTCATCAACACGACGCTTGGTACGACCGAAGACGATTGTCAGGTCAGGGTCTTGGACATCGATCAGACGGGTCATGATGTCGAACTTTTCGTAGTCACGTGCCCGCACATAGTATTGGTCCACGAGGTCGGTGGTTAATTCCTTGGCCTTAATCCGAACAGTTTCCGGATCAGTCATGAATTGTTCACCGATCTTCTTGATTTCTGGTGGCATCGTAGCTGAGTACAGCAGAGTTTGACGGTCATCAGGAGTTTCCTTGATGATCGCTTCGATGTCTTCCAAGAATCCCATGTTAAGCATTTCGTCCGCTTCATCGAGGACCAGGGTCTTGATGTTGTCGAGCTTAACTGTGTGGCGGTTGATGTGGTCACGCAAACGACCTGGGGTACCTACCAGAATTTGTGGGTGGTTCTTCAGGTTCTTGATTTGGCGACGGATATCAGCACCACCGTATACAACTTGAACCCGCGCGTGCTTGTCCTTACCCAAGCGGTATAATTCTTCTTGGGTTTGGATGGCTAATTCACGAGTTGGCGAGATGATAATCGCTTGGATATTGGGGTTATCAGTGTCGACATGTTCGATGATTGGCAGACCAAATGAAGCCGTCTTACCGGTACCAGTTTGGGCTTGACCAATCACGTCTTTGCCTTGTAGAACCATTGGAATTGTTTGTTCTTGGATTGGGGTTGCTTCTTCGTACCCGCTCCGCTTAATGGCCTTTAACAGACTTTGTGATAATCCTAATTCGCTAAACTTCAAAAAATTTCCTCCTATAAATGAACAGTCGGGCGGTGAAAATCACCACGTCCGACTGGTAATCCATTATTGTTCTTTAATTGCTTCCAAGACCTTTTCGAGATGGATCCCGTGACTGGCCTTAAGTAAAACCATGTCTGATGCGGTCAGAGTAGTTTCAAGGTCACTGGTTAATTGATCCAGCTGGTCGGCTTTGTAGTAGTGGATGGCTTCTTCTGGGTAACCATCTGCGACCAGTGCGTCCTTTAAGCTCTGCATCAGCGTACCAACTAAGTATACTTCAGAGATTTTATCTGAATTTATGTGCTCTGCCAGGCTAGCGTGGAGCCGTGGTGCGGCATCCCCTAACTCGAGCATATCTCCCAAGACCGCAATCCGCTTGCCGTCAGTAGGCATGTCAGCGAGTGTGTCGAGTACTTGCTTTGCGGCCGTTGGGTTGGAATTGTAGACGTCACTGAGAATTTGTGCGCCGTTATTTGACTTGAACCATTCTGCACGGTTTTCGGTCAATTCAACATTGGCCAGCGCTTGCTTCATGTGTGCTGCGGTCACGTGCAATTGCTTACCGACCGCCATGGCAGCGAGGGCGTTGTTGACGTTGTATTCGCCCACCATTGGGATCGTAAAAACTTCTTCTGGCCATTCATTGACCCGGAATTCGATTGCACGAGTACCAACAGAAACGCTGGTGGCGTATAGGTCGTCGTCGAGCTGACGGCCAAAACGAACTGTCTCTTGTTCGAGATCCTTGGTCCGTTCGTTGAGCAGTGGTTCATCCCCGTTGTACACAAGGATACCGTCTTCTTTGAGCCCATTTGCGATCTCCATCTTGGCGTCCGCGATCTTGTCACGGGTACCGAAGAATTCGATGTGTGCTTCACCGATCATAGTAATCACGGCAACGTCAGGGCATACCAACCGGCTCAAGAAGTCGAGTTGGCCGAAGCGGTCCATTCCCATCTCCACCACAACAACTTCCGTATTGGATTCCATGTTTAACAAGGTCACAGGAACCCCAATTTCGTTGTTGAAGTTGGCGAAGGTCTTCGTCACATTGAACTGGGTGCTCAAGATGGACGCAATCATGTCCTTGGTCGTGGTCTTACCGTTGCTACCGGTGACCGCAACAACCAGTGGATTGATCTTACGCAGGTAGTATTTACCTAACTCTTGGAGAGCCTTCAGTGGGTCATCCACTACCAGCAGTGGGTGGTCATGGTCAGTGACTTCATGATCGCTCGCCCACAGTGAAGCAGCTGCCCCATTAGTAAAGGCGGTCTCCACGTATTGGTGTCCATCATGCGCCCCTTGAAGTGGAATAAAGAGCGCACCTGAATCCAGGTGGCGGCTGTCGAATGATACGCTAGTTACTTCGACATCTTTCCATTGTTCAATTTCATTTTGCGCATTGATCGCACTAGCAATCTCTGCTAAATTCATCTTCATCGAAAAGCTACCTCTTCTTTTGATACTTTGGCTTAGCTTTTTAATTATACCACCCTATGGAGAATAAAACGATAAGAGAAAGCGGGCTACAACAAATCTGTTGCAGTCCGCTTATGTTTACATTTCTTCTAACCGCTTAATCCGCATGTCCAGAGGTGGGTGCGTGTCGAATAATCCAGTGTACCAATGACGCTTTTGGCCACCTTCTGGATCGCTAATGTACAATCCAGCACTGCTAGGTGACACGTGTTTCATTGGTTGTGCCGTCTTTAATTTTTCCAGCGCACTGATCATACCGTGGGGGTTACGGGTCAATTCAACTGAACTCGCATCGGCCAGGTATTCACGGTTTCGCGACAGTGCCATCTGAGCAATCGTCGCTGCTAGAGGCGCCAGAATGATCAAGAGAATCGAACCGACAATCGCCAAGACATTAGCAGAGTTGTTGTCACGGTCATCACGACGTCCACCGCCAATCCACCAGAAGTTACCGGCGAAATTGACAAGGACGCTGATGGCAGCTGACAGGGCCAGAGCAATCGTCTGCAAGCGAATATCGTAGTTGCGGACGTGACTCATTTCGTGGCCCATAACTGCTTCGAGCTCTTCACGATTCATGATTTCTAATAAACCAGTCGTGGCTGCCACGGCGGCGTGTTCCGGGTTATTCCCGGTCGCAAAGGCATTGGGGCTCGGGTCGTCGATAATATAGACCTTGGGCATTGGTACTCGTGCGACCATCGCCATGTCTTCAACCACGTGCCAGAGCTCAGGTGCCTCCTGTGCTGACGTGATCTGCCGAGCGTTATTCATCCCCATCACCACATCAGTCGACTGTCCGATGATCACAGACATGTAAACCAGTGCGACAATGGCAGCGATAATCACCCCACCCATCGCGGAGTCAGCGAACAGGTAACCCACCGCTGCTCCGATCAAAGCGACGAGAACGAAGAAACCAAACATCACCACGATTGTCTTGCGTTTATTGCGTGCAATTTGTTGGTAAAGCATCTAAGTCACCTTAATCGTCAAATGATACCTTTGGAGTTTCCTTAGCAGTTTCGGGAACTTGCAGGTATTCCATTTGGGTAAAGTGGTGCATCTTTGCGACCAGGTTACTTGGGAATGATTGAATCTTGGCGTTGAGCGCTGCCACGGTGCTGTTGTACAACTGACGTGAGTAAGCAATCTTGTTTTCGGTGTTGCTCAATTCTTCCATCAGTTGTTGGTATTCGGCGCTAGCCTTCAAGTCAGGGTAGTTTTCAGATACGGCAAACAGGGTCTTCAAAGTACCACTTAATTGGTTAGAGACTTCCATCTTTTGTGCGTGGTCGTCTGCGGGTACGTTGGTGATCGCTGTCCGTAATTGAGTTACCTTTTCCAGAGTGGAAGATTCGTACTTACTGTATCCCTTCACAGTGGAAATCAGGTTAGGAATCAAATCATTTCGACGTTGCAACTGTACGTCGATTTGGCTCCAAGATTCTTGTGCGTGAACCTTGTATTGAACCAAGCCGTTATACATCATCACATAGATACCGATCAGAATAACAATGACCAGAATCGCAATTAATAGTGCCATCAAGCACTCCTCCTTTATGGTTTGTTGATTTAATTTTACCAAAAATCAGCGTACGAAGACATAAATCCGCCCTCTCCTTAGCAAAAGCTTACAACTTACGGTATCATTAAAGTAACAAAGTGTGAGGTGATATAAATGAACGTATTATTCGTCTGTCTCGGAAACATCTGTCGGTCACCCATGGCAGAAAGCATGTTCCGCCAAATGGTAGAAGCAAAAGGACTGAGCGATAAGATTCACGTCGATTCTGCCGCTACTAGTAGTGAAGAAGAAGGCAATACGCCACACCCCGGCGCGCAAAAGACAATGCGTGACCACAGCCTGCCAACTGAAGGTCTGGTGTCACGTCCAATTACAAAAGACGACTTTGCGTGGGCTGACTACATTATCTGCATGGACAACATGAACATGTACAACCTGCGTCGAATGGCCCCAATCGATGACGTCGCTAAGATTCACTTAGCTAATGAAGTCGTGGCTGGACACGAGAACGAAGAAATTCCTGATCCATGGTACACGCACCGTTTTGAAGACACATACCAAAGCCTCCACCGGGCACTGCCATTGTGGTTAGATAAAATCGAAAGTGAAATATAAAAAGGCTGGGAATTTTTCCCGGCCTTTTGTATTGTTATGAATTTCGTCCAGTGGTGTACTTTTGACTGAAGTTCTTTTGTACAACCTTTGGAGCTTTCTTGAATGATTCAGATTTGACGAGCTTACCACGAAGCATCAGACGTTCTGAACCATCATCGTTACAAGTGATCAAAGTGATGATTGGGTTCTTCGTGTCATTGATCACATCAACTTGGGTAGGTTGAATAATCTTGCGTTCGTACAGCTTGTATTCATACACCTTGTTCAAGTCAGTGATGTAAACCTTTTGTCCGACCTTAGCGTGATCGTACAGTGGTGAGAATAGGATCTTACTGTGGTTTGCCATGTTGTGACCAGCTAACGCATAGTTACCCTTCCCCATTTGCATGTCTGCACGTAAGGTACCAGCTGCGAGAGCTAACGTATTGTTGTCGACACCCTTGGCAATTGGAATTGTCATGTGTGAATCAGGGGCAGTAATTTCACCGATGATGTTGATTGATTGCTTCTTAGCACGTGCCTTAGCAACAGTCTGGAGGCTAAGGTCCTGAACGTTACTAAAGTCGTAATTGCCCTTCTTGCTAGAGTTCTTCGCAATCGTCTTACGGGAAATTGTTGGCCGGTAGGAATCTACCATGTGCTCCTTAATTTGTTCATTGAAAATCAGGCATGCAGAAATTGCCAACAGGATCACAACAAGTGTCCAGCGGAGCCATTCCGGCATTCTCCACTTCTTTTTCTTTTCCACGTTACGTCCTCCTTCTCATATATCGAATTAAGTCTATCACATGTACGACAGTCTAAATAATTATTTGCTCAAAAAAAAGGACGACATAACGCCGCCCTGATTTGAAAAAAGTATGTCTTACTTGAGACCGTACTTCTTGTTGAACTTGTCCACTGCACCGTCGGCTTGAGTAAACTTTTGCTTACCAGTGTAGAATGGGTGTGAATCTGAAGTAACTTCGACCCGGATCAATGGGTATTCGTTACCGTCTTCCCACTTAACAGTTTCCTTAGAAGTAGCAGTAGAACCAGAAATAAACTTGAAACCAGTAGAAGAATCTTCAAATACTACTGGGTGGTAATCTGGATGAATTCCTTGTTTCATATTAATACGCTCCTTTTGCCATGAATCATTGCCTGAAACATAGATAATCAACCCTAACAGAATAACACGAATTAATTATCAACGCAACAGCTTATCCAATTTTTACTGAAGAATCGTCTTCAATTGTGACGTTTGCATTAAGACGGTTAAGCTTCCAAACGATCCGGTCATAACCACGAAGGATGTTGCCGGCGTTGGTGATAACCGTAGTACCTTCTGCCATCAAACCAGCGATGGTCAAAGCAGCACCACAACGAATTTCACCGGCGCTCACGTTTGCACCGTGAAGCTTATCAGTGTGCTTAATCACGATCGTACCAGTGGTATCATCTGCCTCGATGTTCATACCCATCTTTTGCAGTTCTGGTACGTGCTTAACACGCTTTGGGTAAATCGTGTCGACAACTACACTATCGCCGTCAGCCAATGACATCAGTGGAGTCAGTGGTTGTTGTAAGTCGGTGGCAAAACCAGGGAATGGCATCGTCTTGACGTGGATCGGCTTGAATGAAGTCGTCTTAGGTACGTAGATCTTATCGCTATCGATCTGCAGGTCTACACCCATTTCAATCATCTTAGAAGTGAATGATTCAAGGTGTTCTGGAATGACGTTGTGGATCATCACACCGTCACCCAAGGCTGCAGCCAAGGCAAGGTAAGTACCGCTTTCGATTCGGTCCGCAATAATCGTGTGGGTGTTCATAGACTGAAGAGTATCGACACCGGTAATCCGGATCGTGTCAGTCCCAGCCCCACGAATCTTAGCGCCCATGTTGTTTAAGAAAGTCGCTAAATCGATAATTTCGGGTTCGCGAGCGGCGTTTTCAATAACAGTAGTACCCTCTGCACGAACAGCAG
Organism: Limosilactobacillus sp.; assembly: GCA_030530845.1. GTDB lineage: Bacteria > Bacillota > Bacilli > Lactobacillales > Lactobacillaceae > Limosilactobacillus. The sequence goes on from JAUMUE010000018.1 coordinate 28,420, forward strand.
CTAAAATTGCATTAATAGTCGCACCGACAGAAACCATATCCATGAAGATACGAGCACCGTGTAAACCATTAGCAGCTTCCAGGTGCACTGTACCATTAACTTCACTAACCGTTGCACCCAAAGTCTCAAACGCCTTGATGTGCAGGTCGATTGGACGAGGACCAATATTATCCCCACCAGGGAAGGTCAAAGTTGCACGGTGAAAACGACCTAACAAAGCCCCCATAAAGTAATAAGAAGCTCGCAAGCTCTTGATCGCTTTACTTGGAAGTTCAGCTTCGACAATTTGTGTAGGATCAATGTCTAAAACGCCATGGTTAAATTCTGACTTGACGTTCATTGACTCCAGAATAATCATCAAATTGTGAACATCCAAGATATCAGGAACAGTATCAAACTGTACCGGCGTATCAGCTAAAATCGCTGCTGGAATTAAAGCAACGGTGCTGTTCTTGGCACCACCGATCGTAACTTCGCCAGATAGTCGGTTTCCTCCTTGAATGATCATTTTTTGCATTTCCGTGTTTCCTCACTTAAAATCATTAATCTTAATATTTATTTTCAGTTAATTTAATAAACTATCGTATTTCATGATAAGTAATTACTAGGTAAATTACAAGCTTTTACAGGTAATCTTAAGGAAATTAAAAAAGAGAAATGACTTAAGCCATTTCTCTTTGAAATCAGTATAAATTACTTACCGGCAGCGGCCTTCACAAATGCTGCGAAGAGACCTTCTGGACGGTTTGGACGTGACAGGAATTCTGGGTGGTATTGAGCTGCCACGAAGAACTTCTTGTCAGGAATTTCAACAACTTCAACCAGGTTACGGTCAGGGTTAACACCTGAAACTACCAGGCCGTGGTCTTCCATTTCTTGACGGAAGGCGTTGTTGAATTCGTAACGGTGACGGTGACGTTGGCTGATCATGGACTTGTTGTCGTATGCAGCTGCAGCCACAGTGCCTTCCTTCAACTTGCATTGGTAAGCACCCAGACGTTGAGTACCACCCATGTTTTCGACGTCAGCTTGGTCAGCCATCAAGTCGATGATGTTGTGTTCAGTATTTGGATCAAATTCAGTGGAGTTGGCATCCTTGTAACCGAGGACGTCACGAGCAAATTCGATGCAGGCAGTTTGCATACCCAAGCAGATACCGAGGTAAGGCACGTCATTTTCACGAGCGTACTTGATAGCAGTAATCATACCTTCGACACCACGGTTACCGAAACCACCAGGAACCAAGATACCATCGTAGTCCTTCAATGTTTCATCAACATTTTCTGGAGTGATGTTTTCGGCGTTGAAGTGGTCAATCTTTACCTTCGCGTTGACTGGGTAACCAGCGTGGCGTAGTGATTCGTTAACTGAGATGTATGCGTCTTGGAGGTCAGTGTACTTACCAACCATGGCGATGCGAACAGTTTCAGTTAATTCGTTTTCGATGTGGTTGACCATGTTAGTCCATTCTCGCATGTCAGCGACTGGAACATCGAGGCCAAAGTGGTCAACAACCAATTGATCCATGCCTTGCTTTTGAAGGTTCAAAGGAATTTCGTAGAGGGTGTTAACGTCCATGGATTCGATCACGGCCTTGGCATCAACGTCACAGAATGAAGCAATCTTTTGACGCATTTCATCAGTGATTGGTTGTTCAGTACGAACTACCAAAATGTTAGGTTGGATACCCAAACCACGGAGTTCGCGAACACTGTGTTGAGTTGGCTTAGTCTTCATTTCACCAGCAGCACGCAGGTATGGTACCAGAGTGGTGTGAATGTAGAGCACGTTATCATGGCCAACATCTTCACGCATTTGACGGATGGCTTCCATGAATGGTTGTGATTCGATGTCACCTACAGTACCACCGATTTCAGTGATCACAACTTCAGCGTCGGTACTTTCACCGGCACGCTTGATCTTGTCCTTGATAGCGTTAGTGATGTGAGGAATCACTTGAACAGTACGGCCTAAGTAGTCACCGCGACGTTCCTTACGCAAAACTTCGGAGTAGATCTTACCAGTAGTGACGTTTGAGTACTTGTTTAAGTTGTTGTCGATAAAACGTTCGTAGTGTCCGAGATCCAAGTCAGTTTCAGTACCATCATCGGTAACGAAAACTTCACCGTGTTGGTATGGGCTCATGGTACCTGGGTCTACGTTGATGTATGGATCGAACTTTTGGATTGCGACATTTAATCCGCGGTTCTTAAGCAAACGACCAAGTGATGCTGCTACGATACCCTTTCCTAAAGATGAAACAACCCCACCGGTCACAAAAATGTATTTCGTCATGTTCTCTACTCCTTTTGTATTTATTGGGTCAAGTAAATAAGAAAAGCTCCCTATTTCCTATTGAAACAGGGAGCTTCTTATTCATACGAACTTCTTGGCCTGTCCTATTTAACAGGCGCCCAAGAATGATAATACAGGGTCGTCTGCAAATAGTCAAGATAAACGATTAGATTTTATTCATCATCCTCGTCGTCATCTTCATCGCCTAATTCAGATAACTTATCTTCGAGGTTGTCGTCGATGTCGTCATCTTCATTGAAGTCGTCGTTTTCTTCATCGTAATCGTCGCTGTCATCTTCAGCGTCATCATCGTCTTGATCATCCAAATCATCATCTTCTGGATCATCGTTGTCATAATCGATTACGTCATCGTCGTCATCAGAGTCAGCTAAGAAGGCATTAACCTTACGACGCTTCTTCTTTGGACGATCTTCTTCGTCATCATTTTCACCGACAGTGGCTTCGTCGATGGATTCAAATGGATACCATGCCCGCAGGCCCCAAGTATTGTCACCAAGTGAAATAAAACTGCCATCAACGTTCAAATCAGTATAGAATTGGGCGAGTCGTTCCCGGATTTCCTCATCACTCTTACCCAAGTATTGTTGAATTTCATTAGTAAGGTCGACAAACGCCATCGCTTCTCCATGGTGAGCCAAAATAGCGTGTGCCACCTCTACCATTGAAAGTTCTGATTTGTCTTGGCCGTCAAAAACCTTTAATTCCAAATTGGTGCACATCCCTTCAAAAAGTCTAATCTACATCATACAATATTAAGCCTTAAATTGCAATTGAAGTTGGTAACTTCCTACAACCTGTCCGGCGGTCGCTAAAGTATAGTCGACTTCCAGCTTGCCTGATGGCTCGATTGGGTCGACTGCCTTGTCCAGACGTGAGGTCGCCACTTTTAATTGAATGACCCCATATTGCGTCCGATAGCGCGTCACAGTTTCCTGGATCGGATCAAAATTCAAGATGGTCGTCATTTCGCCATTGCGGTGCAAATGAACTTGATCATCCAGCCGGAACTGAACTGGCGTCTCCTGACCGTTTTGATGTTCCACATAGCGGAGGTAGTACTTGCCATTCAGTTCGACAAAATCCCCCTGCTCTTCAAAAGTGAAGGTCTTTTCTTCATCTTCTTGGCGGATCGTCGTCGATAATTGCACTTGAACTGGTGTGATTCTCTTAATTTGGAACACCTCCCTTTTTGCTTACCCGTTAATTATACTGTAATCTCGGCAAAATGCGATGTTTTTGTCATCAGAAATAATAAAAGCCACCCAGAAAATCTGAATGACTTAGATGTACTACTTGTTTTCTGATTCAGTATTAGTAGTAGCTTGAGTTTGTTGTGCATCGTCAGCGTTTTGTGCTGGTTGTGCTTGGTTAGCCATTGAACGTTCAGCCATGATTTGAGCAAAGACTTCATTTTCAACGTTTGTGCGATCCTTGTTAACAATTGATGGAATCAAGAAAAGGTCAACAATAACCCAAATACCATCAATAAAGAAGAGCAAGATAGCAATTTCCATACCCAAGATAGAAACAAATAACATCCAACCGAAAACGGCAAGGAGAGTCATAACAATCCCAGTACCGATCTTCTTAAGGTAGTAACGGTGAGCACCGATAGAACCGAGGAAGATAGCCAACAAGTAAGCAACAACGACATTCTTGCTTCTGCGGTTAACTTCGCTTTCAAAAGAAATAAGTTCACGATCAGTCATAAGATGCTTACGTGCAAAATCCATAATTCAATTTCCCCCAACAAAATAATAAATAAAGTTTAAAAAATGCCTTGAAAGTTATAATACTTTTATCCAGATAAGTAAATATCTTATCTTCTTTCTTGTATAATGGATATTAAAAGCAATATCTGACCAGTGCGACGGATTGTGTCGTACTTATTCTAAGGAGGCTTGGCATATTGCATTTTAATGACGAAAATTTAGTACACGAAAAGGTCTTTCGCGATCCAATTCATGGTCAAATCATAGTGGATAACCAGATCATCATGGACTTGATTAATACGCCGGAATTTCAACGCTTGCGGCGGGTCAAGCAACTGGGAACATCCTCATTTACCTTCCATGGCGCGGAACACTCCCGCTTCGGCCACTGCCTCGGGGTATATGAGATTACGCGGAAGATGTGCAATTACTTCCAACGCAACTACCCAAGCACTCAGCCAGACGACGGACTGTGGGATGACAGTGAACGCCCCGTCGCATTGTGTGCTGCCCTGCTCCACGACCTCGGCCACGGGCCATACTCACATACCTTTGAGCATATCTTTGGCACCGACCACGAGCAGATCACCCGTCAATTAATTACGGATCCTTCTACTAATATCAATAAGATCCTCAGCCGGGTTTCTCCAGATTTTCCACACCAAGTTGCGAGCGTCATCGATCACACCTACGAAAATCAACAGGTCGTTCAGATGATTTCTAGCCAGATCGACGCGGACCGGATGGACTACTTACAGCGTGACTCCTACTACACAGGCACGAGCTACGGAAAATTTGACCTTGACCGTGTCCTCCACGTGATGCGGCCGGTCAAAAATGGAATTGCCTTCCAAATCTCCGGTATGCATGCGGTAGAAGACTACATCATCAGTCGGCTACAGATGTACCTGCAAATCTACTTCCACCCGGTATCTAGGTCCATGGAAGTCATCCTGGACCACCTGCTGATGCGAGCGAAGTACATTTACGAGCATCCTAACGACTTCGATCCAGACTTCACACCCCACATGCTGATGCCATTTTTCAATCACAAATTCACGCTGGATGACTACCTGGCATTGGATGATGGTGTGCTGACGACCTACTTCAACCACTGGACGCACTCACAGGATAAGGTATTGAGTGACCTCTCACGTCGCTTCTTGTACCGTCAGCCATTTAAGTCCGCTGTATACGATAAGGAATCTGCCGAATGCCTGCCAAAGCTGCGGGAATTGATCCAGACGGCCGGTTTTAACAGCGACTACTACACTGCAGTCAATGACAGTTTCAAGCTTCCGTATGACACCTATAATCCACAAGATGGCATTAACCAGTCACAGATCGAACTCGTCCAACCAAACGGCGATTTCATCGAGCTGTCACAGGTTTCAACCCTCGTGGCTAGTGTGTCTGGACGTGAAGCTGGTGACCAACGTTTCTTCTTCCCTAAAGAGATGCTGGAAACACACCAGGATATCGAAGTGTTCGAACCTATCTACGAGCAATTCCAAAGCTACATCAAAAACAATCACATTATTAACCCCAAGGAGGACAAATAATCATGGCAATTAAAATGGTCGCAATCGACATCGACGGCACACTTATCAACGACAACCGCGAGATCACTCCTAAGACGGTCGAAGCCATCAAGAAGGCTAGTGCACAAGGCGTCAAGGTCGTCTTATGTACTGGCCGCCCAATGACCGGGGTCCAAGCCTACTTAGAACAACTTGGACTCGCCGGCAATGATACAGAATATGTCGTTAGTTTCAACGGTGCCCTCGCCCAAACTACCAGTGGCAAGGTCATGGTCAATTACAGTTTGACCTTCGAAGACTACGCCGACTGGAATAATTACTGTCTCAAGGAAGGTGTGAAGTCACAAATTGAAACCCGTGACTACATCTACACCACTAACCAAGACATCAGCCCATACACGGTTTACGAATCAGAACTGGTTTCAATGCCAATTCGCTACCGTTCCATGGATGAGATGGCGCGGATGCGTGACGAATATGTAGTGGCTAAGGCAATGATGGTTGATTCCAAAGAAAACATCGACCGTGCCTACAACGACCTGACAGAAGAATTCAAGAACCGCTTCTCCATCGTTCGGAGTGAAGACTTCTACCTCGAATTCATGAACAAGGCTGTTTCAAAAGGTCAAGCCCTCAAGCGTCTGTGTGAAGAATTGAAGATTGATCCTTCAGAAGTAATGGCGCTCGGTAACGCTCAAAACGACGACTCCATGATCGAATTCGCCGGTACCGGTGTTGCAATGGGTAATTCCATCCCCGGCACCATGAAGATTGCCGATGACGTCACCGAAGACAACAACCATGACGGTGTCGGCCTCGCAATCGAAAAACACGTACTCAAGTAACACAAAAAAGCCAGCT